>JAGWTS010000131.1 GCA_028868875.1 Burkholderiales bacterium | reverse complement strand
AACGCCCAAGTTGCTGTGGCTGCTCGAGAACCGCCCCGCGGTCTTCGACGCCGCCTGGCAGTTCTTCGACCTGACCGATTTCCTGACCTGGCGCGCGACGGGCGATCTGTCCCGCTCGACCTGCACCGTCACCTGCAAGTGGACCTACCTGGCCCACGAGCGGCGCTGGGACGAAACCTATTTCCGCGCCATCGGCCTCGGCAGCCTCGCGGACGAGGGCTTTGCGCGCATCGGCCGGAAGATGGTCGCGCCCGGAACCCGGCTCGGCGGCGGGCTCGACGCGCGCGCCGCGGCGGAGCTGGGCCTGCCCGCCGGCACGCCGGTCGCGGCCGGCGCCATCGACGCCCATGCCGGCGGCATCGGCACGGTGGGTGCAGACGGCGACCCCGTGGGCTGCCTGGGCTACGTGTTCGGCACCTCGTCGTGCACGATGACGACGACCCGGCAACCCGTGTTCGTGCCCGGCGTCTGGGGCCCGTACTACTCGGCCATGGTGCCCGAGGCCTGGCTCAACGAAGGCGGGCAGTCGGTGGCCGGCGCGGCGATCGATCAGCTGCTGTCGATGCACCCTGCGGCCACCGAGGCCCGCCTGAGCGCCGAACAGCAGGGCCGGCCCCTGGCCGATCTGCTCGCCGAGCGGGCCGCAAGCCGGGCGCCGAATCTGTCGCAGGCCGCGTTGGGGGCCGAGGGCCTGCACGTCGTGCCGGAGTTCCTGGGCAACCGCTCGCCGCTGGCGGACCCCGATGCGCGCGCCGTCATCGCCGGCCTCGGGATGGAGAACGACCTCGAGAACCTCGCTGCCCTCTACCTCGCCGGGCTGTGCGGCATCGGCTACGGCCTGCGCCAGATCATCGAGGCCCAGGAACAGGCCGGCGCGCCGGTCGAGCGCGTGGTGATCAGCGGCGGCGCGGGGCGGCTCGAGCTCGTGCGCCAGCTCCTCGCCGATGCCACGGGCAAGCGCCTGCAGGCCACGGCCGCGCAGGAGCCGGTGCTGCTGGGCTCGGCCATGCTCGGCGCGGTGGCCGGCGGGCTCTTCGGCGACCTGCGATCGGCGATGGCCTCGATGTCGCACATCAGCAAGACCTACGAGCCGGTCGCGGGCGCGGTGGCCGGGTTTCACGAGGCCCGCTACCGGGCCTTCGGGCAGTTGCAGAAGCTGGCGCGCGAGATTCGCTGACGAGGTGTCACCCGCGCAGCGCCCGAGGCGGCTTCTTCGCCGGCACGGCGCCCGGCTGTCATCGACCCGTCATTTGCCCCTCGGGCCCGCAAGTTAGCATTCGCCCCACTTGTTGTTGCCCCGACGGCTCACGATTGGGCGAACGCTGCATGAAGAGTACCGCCCCCCAGCTGGTTGTCGTCGAGGAGCGCCGTGGCTTCGGCTGGGTCGACCTGGTGTCGATGCTCATCGTCCTGGCGCTGCTCTGGGGCGCGCTGCATTTCGGCCGCGGCATGCTCGTGCACTTCGATCCCGCGGCGATGCCGCCGGTCGAGAGCTCGCCGGCCTGGATTCCCTACTACGCCGGGCGCACCCTGCTGCGCATGTGGATCGCGTTCGCGTTCTCGCTCGCCTTCGCCATCGGCACCGGCTGGCTCGCGGCCAAGAACCGCCACGCCCGCGTCGTCATCCTGCCCGCGCTCGACGTGCTGCAGTCGGTGCCGGTGCTGGGCTTCCTCTCGGCCACGGTCACCGGCTTCATGGCGCTGTTCCCGGGCAGCCTGCTGGGCGTCGAGTGCGCGGCCATCTTCGCCATCTTCACCGGCCAGGTCTGGAACATGGCCTTCGGCTTCTACCACTCGATGGTCACGATTCCCGCCGACATGCAGGAGGCGGCCTCGACCTACGGCCTCTCGCGCTGGCAGCGCTTTCGCACCGTCGAGCTGCCGGGCTCGGCGCACAGCCTGATCTGGAACTCGATGATGTCCTTCGGCGGCGGCTGGTTCTTCGTCGCCCAGAGCGAGGCCATCAGCGTGATGAACAAGAACATCGAGCTGCCCGGCCTGGGCTCGTACATGGCGCAGGCCATCGCGCGCGGCGACAACGCCGCCGCCGCCTGGGCCGTGGTGGCGATGATCGTGCTCATCCTCGTGAGCGACCAGCTCGTCTGGCGCCCGCTGCTGGCCTGGGCCGACCGCTTCAAGATCGAGCTCACCGAATCCTCGACCCCCGCCACCTCCTGGTTCTACGACCTGCTGCGCGGCGCCTACGTGTTCACCTGGTTCGACGAGCGGGTGCGGCGGCCGCTGGCCGATTGGCTGGTGCGTGCGCCGAACCCGGCCGCCGCGCTGCCGCCGCGGGTGCGCACGGCCGGCGGGCGCTGGTTCTGGCGCCTGGCCGGCGGCGCCGCCGCGCTCTGGCTCGCGGCGCAGGTGTTCGAAGGGCTCACCGCCGCGGTCGCCGCGCTGCACGGGGCGATGACGCTCGCGACCTTCGGCCACATCGTCTGGCTCGGCTGCCTCACCGCACTGCGGGTGGCGGCGATGACGGTGCTGGCCACGCTCGTCTGGACCCCGGTCGGGGTCTGGATCGGCTTCCAGCCGCGGGTCGCGCGCTTCGCCCAGCCGCTGGCGCAGATCGGGGCCTCGTTCCCGGTGAACATGACCTTTCCGATCGTCGTCGGCTTTTTCGTCGCGACCCACATCACGCTGAACTGGGGCAGCATCCTGCTCATCGCGATGGGCACCCAGTGGTACATCCTGTTCAACGTCGTCGCCGGGGCGATGGCGATTCCGAACGACCTGAAGGAAGCCGCCCGCGTCTACGGCCTGAAGGACTGGAACCTCTGGCGCACGCTGATCCTGCCGGCGATCTTCCCTTTCTGGGTCACGGGCGCCTGCACCGCGGCGGGCGGGGCCTGGAACGCGAGCATCGTGGCCGAGCTCGCGACCTGGGGCCACACGACGCTGCAGGCCGACGGCCTGGGCGCCTACATCGCCCAGGTGACGAAGACGGGCGACACGCCGATGATCATCGCCAGCATCGGCGTCATGTCGATCTTCGTCGTCGTCATGAACAAGCTCATCTGGCGCCGCCTGTACGGCTATTCCGAGCGCCGCTTTAGACTGGATTGATTGAAATGGCTCCCCCCCGAAGCGCCTTCGGCGCTCCCCCCAAGGGGGGCACCGCCAGCGGGCCGGCAAAGCCGGACCCGCGGCGGTAGCTTGCCATGCCGACTCTCTCTCTCTGCGAGGGTGGCCGTGACCACCATGGAGAACTGACCTATGGATTCCAGGCCCTCAGATGACAAGGCAGCGCCGGTGGCGCAGCTCGTCGCCGTCACCAAGTCGTACCAGACCGCGGGCGGCCACGAGCTGAAGGTGCTCGAGAACATCGACCTCGCGGTGAGCGAAGGCGAGTTCGTCGCGCTGCTGGGCCAGTCGGGCTCGGGCAAGTCGACGATCCTGCGCTGCCTCACCGGGCTCATCGAGCCGAGTTCGGGGCGGGCGCTGGCGCGCGGCAAGTCGCTCGTCGGCGTCAACCCCGAGGCCTCGATCGTCTTCCAGACCTTCGCGCTCTATCCCTGGCTCACGGTCGAGCAGAACGTGGCCGTGGGGCTGATGGCGCGCCAGATCGGGCGCAAGGAGCGCGACGCCGCGGTCGACCGGGCGATCGAGATCATCGGCCTGGGCAACCACCACGCCGCCTATCCGCGCGAGCTCTCGGGCGGCATGCGCCAGCGCGTGGGCATCGCGCGCGCGCTCGTCTCGGCGCCCAAGCTGCTGTGCCTGGACGAGGCCTTCAGCGCGCTGGACGTGCTCACCGCCGAGAACCTGCGCCAGGAACTCGTGAGCCTGTGGCGCGGCCCGGGCAAGGGCCTGAGCTCGGTCTTCATGGTCACGCACAACATCGAGGAAGCGGTGGAGATGGCCACCCGCATCGTCGTGCTGTTTCCGCGCCCCGGGCGCATCGGCCTCGTGCTCGAGAACAAGCTGCCTTATCCGCGCGACACCAAGAACCCCGAGTTCCAGCGCCTCGTCGCGGTGATCCACGAATGCATCACGACGATGGCCTTGCCCGACCTGCCGCCCGAGGTGCCGGTGCAGGGCCAGCCGATCTCGCGCGCGCGTTCGCGCATGGAGTCGATCCCGCTCGTGCCGGTGGGGCAGATCCTGGGCTTGATGAGCATCCTCAACGACTCGCCCGAGCTGTCGAACATCTACGACATCTCGGACGAGATCGGGCGCGAGTTCGGCGACACCATCGCCATCCTGAAGGCGGCCGAAATCCTCGACCTGATCGACACCCCGCGCCAGGAGGTCAGGCTCACCGAACTCGGGCGCCGCTTCGTCGCCGCCGACCGCCACGACCGCAAGGCGATCTTCGCCGAGCAGGTCTTCAAGCTGCGGCTGTTCCACATCATCATCGCCCTGCTCGACGAGCACGAGGAGGTGGAGTCGGCGCGCATCGTCAAGGACATCGCGAGCGCCCTGCCTTACGACAACCCCGAGAAGACCTTCGAGACCATGATCGCCTGGGGCCGCTACGCCGGGCTCATGGACTGCGACGCGAAGACCGGGATGGTCTTCGTGCCGAAAGAAGAAGACGCGGCGGAAGAGTCGAAGGTCTGAGCCGCGGCGCGCCCGGCCGAGCTACGGGGTCGAGCCGCTGCTGTTCGAGGACCCGGACGGCACCGAGATCGAGGTCAACTTCGCTGCCTGATCCAGGCTCAGGCAGCGCCCTTTTCCTTCTTCGCCCTTTCGATGCCTTCGACCACCAGGGCCCGGGCCTCGTCGGCGCTGCCCCAGCCGTTGAGCTTGACCCACTTGCCCGGCTCGAGGTCCTTGTAGTGGGTGAAGAAGTGCTCGACCTGCAGCAGCGCGATCTGCGGCAGGTCGGTGTAGTTCTGGACGTGGGCGTAGCGCTGGGTCAGCTTCGGCCCGGGCACCGCGATGATCTTCTCGTCGCCCCCGGCCTCGTCCGTCATCTTGAGCACGCCGATCGGGCGCACCGAGATCGCGGCGCCGGGCATCAGCGGCCGGGTGTTCACGACGATCACGTCGCAGGGGTCGCCGTCGTCGGACAAGGTGTGCGGAATGAATCCGTAGTTGCCGGGGTAGCGCATGGGGGTGTAGAGAAAGCGGTCGACGACGAGCATGCCGGCCTCCTTGTCGATCTCGTACTTGATCGGCTCGCCGCCGATCGGCACCTCGATGACGACGTTGACCTCGTTGGGCGGGTCGATGCCGATGGAAAGTTTGTCGAGGAACATGGTTCACCTGTCCGGGGATGTGGATGCGCTTTGAAGCATAGCCTCGTTGCGCGACGAATCCGGGGGAACCGCCGGGAGAGGTTTCAGCCGCGGCAATCGATCCGGGGCTATGCGCCCGCGGCCAACCACTTCATCAAGGCCTTGAACAGCAGCTCGGGCTCCACCGGCTTGGACAGGAAGTCGTTCATCCCGGCCTCGAAGCAGCGCGCCCGGTCTTCGGCAAAGGCGTTGGCCGTCATCGCGATGAGCGGCGTGCGCACGCAGCCGGGG
Organism: Burkholderiales bacterium; assembly: GCA_028868875.1. Lineage (GTDB taxonomy): Bacteria > Pseudomonadota > Gammaproteobacteria > Burkholderiales > Burkholderiaceae_C > Rubrivivax. The sequence continues at coordinate 8,063 of JAGWTS010000131.1, read as the reverse complement.
GTCTGGCGGATGCGGCGTGCGGCGCTCAGGCCGTCCAGGTTGGGCATCTGCACGTCGAGCAGGATGAGGTCGTAGCGCCGGGCCTGGGCCAGCGCCACGGCTTCGGCGCCGTCGTTCGCCAGTTCGACGACGAGGCCGGCTTCCTCGAGCAGGGTCTGGGCGATCTCCTGGTTGATCGGCTCGTCTTCGGCGAAGAGGATGCGGCGCCCGGCGAAGCGGCGCCTGAGTTCGGCCTCGCCCGATTCGGCGGCCGGGATCGGCGGCGCCGGCGTCGCCATCTCGGTCCGCGCGAGGCGGGCCGTGAACCAGAAGCGGCTGCCGACCCCGGGCGTGCTCTCGGCCCCCGCATCGCCGCCCATCAGGCGTGCCAGCATGCGCGTGATCGCCAGGCCGAGCCCGGTGCCGCCGTATTGGCGCGTGATGCCGTTGTCGGCCTGCTCGAAGGCCGTGAACAGCCGGGGCAGGACCTCGGGTGCGATGCCGACCCCGGTGTCGGCCACCTCGAAGCGCATGAGCGCCGCGTCGGCCGCCACCTCGGCGGGCGCGGCGCGCAGCGTGATGCGGCCGTGCTCGGTGAACTTCACCGCGTTGCCGGCGTAGTTGAGCAAGGCCTGCTGCAAGCGCGTGAGGTCGCCCAGCAAGGGGAAGGGCGGGGTCACGATCTCCGTCACCAGGTGCAGGCCCTTGCGCTGCACCCGGTCCTGCAGCATCAGGGCGACGTTGCCGATCAGGCTCTCGATGCTCACCGGCATGCGGTCGAGCTCGACCCGCCCGGCTTCGATCTTCGAGAGGTCGAGCACGCTGTTGATGACCTCGAGCAGGTGCTGGCCCGCGGCGGTGATCTTGCCGACGCGGTCTTCCTGGCGCGGCGTGAGCCCGTCGCGCCGCAGCAGATGGGCCATGCCGGTGATGGCGTTGAGCGGCGTGCGGATCTCGTGGCTCATGTTGGCGAGAAAGGCGCTCTTGGCGCGGTTCGCCTGCTCGGCCGCCTCCTTGGCCTGGATCAGCGCCGCCTCGGCCTCCTTGCGCTGGCTCACGTCGGCGACGAAGCCGATGAGCAGGTCGCGGCCGTCGGGCCGGTCCTGGTAGTAGTGCGTGATCTCCACCGGAATCGTGCGCCCGTCCTTGGTCCGGTTCAGCGATTCCACCTGCCCGCGCCGCTGCCGGCGCAGCTGGTCGACGATCTCCCCGAACGGCCGCGAAGGGTAGTTCGGGTCGATGTCCTGCACCGTCATGCGCTGCAGTTCGTCGGCGGTGTAGCCCAGGATCGCCGCGCCTTGCTGGTTCGAATAGACGATGCGGCCGCTGCGGGCCTCGACCCAGCGGATGCCGATGCCGGCCTTCTCCATCGCGAACTGGGTGTCCAGCAGCTGGGCGTGGGTGGCCTGGAGGGCGGCGGTGCGCTGCTGCACCAGCTCCTCGAGATGGCTGCGGTGCAGTTCGAGTTCGGCCTCGCCGCGCACCTGGTCGGTGTTGTCGATGAAGGTCTCGACGATGACGCGCTCGCCCCGGTGCTCGAGCGCGACCGCGCTGCGGTGCAGCTGCAGTTCGCGGCCGTCGGCATGGCGGCCGCCGCAGCGGTCGCCGTCGACCCGGCCCTGCAACTGCACCGGGCAGCCGCCATGGCTTTGCTTGCAGCCGAGCAGGCGCTCGCAGCCCAGGCCCACCGCGTCGCCGGCGGCGATGCCGAAGAGCCGCTCGGCCGCGCCGTTGGCCCGGATGACCTGGCATTGCTCGTTGAGCAGCAGCATCGCCGCCGGGGCTTCTCGCATCATCAGGCGCTGCAGCTGGTCCGAGGCGATGCGGTCCTCGTCGAGGCGCTTGACGCGCTCGACGAGCCGGGCGTTCGCGTCCCGCAGGCGCGCGTAGTGGCGCCGGTCGAAGGCGATCGATTCCTCGCCGATGCCGAGCAAGGCGCCGATCGGCCGGCCCGCGGCGTCGACGACGGGCCGCAGCCGCAGCGTCAGCTCGACCTCGGCGCGGAAGTCGTAGTGCAGGCGCTGGCGCGCGGAACGGGTCTGCGCCGAGCCCAGGCCTTGCGTCACCCAGTCCGCGATCGCCGGGCAATCGAGCAGCGTCGGGTGGTGTTGCAGGTTCTCCGGCCCATCGCGCAAGGCGCGGTTGAAATCGGCGAAGGCGGGGTTGGCATAGCGCAGCCGTTCGAGATCGAACACCGCCAGCGCCGATTCGACGAGATCGAATGTCGGGCAGCGGGCCAGGAATTCGTCGAAGCCGGCAGGCGCCGTCGCGGCGTCGACGGCCGCATCGGCGCCGGCGCGGCCGGGCTCGGCCATGGCGGGCAGGTTCAGAACGACAACACCTTGTCGGCCTGCGCGATGAGTTCGTGAAGCTGGTTCATCGAGCCCATCTCGCAGGCCAGGCTCGAGACCAGCGAGGGCATCTCGTCGCGGCGGCTTTCGCAGCAGACGCCGCAGCCGATCAAGGCGCCGCCGCGGCTGCGGAACAGCGCGATCTGCTCCTGAATGTCGAACTGCAGCGTTCCCGCCAGGCCCGCTTCGACGCCCTTGCCGAGCAGGAAGACCTGGACTGCGTCGGCGCGGGCCAGCCCGGTGTTGGCGAACCGGAAGGCGTTCCACACCGTTTCCGAATCGTTCGAGGACAAAACCACGACCAGCTTCATTCGACCGCCTGAATCCGCACAAAACCCGAGCGGCATGCTAGCAGCTGCGATCGCGGCCCCCGGGGTCCAGGCGCCGCTGCCGCCTGCGGTGGCGGGCCCGACGCTCGAATTTCGCACACAAGCCGGGGCGCCGGCGCCGGGCGGCCTTCCCTGCCACGAAATCGCACGCGCTTTGTTGATCCAGCCGCTGGAACTCGCGCGCGGCGCACCCGACAATGACCCGGTGCTGTCGTCCCCCGTCCCTGCCGCGACCGACTGGAGCGCCTCCCGGGCGGGGTGCGGGCAGGCTGGCTGCTGCCGCGAATGCGTCGCCGAGGCCGGAGATGCATGAGATGAGCCTGGCCGGCGGCGTGCTGCGCCTCGTCGAGCAGGCGCAGGCGAGAGAGCGCTTCAGCCGCGTCGCGCGCCTGCGCCTCGAAGCCGGGGCGCTCGCCGGGGTCGAGTTGCACGCCTTGCGCTTCGCGCTCGAGGCGCTGGCGCCGGGCACGGTGCTCGAAGGCGCGGCGATCGAGATCGACGTGCTGCCGGCCAGAGCCTGGTGCCTGGCCTGTTCGCGCAGCGTCGAAATCCGCGCGCGCAGCGACGACTGCCCGCTGTGCGGCAGCGCCCAGATCCAGGCGAGCGGCGGCACGGAGCTGAAGCTGGCCGAGCTCATCGTGGTCGACTCGGCCTGAACCTTGGGGGAGACGGAACATGTGCGTGGTTTGCGGATGCGGCGAGAACGGCGACACCGGCGGGATCGGCGGCGCCCGGGTCGATGCCGAGAGCGGCGACCTGCATTTCGGCGCCGGGGCGGCGCGGGTGTCGGTGCCGGGGATGAGCGCCGAGCGCGCGATCAAGCTCGAAGCCGACGTGCTCGGCGAGAACAACCGCATCGCCGGCCACAACCGGCGCCATTTCGCCGACCACGGCATCACGGCCTTGAACCTGGTGTCGAGCCCGGGCTCGGGCAAGACGACGCTGCTGGTGAAGACCATCGAGATGCTGCGCGGGCGCGGCGTCGAACTCGCGGTGATCGAAGGCGACCAGCAGACCTCGAACGACGCCGACCGCATCCGCGCCACCGGCGCCGCGGCGATCCAGGTCAACACCGGCAAGGGCTGCCACCTCGACGCGCCGATGGTGGCCGCGGCTTTCGAGCGACTGCCCCTGCACGGCGGCGGAGCAGCCGGCGCGCCGCGGCTGCTCTTCATCGAGAACGTCGGCAACCTCGTCTGCCCGGCGATGTGGGACCTGGGCGAAGCCGCGAAGGTGGTCGTCCTCTCGGTCACCGAAGGCGAGGACAAGCCGCTCAAATACCCCGATCTGTTCGCCGCCGCGCGCTTGATGGTGCTCAACAAGATCGATCTGCTGCCGCACCTCGACTTCGACGTCGCGGCCTGCATCGCCAACGCCTTGCGCGTGAACCCGGGCATCGAGGTGCTGCTGGTCTCGGCGCGCAACGGCGCCGGCATGGAAGCCTGGATCGACTGGCTGCTCGAAGCGGCGCAGGCGGCGCGGCATTCGCATGATCCTGGGCACGACCCTGCGCACGGCGCTTGGCACGACCCCGGCCATGACCATGACCATGACCATGACCATGGCCCCGCGCAGGGCGCCGACCACGACCGCCCGCATTTGCCCGGCGCGCACGATCATGCCAAGGCCTGAGCCTGCCGGCGCCGTGCTCGCCCTCGGCGCCTATCTGAAGAACCGCGCCTGCCTGCTCGGGGGCGACGGTGTGGCGCGATGGTCCGAGTTGCACGGCGACCTCGGCACGCCCGCAGCCTGCCGCGCGCTCGAAGCCTCGGCGCTGAGCCTGCTGGAATCCGCGGGCGGCCGGGTCGATGCGGTCGCGCACGACCTGCATCCAGACTTCTTCAGCACCCGGCTCGCGCTCGAGCTCGCGCAGCGCCTCGGCGTTCCGGCCATCGAGGTCCAGCACCACCACGCCCATGTCGGCGTCGCCCTCGCGCAAGCCGGCATCGACGAAGCCGTGCTCGGCCTCACGCTGGACGGCGTCGGCTTGGGACCCGACGCCAGCGCCTGGGGCGGAGAGCTGCTGCGCGTCGAGGGCGCGCAATGCGAGCGCGTCGGCCATCTCGAACCGCTGTGCCTGCCCGGCGGCGACGTGGCGGCGCGCGAGCCCTGGCGCATGGCGGCGGCGGCCTTGCACGCGATGGGGCGCGGTGACGAGATCGGGCCGCGCTTTGGCGCCGCGGTCGGCGCGGCGCGGGCGCGCGGCGTCGCCGCGCTGCTGGGGCGCGGCCTGAACTGCCCCGTGACGACGAGCGCCGGACGCTGGTTCGATGCTGCCGCCGCCGCACTGGGCCTGTGCCTGGTGCAGAACGAGGAGGCCGAAGCCGCGATCGCGCTCCAGCGCTGTGCCGAAGCAGCAGTCAGCACGAGCGCGCAGGCGGCCGAAGCGGGGGTCCGCGTTGTCGATGGCCGCATCGACCTGCGGCCCTTGCTCGCGCAGTTGTTCGAACTCGCCGACCAGGACCGCGTCGCCGAAGGCGCGGCGCTCTTCCACGCCGTGCTGGCCGCGTCGCTGGTTCGCGCCGCGCTCGCCGTCCGCATGCCCACCGTCGTGCTCGGCGGCGGCTGCTTCTTCAACCCGCTGCTGAAGTCTGCGGTGGCCCAGCCACTGGCCGCGGCGGGCGTGCGCGTCATCGCGCCCGCGCATTGCGGCGATGCCGCGCTCGCACTCGGCCAGGCCTGGGTCGCGCAGTGCCGGCTCGCGGCCCGCGCCCCCGCGCAGGAGGAATCCGCATGTGCCTAGCCATCCCCGCGCGTGTCGTCGAGATCGGTGGCGACCGCCAGGCCTGGGTCGACCTCGGCGGTGTGCGCAAGGAGATTTCGCTCGCCCTCGTTCCCGAGGCGGTGCTCGGCGACTACGTGATCGTCCACGTCGGCCATGCCATCGGCCTGCTCGACGCCGAAGAGGCCGAGCGCACGCTCGCACTCTTCGCCGAGCTCGCCCGGTCCGAAGCTGGCGAGGCGGGGCCATGAAGTACATCGACGAGTTCCGCGACGGCGCCCTCGCGCGCACGCTCGGCGCGCGCATCGCGGCCGAGGTCGAGCCCGGTCGCAGCTACCGCTTCATGGAGTTCTGCGGCGGCCACACCCATGCGATCTCGCGCTACGGCCTGCGCGAACTGCTGCCGACGGCGGTGCGCATGATCCACGGCCCGGGCTGCCCGGTCTGCGTGCTGCCGATCGGGCGCATCGACCTCGCGATCGGCCTCGCACTGGAGCGCGCCGCCATCGTCTGCAGCTACGGCGACACGATGCGCGTGCCGGCTTCGGGCGGGCTCTCGCTGATGAAGGCGAAGGCGCGCGGCGGCGACATCCGCATGGTGTATTCGGCCGCCGACGCCCTGAAGATCGCGGCCGCGAACCCGGAGCGCGAAGTCGTCTTCCTCGCCATCGGCTTCGAGACCACGACGCCGCCGACCGCGCTCGTCATCCGCGACGCCGCCGCTCGGGGCCTGGCCAACTTCAGCGTGCTCTGCAACCACGTGCTGACGCCGAGCGCGATCACGCACCTCCTCGAATCGGCCGAGGTGCGCGAATTCGGCAGCGTGCCGATCGACGGCTTCGTCGGGCCCGCTCATGTGAGCATCGTCATCGGCAGCGCGCCCTACGAGTTCTTCGCCGAGGAATACGCCAAGCCGGTGGTCATCGCCGGCTTCGAGCCGCTGGACCTGATGCAGGCCGTGCTGATGCTGGTGCGCCAGGTCAATGCAGGCCGGGCCGAGGTCGAGAACGAATTCACCCGCGCCGTCACGCGCGAAGGCAACCGCGCCGCGCAGGCGGTCGTCTCCGAGGTCTTCGAACTGCGCAGCAGCTTCGAATGGCGCGGCCTGGGCGCCGTGCCTTACAGCGCCTTGAAGATCCGCGCTGCTTATTCGCGATTCGACGCCGAACAGCGCTTCGGCCTCGAATACCAACCCGTGCCCGACCACAAGCAATGCGAATGCGGGGCCATCCTGCGCGGCGTGAAGCAGCCGGCCGACTGCAGGCTCTTCGGAACCGTGTGCACCCCCGATTCGCCGATGGGCTCGTGCATGGTGTCGAGCGAAGGCGCCTGCGCGGCGCACTATTCCTACGGCCGCTTCCGCGACGTGCCGGGGGTCACTGCATGAAGAACTGGGCATGAAGACCGACTACCGCCGGCCGCTCGACTTCAAGCAGGGCCGCATCGACATGAATCATGGCGCGGGCGGGCGCGCCGCGGCGCAGTTGATCGAAGACTTGTTCGCGCGCGCCTTCGCCAACGACTACCTGAACCAGGGCAACGACGGCGCGGCGATGCCGGCACCGCCCGAACTGCTCGAAGGCGGGCGCCTCGTGATGGCCTGCGACGCCCACGTCGTCTCGCCGCTGTTCTTTCCCGGCGGCGACATCGGCGCGCTCGCGGTGCACGGCACGGTCAACGACGTCGCGATGCTCGGCGCGCGCGTGCTCTATCTCGCAGCGAGCTTCATCATCGAGGAAGGATTTCCCCTCGCCGACCTGAAGCGCATCGTCGAATCGATGGCCGCTGCGGCGCGCCATGCCGGCGTCGCCATCGTCACCGGCGACACCAAGGTCGTCGAGCAAGGCAAGGGCGATGGCGTCTTCATCACGACCACCGGCTTGGGCGTGCTGCCGCGCGGGCGCGACATCGGCGGCGCGCGGGCGCGCCCGGGGGACCGGCTGCTGGTCTCGGGAACGATGGGCGACCACGGCGTCGCGGTGCTTTCCAGGCGCGAGTCGCTGGATTTCGAGACCACGGTCGAAAGCGACAGCGCCGCCCTCAACGGCCTCGTCGAGGCGATGCTCGCCGCGGTTCCCGAAGGCGCCGTGCGGGTGCTGCGCGACCCGACGCGCGGCGGCCTCGCGACCACGCTCAACGAGATTGCGCGCCAGTCGGGTGTCGGCATGCTGCTGCAGGAAGCCGCGATTCCGGTTGCGCCCCAGGTCGAGGCGGCCTGCGAGCTGCTGGGGCTGGATCCGCTGTACGTCGCGAACGAAGGCAAGCTCGTCGCGGTGGTCGCGCCGGAGCAGGCGGGCACCGTGCTGGCGGCGATGCGGTCGCATCCGCTCGGCGCGGCGGCGGCCGACATCGGCGAAGTCGTCGCCGACGAGCATCGCTTCGTCTGCATGGACACCCGCTTCGGCGGCAGGCGGGTCGTCGACTGGCTCAGCGGCGAACAGTTGCCGCGGATATGTTGACCCCCCCGAAGCGCCTCCGGCGCGCCGGGCCGCGTGCAGGCGGCCCGGCCTGCGGCAGGCGCAAGCTCGCTTTCGCGCCCTTGTGTCCGGCCGCAGTCCGCCCCAGGGGCGACGCCAGCGGACCGGCAAAGCCGGATCCGCGGCGTCCGCTTGGGAATTCCGGCGGCGCGATCGGTAGCCCGTGCCTTGCCCGATGCGCATCCTGCTGCTGACGCACAGCTTC
>JAGWTS010000002.1 GCA_028868875.1 Burkholderiales bacterium | reverse complement strand
CTGACCTCGCGCCTGTTCGGCATGAACTGCGACAACGTGGTCGAGATGCTGGTGATGCTCGCCGACGGCCGCATCGCGCGCGCCGCCGCCGACTGCAATCCCGAGCTCTTCTGGGCCTTGCGCGGAGGCACCGGCAACAACTTCGGCATCCTGCTGCAGGTGACCTACGAGCTGCAACCGCTGCGCCGCCTCTGGGGCTACGGCCTGCGCTGGACGCTGGACAAGGCGCCCGCGGGCCTGGCCGCGCTGCAGGCCGGCTACATGGCCAGCGGCGCGCCGCCCGAGCTCGGCTACATGGCGGCGCTGATCCGCGAAGGCGAGACGCCGGTGCTGGTGATGCGCGGCACCTTCTGGGGTCCGCGCGCCGAAGGGCTCGCGCTGCTGCAGCCGCTCATCGACGAGACCGGCGCCACGCTCGAACTCGACCGCATGGGCAGCTACGTCGAGCTCGACGAATGGCTCTTCACCAACGTGCCGCCCTGCCCCGATCTGGCGCGAGAGGACAAGCAGTCGACCCTCGTCGCGCGCCGGCTGAAGCTCGCCGAGTGGAAGCGCATCTGCGAGCGCTTTCGCGCCAGCCCCAACCCCTGGACCGCGGTCGCGATCGAGCCTTACGGCGGCGCCATCAACCGGCTGGCGCGCGATGCCAACGCCTACGTCCACCGCGACGCCGATTTCGACGTCTTCGTCGACGTCTTCTGGATGAACGAGGAGCAGCGCGTCGAGATCGAGTCCTATCTCGACGAGTTCATGGCGCTGATCGATCCGATGGGCAACGGCGAGTCCTACCAGAACTACCCGCGCCGCAGCCAGGCCGACTGGCGCGAGCGCTACTGGGCCGAGCAGTTCCCACGCCTGCTCGCGATCAAGCGGCTGGCCGACCCCGAGAACTTCTTCCGCTACGCGCAAAGCGTCTCGCCGGTGCCGGGCGAGCGCTGGCCGGAGCCGCCGCCGGGGGCGCGCATCGTGCCCGTGCCCTGGAGCCCGAAGCCGATCCCCAAATCATGAAATCGCTGGTCGAGCTCTTCTTCAACCCGCCGATGGCGATCGCGCGCGTCGGCGCGAGCCCGGTGCCGCTCGACAGCTTCGAGTGGCACGAAGGCCGCACGGCCCAGGGCGGCACGCAGACCGTGATCGAGCCGGCGCTGAGCTTCGAGGTCGGCGCCGACGGCAGCCTGCGCCCCACCCTGCCGACCCAGCTTCGCTTCAAGGAAGACGACGGCCGCATCCGCCCGGTCGCGCCCTTCTTCGAGCTCTGGGCGCGGCTGCAGCGCACGGACGACGGCAGCCTCGAGGAAGCGCCGATGAACGCGACGCTGATGCAGGAGTTGAAGCTCACGCTGCGCCATTTCGCGGTCGAGGTCACGGCCTCGAACCTGAAGGCGGCCCGGCGCACCGGCGACGACGCCTGCGGCTTCACCGCGCGCGTCGAGATCGCCGGCGACGACCATGCGCCGCACGCCTTGCGCGCCTTCAGCCGCCATACCTCGGGCCAGGCACCGCTGGTTTCGCCCGAGCGACCGATCCCGCTCGGCTCGGTGCAGTGGATGCGGCCGCTGGCGGCGCCGGATGCCGGCTTCCCCGAGGTCGACCTCTCGCAGCTGCGGCTGCGCTTCACGCCCGCGGCGGGCGAGGTCTACGGCCCGCCGCGCGCCGCATACGGCCCCGACCGCCAGACCGTGACGGGCCCGCTGGACACGCTCGAGTTCTCGCACAAGGAAGACGGGCGCATCCACCTGATCGTCAAGCCCGAGAACCGCATCCTGAACGACGACACGCCGTTCTCGCGCTACGCGATGACCAACGGCCTGTTCGAAGACCCGCAGCCGCAGGACGGCTACGACGGCGCCGACGAAGGCGACAACCGCGCCTGGGGCGTCGTCGACGACACCTGCGATGCCGTGCTCACCGCCTCGGTGGCCTGGCGCGGCAGCCGCTACACGGCCGCGGCGCGCGTCTTCGTCGGCCCGCCGCAGTACGCGCCCGACCGCCGGCCTTTCTACGGCATCGATGCCGACCTCGAAGACCGCGACGCGCCGCCGGTGGAGGTGACGCGCGAGACTTTCGAGAGCGTCAAGTCGCAGGTCGTGCAGCTCTTTCGCCGCGTCTTCGAGACCGCGGCCTCGCTCAACGTCGACGCCGCGCGCACCGAGGCCTTGCAGGACAACGCGGCCAAGATCGCCGGCACCCCCGTGCCCACGCAGGGGCTGCCGGCGACGGACGGCGCGAGCATGACGCGCGCCGACAAGCCCTGGGCCGACCGCATCGCCGACCTCACGCCCGGCCAGCGCGAAAGCGTCTGGGGCGTGAGCGCGCGCGGCGACCGCCTGAGCTTCAGCGAGGCCGTGCCTTTCGTGCACGCCCAGCTGATGGAAGAGGCGGTGCTGATCGACTTCCTGCGCCGCCGCCACGAGCATGTGCGGCGCCTGCTGCGCCCGCCGTTCGGGCTTCTGCCCGACTGGGCGCAGCAGCCGGGCGCGACGCCCGACCCGCGCTTCCGCGACCCGCGCGTGCTGCGCGACCTGCTGCACGACATGCGCATGCCGCCGTACATGCGCGACGCCTACTACGTGCCGCTGTCGCTGACGCGGCGCCAGCACCGCATGATGATGGACTTCCTCGACCTGCTCGCCGCCGGAGCGCCCCATGAATGAGCCGGTTCCGCGCAACCGCACGGCGCGCGCCGCCGCGCTCGGCAACCCGGCGAGCGCGCGCCTCGAATCGGGGGTCGGCAACTGCTTTCCCGGCCTCGAGATGGACGTGCGCAACCTCGACGGGCGCTTCTTCCCCGGCCTGCTGTTCCAGGTCGTCACCGCGCCGGTGGCGCCGCTGCCGCAGGCCCTGCCCAACCAGGCCGGCATCCGCCTCATCTACCTCGACTACCTGGCCGACCCGATGCTGCCCGAGCGCAGCGAAGCGCCCTGGGTGCAGAAGCTGCTCGCCACCTACACCGGCGCCACCGGCATCGCGCTCGCCCACGGCCGCTGGTACCTGCACTGGATCGAGCAGGGCGGCAACCGCATCTCCTGCTACGCCTCCGACGGCACGCCTTACGACGGCGAACTGCTGTGGCGCTTCCTGCGCTGCCTGGCGCTGGACGAGCCGTTGTCGATCGCCCTCGTCCAGCGCGACGGGCCGGACCCGAAGCCGGTCGTCGAGCTCGCGGGCTACCGGCGCCGCTACACCACCGCGGCCGGCGTCATCGACCCGAGCTTTGCGCCGGGCGAGCTGACGCAAAGCATGTGCAACCCCTGGCAGCACGACTTCCGCGACTGCGCCTGCTACTACTGGGCCTCGAACCATCCCGACGTCGTCATCGGCGAGGCCGGCGGCGCCAGCCTGCCCGACGGCGCGCCCACCGGCACCACCGCCGCGGTGACGCCGCTGGACTGGCTGCGACGCGACCGCAGCCCGGCCGGCGCCGTCGCCGCCCCCGCATCGCGCGCCGCGGCGCGTCCCGCGCAGCTCGACCACTACGAGATCAACCGGCGCTGGCAGGACCTGGCCTTCGTCGTCGGCGGGCGCGAGATCGGCGCCGTCTACGAGCCGGCGATGGTGCCGCTCGCCCGGCCTTACGCGAACGCGGCCGAGATGATCGACGAGCTCGAACAGCGGCTCGCGCCGCTCGAGCTCACGCTGGCGCTGCAATACCTGTACGGCCTGTTCTCGATGCACACGCCCGAAGAAGCGCCGCCCGGGCGCTGGCCGACGATGCACGCCGACCTCACCGCCGCGCGCCAGTGGATCACGCTGATCGCGGTCGGCGAGATGACCCATCTGCGCTGGGCCAACCAGCTGCTCTGGGGCCTGGACCAGGCCGGGCTTTATCCGAAAGGCCGGCACTACACGCCGGTGCTGACCCCGCTGAAAGGCCCGCAGAACCTGGGCGGCATCGAACTGTCCACGCTGCCCGTGCTCGATCTCGCGACGCTCGACGCCTACATCCGCATCGAGCGCCCCGAGGGCCAGCTCGCCAACGCCTACGGCCGCTGCGTCGCGACCTTGAAGCTCGAAGCCTATCCGCGCGATCTCTACGAACTCGCGGTGCGCATCGACAGCGACGGCGACCAGCACTACGAGCGATTCCGCGCCGTGCGCCAGTCCTTCGAGGCCTACGCCGGGGCGCCGGGCCGGCTGCCGGTGCTGCGCGAGATGCGCGTCGGCACGGCGGACGAAACCCGGGCCGCGCTCGCCGCCACCAGCGAGATGACGGCGGCCTTGCGCGAGGCCTACGCGGCCGAGGCGCGGCGCGAATTCGAGCCCGCGCAGGCCGCGATCACGCTCGCCCGCGCCGCGATGGACCGGCTGCGCGTCGAGGCCGAGGCGCTGGGCGCTCGCGGCATCGGCGTGCCTTTCTTCGACGCCTGGTGATCGTCGCCACCATCCCCGTCGCCAGCCTGGCGCGGCGTCTCGCCGGGCCGCGCGAAGCGCATGCCTTTCGCAGCGGCGCGGCCGAGCATGCGCTGGTCGTCGACGGCTCGCGCATCTACGACATGCCGGAAGGCTTCGGCGCGCGCCTGCTCGAAGCCGCGCAGCGCGGCGGGCCTGCGGCCGAGCGCGAACTGCTGGCCTCGTTCGGCCTGGATCGCGAGCCCGCCATCTGTCCCGAGCTCCAGGCGCCGCCGGTGCGCGCGCTCGCGCTCGCGGTCTCCGAGCATTGCAACCTCGGCTGCGGCTATTGCTATGCCGACGGCGGCAGCTTCGGCGCGCAAGCGCAGCAAATGCCTTGGGAAGTGGCGCGCCAGGCCGTCGAGCGCCTGCTCGAAGGCGAAGGCGGCAGCGCCAGCCTGGCCTTCCTGGGCGGCGAGCCCTTGATGAACCGCAAGGTGTTGCGCCGCGCCGTCGAACACGCCTCGGCGCTCGCCGAACGGCGCGGCACGGCGCTGCGCCTGGCGCTGACGACGAACGCGACCCTGCTGATCGAGGACGACGCGGAATTCCTCGCCGAGCATGGCTTCGCCGTCACCGTCAGCATCGACGGCGAGCGCGAGCTGCACGACGCCTTGCGCCCGACGCGCGGCGGCGGCGGCAGCTACGAGCGCATCGTGAGCCGGCTCACTCCCTTGCTGCGGCGCCAGGGCAGCCCGGCGCGCGCCGGCCGGGCGAGCCTGCAGGCGAGCGCGCGCGTCACCGTCACGGCGCGCCACCGCGACCTGCGCGCGACGCTCGAGCACCTGATGGCGCTCGGATTCCACAGCGTCGGCTTCGCGCCCAGCCTGACCTCGCGCGACCCCGCGCTGGCGCTGGACGCGGCCGACCTACAGGCGCTGCTCGGCCAGATGATCGACTGCGCGCGCGAGTTCGAACGCCGGCTGCTCGCGCGCGAGCCCTATCCGTTCTCGAACATGCTGGCCGCGATGCAGGAGCTGCAGCGCGGCACGCACCGCCCGCTGCCCTGCGGTGCCGGCGCCGGCTACCTCGGCGTGGCCGCCGACGGCGCGGCGAGCGCCTGCCACCGCTTTGTCGCCGACCCGCGCGCCGCCATGGGCAGCGTGCAGCAGGGCTTCGACGACGCGGCGCGCGCGGCCTGGCTCGAGTCGCGCCACGTCGATCGCCAGGAGCCCTGCCGCAGCTGCTGGGCGCGCTACCTCTGCGGCGGCGGCTGCCACCACGAGGTGCTCAACCGCGGCCGCGTCGCCTGCGATTTCATCCGCGGCTGGCTCGACCATTGCCTGGGCGCCTACGTGCGGCTCTCGGCCGCCCGGCCGGATGCGTTCAACTGAAGTCTGCGTCGTCGGCGCCGGCCCGGCCGGCAGCGCGGCGGCGATCCGCCTCGCGCAGCTGGGCCACCGCGTGCTGCTCGTCGAGCGCGGCGGGCCCGGGCGCGCCCCGGCGGCCGAGTCGCTGCCGCCTTCGGCCCTGCCGGGGCTCGAGCAGCTCGGCGTGCGCGCGGCGGTCGAGGCCGCCGGCTTCCTGCGCCCGCGCGGCTCCCTGGTCGAATGGGACGGCGCGGCGCGCGAGGTCGACGGCGGCGGCGCGGCCGGCTTCCAGGTCGAGCGGGCGCGCTTGGACGAGCTGCTGCGCGAAGCCGCCATGGCAGCGGGGGCCGGCTTGCGCCGGCCGGCGGCGGTGCGGTCGATCGAGCACGACGCGGGCGCCTGGCGTTTGCGCCTCGCGGACGGCGAGACGCTCGAGGCGCAGGCGGTCGTCGACGCGCGCGGCCGGCGCGCCGGCGCCGCCCTGAGGCCGCCGACCGCGGCGCTCTGCGCCGAATGGCAGGGCGCCAACGCCTGCGCCGGGCACGGCCGCGTCCAGGCCTTGCGCGAGGCCTGGGTCTGGGCCGCGCCGCTGCCCGACGGGCGTTGCAGCGTGGCCGTCTTCGCCGATGCGGCGCGCATGGCCGCGCTCGGGGGCCCGGGTCGCGCGGCGTTCTACGACGAGGCCGTCGCGCGCGCCGGCCTGCTGGACCCCGTGCTGCGCCACGCGCGCCGGGGCCCGCTCCGGGTCCGCGACGCGAGCGCGCGCCGCCACCCGACGCCGGCCGACGAGCGCGGCCTGCTGCGCGTGGGCGAAGCGGCCTGCGCGCTCGACCCGCTGTCGTCGCAAGGCCTGGCCTGTGCGCTGCGCCAGGGCGTGCAGGCCGCCGCCTGCCTGCACACCGCGCTCGTGCGGCCCGCCGATGCGGCGTGGGCCTGGACCTTTCATCGCGACCAGGTGCTGCGCGCATCGCGCCGCCACGAAGCGCTGGCGGCGGGCTTCTACCGCGCCGCCGCGGCGCGTTTCGACGAGGCGTTCTGGGTCGCGCGCGCCGGCCCGGCCGACGACGCGGCGGTGCCACCTCCACCGCCGCCGCGCTCCTGGCCGGCGCTGGACGCTCGGCTGTGCATCGCGCCGCTCGCGCGCTGGCAGCTCGAGCCGGTTCTCGACGGCGACTGGGTGCGGCCAAGCCCTGCGCTCGTGCACCCGGGGCTCGATGCGCCCTTCGCGTTCTGGTGCGGCCGGCCGGCGCGCGACTGGCTGCAGCCGCTGGACGCGACGCCGCCGCTGCCGGCCTTGCTCGAGCGCTGGCGCGCGCTGTGCGGCGAGGCGCTGGCGGGCTCGCTGTGGCAGCACCTGTGGCGCCAAGGGCTGATCGTCAGCGCGGGCTGAGCGGGCGGCGGCGGCGGGCGTCCACGGGCCTCGACCGGCCAGCGGGCCCGCTCGCTTGCTCGCTTGCTCGCTTGCTCGCTTGCTCGCTTGCTCGCTTGCTCGCTCGCCTGCTCGCCTGCCCGCTCGCTTGTCCGCTTGTCCGCTTGTCCGCCTGCTCGCCTGCCCGCTTGCCCGCTCGCTTGTCCGCCTGTCCGCCTGTCCGCCTGTCCGCCTGTCCGCCTGCGCGGCTGCGCGGCTGCGTGCCGACCTTCGCCTGATCGGCGTCGATGGGCGGCCTATCTGCAGGCCAGGCCCACCGCCTGCTCGGCGCGCCAGGCGAAGAGCGCCGCGCCCTGGCGGCGCGCGGTGGCGAGCGCCATGGCCAGGTCGGCCCGGGCCTGCGTCCCGCCGCCCAGCGCGGCGCGGGCGCGCCAGAGTTCGGCCTCGATCCAGCGCTCGCCGGTGGCGGCGACGCCCGCAAAGGCGGCGTCGAGCAGGGCCGCGGCACGCCCGGCCTCGCCGACCGAGGCGAGGGCGCGCGCATGCAGCATCTCGGCCAGCGGCCGGTAGTTGCGCGCTCCGGTGCCCCACCAGAGTGCGGAGCCTTCTTCCATCACGCGCAAGCCTTCCCGCGGCTCGCCGCCGAAGGCGCGCGCGGCACCGAGCAGGAAGCGCCCGCCTCCCACCATGAGCGGGAATCCGCGGCGCTGGCCGAGTGCGATCGTGCGCTCGGCCAGCGCCGGCACCGCGTTCCAGTCCTCATTGACGACATGCATCAGGCAGCCGAAGACGAGCGCCTGCGCCGTGCTGTGGTCGTGACCGAGCGCCTCGGCCCATTCGAGGCCGCTGCGCTGCACCGCCCGCGCCGCCTCCACCTCGCCCTGCACCAGCAGCGTGAGGGCGAGAAAGTTCGCGCTCACCACCTTGTGGTCGATGCCGAAGCTGAAGGCCAGCGGCCCGTGCTGCTCCGGCTCGTACAGCGCCAGGGCGCGTTCCAGATGCGTGCGCGCACTGCCCAGGTCGCCGAGGTGGAACGCGACGCCGCCGACCGCGCGGTGGCCGATCATCTCGAACAGGCGGTCGCCGCCGGCCTGCGCGACGTCGAGCAGGCGTTGCGCCGGCGCCAGCGCCGCGTCGCACTGGCCCGCCACCAGCCGGTAGGAATAAAGCCCGTTCAGGGCCGGGATCAGGCGCGCGCGGTCGCCGAGTTCGCTCGCCAGGCCGCAGGCGCGCTCGTAGGCGGCGCCGGTGGCCGGTGCCGCCACGCCTTGCAGGGCGCGCAGCGCGCTGGCGCGCGGAATCTGCAGCGCGAGCTCGAGCGCGTCGCGCTCGGCGCCGGCGGCGAGCCCGGCCACGAGGTCCAGCCCCTGGCTCAGGTGGGCCAGGGCTTCCGAGGTGGCCGAGCGCGCCAGCGCGTGCTCGCCGGCGCGCTGCCATTGCTGGATCGCCGGGCGCATCTCGCCGGCCTCGCTGAGGTGGCGCGCCAGCGTCTCGGGCTCGGCCTGCACGGTGCCGGCAAAGCGCGAGATCAGCACGTCGGCGACGCGCCGGTGCAGCGCCAGGCGCGCGCTGCGCAGCAGCGATTCGCCCGCCGCCGCCTGCAGCAGCGCGTGCCGGAAGGCGTAGCGCGGGGGCTCGGTCTGCGCCAGCTGCAGCAGGATGTCGCCCTCGGTGAGCTGCTGCAGCGTGCGCTCGAGCTCGTATGGCGGCAGCTCGCTCACCGCGCCGAGCAGGTCGGACGAGAACTCGCGCCCGAGCAGCGCCGCGGTCTGGGCCAGCAGCTTGGCCGGGCCCATGCGGTCCAGGCGTGCCGTGAGCGATCCCTGCAGGCTCGCCGGCACCTCGATCGAGAGCGTGTCGTCGGCGCATTCGAGCACGCTGCGCGTGATCTCCTCGGCGTACAACGGGACGCCCTCGGCGGTCTCGACGATGCGCTCGACGAGGGCCTTCGGCAGCGCGCGCGCCGCGCCGACCTGCGCCACGACTTCGCGGATGGCCGCGTCGGGCAGGCGCCGCAATTCGATCGCCGAGGTCGGCGCCAGGGCTGGGGCGTCGAAGTCGGGCCGCGCCGTGAGCAGCAGCAGCATCGGCGGCGGGCCGGCGGCGACGAAGCGCCCGAGCAGCGCCAGCGTCGAGGGATCGGCCCAGTGCAAGTCCTCGAAAAGCACCAGGGTCGGGCCCTGGCGCGCCATCGCATCGAGCCAGCCGAGCAGCAGGGCCTGCATGGACTGCATGAGCTGCGCCGGCGCGAGCGCGCGCGCCGGGGCCGCCGCCGCCGATCCGGGCGCCACCAGCGCCGCGATGAGGGCGAGCGCTGCCGCGCCGCCCTCGCCGTCCAGGCCGTCCAGGCCGTCGGACACCATCAGCGCCTGCACGCGCAGCGCGGCATCCTCGGTCGGTGCGTCGGGGTTGACGCCGGCGCGCTGCAGCAGGTGCTGCGCCACCGGGTGGAGCGCGCTCTGGCGGTGGAAGCCCGAGCAGCGCAGCACGCGCGCGCGCGCGCCGCCCTGGGTCACGATCTCGCACAGCTCCTCGCCGAGCCGGGTCTTGCCCAGCCCGGCCTCGCCGCGCAGCAGCAGCACCTGGGCGCGTTCGCGCGAAGCCTCCCAGGCCTGGCCGAGGCGCCCCATGCTGCCCGCCGGGTCGACCAGGCGCTGGCGCGGCGCGGCCCGCGGGGCGCCGACGCGTTCGCCCCGCTTGCCCAGCACCTGCGCCAGGCGCACCGGGTAGGCCGGGTCCTTGAGCACTTGCGGCCCCAGGTCCTCGGTGAGGAAGCGGCCCGAAATCAGGCCGAGCGTCGCCTGGCTGATGAGCACGGTGTCGGGCGCGGCACGCGACTGGATGTGCGCCGCCAGGTTGGGCGCCTCGCCCAGGGCGAGCGTTTCGGTGCCGTCGCCCTCGCTGGCGCCGCCGATCACGACGAGCCCGGTGTGGATGCCCACGCGCACCGAGAGGCCGCTGCCGATGCGCGCAGCCAGGCGCGCGCTGAGCTGGCGGATGGCCTGCACGATCGCGAGGCCGGCGCCCACGGCGCGTTCGGCATCGTCCTCGTTTGCGCTCGGGTAGCCGAAGTAGACGAGCAGGCCGTCGCCCAGGTATTGCGCGATGTGGCCGCCGCTGGGTCGCAGCACGGCCGCGCATTGCTCGTGGTAGCTGCGGATCACGTCGCGCCAGTCCTCGGGGTCGAGGCGGCCGGACAGGCGCGTCGAGCCGACGAGGTCGCAGAACATCACCGTGAGCTGGCGCCGCTCGGCCGGCGCGGACTGTTCGCGCTCGACCCAGACCAGCACCTGGCCGTCAACTTCCCGCGCCACGCGCTGGCCCAGGATCAATTCGTCGCGCAGGTCGTCGAACGTGGCGTCGTCGAGGCCGAGTTCACGCTGCAGCCAGCGGCAGGTGACACGGCGTCGGCGTTCGAGCAGCTCGACCGCTGCCTTCAAGACGGCTTCTAGGTCCATGAAACCGGGCGGCTCCCAACCTCGTCGGTCTATTGAAACGCGCCGCATTCTTTGTGCGGTGCAAGACAGTATAGGGGGCGGATCGCGCCGCGGGCGTTCAGGATCCCGGATCCGGCGCGTGCCGGCGCCGCCACGACTGCTGCGCCCCTTGCAAGCGGCTCCCGGTCATCGGGACCACTTTCCCGCCGACACGAACGCGCGCAGGAAGGGGCTGGGAATTGCTGCCGACACAGTCAGCAAGGCGCCGCACATCGCCCATGGCGCAGGGCGAGGCGCCGCAATCCGTTCGCGAACGCACGGATCGGGCCGGGGACTTCGCCTACCGTGCGTTCTCCACGCAGGCTGCGCTGCGCCCCCTCCCGAGCGCAGCGGCGCCAGCGGCTGCCCGGGGGCATCAACTTCCGATTCACGAGGCTCAGCCATGCAAGCAGCAAGCCGGACGCGCTGGACTCCATGCGGTGCGCCATTGGGTGCCGATTGGCAGCGTCTTCTGCCGCTGCGGTTGCTCCCGCCGCTGCTTTGCCTGCAGGCCCGATACCTGCGGCGCAGGACGCCGCGCCTGCCGGAGGCGCCCGGCCGCCGCGCCGGCAGCGCCGGCCACGGCTCGGCCGCCCTGCGACCGGCATGAGTACCGCCTCGCTTCGAACACCCCAGGGAGCACCATGAACCAGCACCAGATCGCCGTCCTTGTCGGAAGTCTCCGGCGCGAGTCGTTCAACCGGCGGTTGGCGGACGCCGTCGCCAAGCTCGCTCCCCCTGCCTTCAGCTTCAAGCAGCTCGGCATTGCGGACCTCCCCCTGTACAACCAGGACGACGACGACAAGCAGTCGGCCCCGGTCCTGCGGCTGAAGGCGGCCATTGCAGACAGCCAAGGCGTGCTGTTCGTGACGGCCGAATACAACCGATCCATTCCCGGCGTGTTGAAGAACGCGATCGACCACGCCTCCCGGCCCTACGGGCAAAGTGCCTGGCCGGGAAAGCCGGCCGGCATCATCGGTGTGTCCGAGGGAGTCATGGGGACCGCCCTGGCCCAGCAACACCTGCGCAACGTATTGGCGAGCCTGGACATGCCCACGCTCGGTCAGCCCGAAGTGTTCCTGCAGGCCACGGATGCCCTGTTCCCAGCCGAAGGCAAGCTCGGAGTCGCCGGCCATCGACTGCTGCGCGACTGGATGGCCCGCTACGTCGACTGGGTCACGCGGCACAGCGGCTGAGCGCTGCGCCGCAACCTGCCACCACGCGGGCCTGGACCGCCGGGTCGGGGCCCGTTCCTTCGTGGTCGCGCGCATGACCGGAAGCAACGCCCGACTGTTCGAAGATCTCGACGCGGCGCCTGCGCGGCGATCAGGGTCGTCGACGCCAGGCGACCTCGGGTGGCCGCTGCCCAACCAGGGCATGGCCCGCAAGGCGTGCGCCAGCATACAAATCGCGATCGGAGCAGGTGCGCAGCGTGCGACCGCTATCCTGGCAGGAGCATGCAAAGGGCGGCGACACCCATGACCGCCGTGGCGATCCAACCAAGTCCTGCGATCGCGAGCGGCGCCGTAAACGCGCCCATCACCGACTTCTTGGACACCAGAACCATCACCACCGCCATCAACGGGACAGCGACGACGCCATTGATGACGGCACTCCAGAACAACGCCTTCATCGGACTGATCGGTGAATACTGAATCCCGAGGCCGACCAGGACGCTCACGGCGATGACACCGTAGAAGCCGCGCGCATCGCCGGCCTTGCGCTCCAGTCCCCACTTCCATCCCATGGCCTCGGCCATCGCGTACGCCGCGGAGCCCGCCAGCACGGGCACGCCGATCATGCCGACGCCCAGGATCCCCACCGCGAAAAGCATATAGGCCAATTCGCCGGCCAGCGGGCGCAACGCACTGGCGGCCTGTGCCGCCGTGTTGATGTCATGGACGCCGGAGACATTGAGCGTGACGGCAGTCGCCAGGATGATGAAATAGGCCGCGAGGTCCGAGTAGAGCATGCCGCTCCAGGTGTCCCAGCGGATGCGTCGAAGTTCGCCAGGCGCCGCGTGTGCGTCCGTCCGCAGCGGCTTCGCACCCGTCGTGGCCTGCATGTCCTCGACCTCCTCCGAGGCCTGCCAGAAGAACAGGTAAGGACTGATGGTGGTGCCGAAAATGGCTACGATCACCGCCGCCGATTTCGAGTTCAGCGTGAAATGCGGCCACACCGTGCGCAGAGCCACCTGGCCCCATGGCACGTGCACCGTGAACAGGACTGCGGCGTAGGCGAGCAGCGACAGGGTCAACCATTTCAAGTACGAGACGTAGCGGTGGTAGGGAACCAGTATCTGCAGCGCCAAGGTGGCAAGGACGAAGAAGGCGGTCAGCAGGTGTCGGTTGACTCCGCTCACGAGTTCGGCGACTTCCCCCATTGCGGCCACGTCCGCAGCGATGTTCAGCGTATTCGCCACCAGCAGCAACAGCACGACGCCCTGAAGCACGATCAGTGGAAACGTCGCCTTGATGTTGGCGGCCAGACCCTTGCCGGTGACGCGACCGATGCGCGCGCAAATCGACTGAATCGCCGCCATCAGCGGAAACATGAGTGGCATCGTCCACAGCATGTTCAATCCGAATTGGGCACCCGCCTGCGAGTAGGTTGCTATGCCGCTCGGGTCGTCGTCAGCCACGCCGGTGATCAGTCCCGGTCCGACGTGGGCGAGCGGGTTGTCCTCGATGCGCTGCCAAAGCGACGCCCATGCCCTTGCGTGCGGCCGTGCCTTGCGTTCGTTGCCGGGTGACCTCATTTGCCTTGTCGAGAGCGCCACCGCGTCAGCAGGGTCAGCACCGCGACCAGCGCAGCGCCGGCGGCGGCCGCAGTGAGCGCCGACCAAACGGGATTGTCCCCGATGTGCGCGGCCGCCCTGCCCGATGTGCGGCTGACGCGCGCCAATATCCGCAGCGAACCGTCGCGCGCCGCAGTCAGCGCGTGCTGCGTGGCTTCGAGCGCGACATGCGCAGAATCGGCTGCACCATCGAGCAAATTATTCCTGGCTTTACGCAACATGATGATCCTTCGGAATGCAACCCTCGGCCCCGGGCGATTGAACTCGCCCATGAGTCTCCTGTACGCCGCACTCGGGGCCGAGCCACCGAGAGGGCATGTCTTCGCAGCCTTCTTTGCCGAATTGCCCAGCGACCGCGGCGGGCTCTGCGGCAAAGGATGTCTTCCACGCATCGCAGCCGAGGGCCACTGCCTCCGCGATATGCATCTCTGATTGCAGACGGAGAACATGCACGGCAAACGCATTGATCCAGGCGCTTTCGCTGAAAGTATGGGAAGCACGGAATGTGAACAAGGAGATCTCCCGAGAACTCCACCGCCCCCTTGTGCGAGTGACGGCCGAGGCCAAGCCATGAGGGGACTCCGCCATCACAAGCACCCACGAGAGGCGCTTGTTGCGTTTATGGCGATCTTTTGCAAATTCGTCTGTGCGCCGACAGACTGAGCCGTGCATGGTTCGACTTGCGTGCCCGACCCGTTTGAACGGGCGACCTTGCACGACCGGCCCCGCGGTCCGAGGAACCTTCGCGCACCGCACGGCAACCGGCTGCCGTGCGCGCCATCGGCCGCGGTTCGCGAGTCCAATCAGCGGCCGGCAATCAACCGAGGGCGCTTGTGCAGGACGTCCAGATCATGCAGCAGAACCGGTGAACCGGACCCACCCGCCAAGTGGCGCAACACCGCCGCATCGATCTCCGATGAGTTCGCATGGTAGGTTGCCAACGCGTCGTCGTCGAAGCGCGAAGGCTCGTAGCGATAGTGCAGGGTCTTTTTCCCGATACTGGCGCCTACATATCGATCTTTCACGAGCACCCAGAAGCGAACGGTTCCAGAGGGTTCGTGGAAGAACGCTTGCGGAGTGTCGACATCGATCGGTTTGCTGATCATGGCCCAGGCTGGCCCGATTCGAGAAGGGTGTCTGTACGCTGACCCACAAGGAGAAGCTGCTTCGAGACGCTCCTGCACCTGGGTGCGGCAGCGCACAGACTGCACGGGCATTGAAGCATAGCGTGGACGCTTCATGCTCGTGAGCATGACAGGAGCTGCGCAATGAAGTGGGCAGGAATGTATTTCCTCGGATTCGCGATCCTGATTGGCGGAATTCTGGGTGCACTCTGGAAGCTGGGACTATTGCAACGCATTGACACGGCTTGGATCGTCATTGGCGTTGTCATACTGCTGGGCGTTGGACTCATGATCTCGGTCGCGAACAGCGGGTCCAAGGAAAATATCCAGATCGACCGGAAGTAGCCGATGGAGACAACCGACCTCGAGAGCCGCTGCCGAGTCGACGCGAGGCCGGCCAGATCATCTGCATGGGCTGCGGCTTCATTGACCCCATAGCGACTACCGGTCGATTCGCGATGCCGCGATCCATGAAGCGCTGGCCTGTCTGATCCAGCATGCGCCACCGCAACTGCACCTGCTGATCCACGGCCCTGCGCCCCGCCGGGCGCTGCGCGCGGTGCGCTGAACCGTCGGCGCCTGGCCGAGGTTCCTCCCCGATCAGGGGGCTCGAGGGTCTCGACGCTTCAGCGGAATGTTGCGTCAAAGGCCTGACGGCGACTTCGTGAGAGCGGCGGGAATTTGCCGGGGCAGCACGGGACGCGGGAACTTGGCCGACCGCTGCGGCCCGTGCATGCGCTCGAATGCATACTGCTCGCTGCAATTGATGGCTTCGAATATGACGCGATACAGCCGGCCACTTCCGACAGCCAGAAGAATGTGAAAGCCCAGGCCCGGCCCGGCCCCTTCGAGTTCAGCGCCGATCTCAGGCAACGCCGCGGTCATGCGAACGATGTGGCGCTGCCGGGAAACGTCTTCGAGCGATGCCAGGCGCGCCTCGAGGCAGGTGTCGGTGACGCGAAACTGGAACATGTGGGCGATTTCGAAAATGGGCCGACAGCATCGGCGATACGGTGGAAATGATGCCTACCGCAAGCCCTGCGCCAAGCCGATCTTCTTGTCCCGACGACCCTCGCTCTACCCGTACTCGGCGATCCATTCCAGCCCTTGGGCCTGCGCCGAGGCGATGGCCACCTCCTGGGTGAGAAAGTTCCCGCGCCGAACCGCAATCGTCCGGGGCCTTGTGGGCCAGACGTTTTTTGAAATCACGAGCGTGGGCTGGAACTTGCCTCCGTCCACCGCCTGCGCACCGCATTGCATGTCGTATTCATGATGCTTGAAAACTTGGGTCGCCATCATCGAGTTCACCTTTTCAGACAAAGAGAGTATGCGCTTGTTGGAGATCGGCGGGCGCGATCCGAAACGCGAGCCGGCTGCCGGTTTTGGGCGCTTGCGCGCGCAGGTGAAGATGCCGGGTCGCCGGCAGGCGCGCTCGGCAGGAATTGCAGACTCCACCCAGCCCGAGCCATCGCATCCGCCAGTCAGGGTTCGAATTCATTCGAATTCAGCAGCGGCGGGCGTCGGAGGGCAGTGCGATGCCGCGCCCATCCAGCGCGCCGGCAATTGCGCCGCGCGTGACGGGCTTGATGACGATTTCTTCGAACTTGGCGAGTCCTGCTCGCACGCGGTCGACCGCTCCGAGCCTTTGCGTCACAAGAATCAAGTGCGGCGGCGGGGCGTTGCGGCTTTCGCTGACGAAGCGGGCCGTTGCACAGAGTTCGAGTCCGGCGCCGGCGTCAGCGCCGTCGAGCCGAACATCCAGGAACGCAACCGCAAACTGCCGCGAACGCAAGAGCACGCAAGCCTGTGTCGCCCGCGAAGCAGCGTGCACGCCAAAGCCGAATTCGCGCAACAGATCGCAAAGCTTGTCGCGGGCGAAGGGGTCCG
Organism: Burkholderiales bacterium; assembly: GCA_028868875.1. Classification (GTDB taxonomy): domain Bacteria; phylum Pseudomonadota; class Gammaproteobacteria; order Burkholderiales; family Burkholderiaceae_C; genus Rubrivivax. The sequence continues at coordinate 37,836 of JAGWTS010000002.1, read as the reverse complement.
CATCCAGGACCAGCGCTTCGGGAACCTCCGGGGCGTGGCGGCGCGCCGCCACGGCTTCGCGCATGCGGGCATGGCGCACGGCAGAGCGCCTCTCGGCTCGCAGTGCCGCCTGCTCGACGAGGGTCGCTGCGGATCCCGCCTGCAGCGCCTGGCCGTGATCGGGGGTCAGATCGTCCAGCCACAGTGAGCCGCCTCGCTGCACCTGGCCGTGGCGCTGGCCGGTGAGCGCACGGCTGTGCGCGCGACCGCGGCCATCCGCGCAGGCTTTGCAGAACATGGAGCCTGCGGCAATGACGTTCCGGCAAGTGGGGCAGGAATTGCTATTCACGGCAAGGGGGATGGCGATCCCGATTGCCTTTTCCGCGTCGATCTGGTCGTGCGGGCGACAATCTCCGCGCTCCGATCGGCAGCCATTCGGTGGTCAATCAGATGAAGCCGACCAGTTCGGGCTCCGGTGCGCACGTCGAGTCCGAGAGCAGCCGGTCCATTTCCTTCTTGACCACGGCGTAGCATTCGCACGACCGCGTCTGGAGACCGACCCGGTCGACGACCGCGATGTGGCCCCGGCGGTAGCGGATGCAGCCGATCTTCTGCAGCGTGCCCGCGGCCTCGGTGACGCTCTCGCGGCGCACGCCCAGCATGTTCGCCACCAGTTCCTGGGTGATCACGAGTTCGCGCTCGGGCGCGCGGTCCAGGGCAAGCAGCAGCCAGCGGCTGAGTTGCTGCTCCACCGAGTGGTGCCGGTTGCAGGCCGCGGTCTGCGACATCTGCGTCAGCAGCGCCTGCGTGTAGCGCAGCAGCAGGCGCTGCAACAGCCCGCCGGCATCGAATGCCTGTTTCAGGCGGTGGCGGTCGAGGCGCCAGGCATGCCCAGCCGCCTGCACCATGGCCGAGCTGGGCGTCGTATCCCCGCCCATGAAAAGCGAGATGCCGACCACGCCCTCGTTGCCCACTCCAGCCGTCTCGGCCGATGCGCCGGACTCGGTGACGTAGTGCAGCGAGACCACGGCGGTGGTTGGAAAGTAGGCATGCTGCAGTTGCTGGCCCGGCTCGTAGAGCATCTCGCCCAGAGGCAGTGCCACGCACTGCAGGTGCCCGGCCAGGGGCGCGAACTCCGCCGGCGGCAGTGCCGCGAGCAGCCGGTTCTGGCGCGGATCCGGCGCGGGCCTCGAAATCGCCGGACTCATCCTGTTCATGCCGGACATGGCGCTGACTCGGGTGCGGTGACCTCCACCCCGACGCCGCGGTAGCCCACGAAGCGGCACGACTGGGTGAACATGGGTTCGCCGCTGACCCGGAAGTGTTCGCGCACGCCGTCGATGCCGGTGCGGCTTATGAGGAAGTCCAGGAACGGCTGGCGCGCCGCGATGGCGGCGCGCAGCGTCTCGCGCTCGAGCGGGTCCCAGCCGCTGGCCGAATCGTCGCCGGCCGTGCCCGCCAGCGTGTCGACCCGGATCCCCAGCATCTCCATCACCGGGCCCGAGACCTTGGTGAAGCTGCCGCTCTCGTCCTGCTCCCAGTACCAGTCCGAGGCCAGCTCGGTCAGGCTGCGGTAGCGGGCTTCGCTCTCTCGCAACTCGGCCGTGCGCTCGCGCACCAGCTGCTCCAGCCGCTGGTTCTGTTCCTCGAGCTTGCGGTACAGCAGCCGCACCTCGAGCATGTTGTGGATGCGCGTCCTGGCCTCGACCAGATCGAAGGGCTTGCTGATGAAGTCCTTCGCCCCCGCCTGCAGCGCGCGCAGCTTGTGGCCGGGCTGGGCCGTGAGCACGACCACGGGCAGGTAACTGTCGTCGACGTTGGTCTTGAGCCCGTTCATCACCTGGAAGCCGTCCATGCCGGGCATCTGCAGGTCGAGCAGGATGAGGTCGAAGGCATGCCGGCGGTGCAGCGCGCAGACCTCCAGCGGATCCATCGTCGAGCTCACGCGGGTGTAGCCGGCGTCGCTGAGCAGCCGCTCGAGCAGCCGCACGTTGGCGCTCTGGTCGTCGACGATCAGGATGCGCGCGCCCAGGATGTCCAGTTCGCCGGGCTTCATGGCTGCACGACCTCGGGCTGGCGGGCGGCGCCATCGGCGGCCCCGGCCGCATGGACGAGCGCCGCGTCCAGCGTGACCATGAATTCGGCGACCTTGATCGGCTTGGTCAGGTAGCGGAAGAATCCCGCCTGCAGGCCGCGCTCGATGTCGCGCGGCATCGCGTTCGCGCTGAGCGCGATCACCGGGATGCCGGCGGTGCGACCGTCCTCGGTCAGGATGCGCAGCGCCGTCAGGCCGTTGATGCCCGGCAGGTTGATGTCCATCAGGATGACGTCGGGCTGGTGCAGGCGGGCGAGCTCGATGCCGCTGCGGCCGTCGCGGGCGCTGAGCATGCGCAGGTCGCTGCGGCGCGCGAGCAGGCGCTCGACGAGCATCAGGTTGGCCGGGTTGTCCTCGACGTACAGCAGGCTGCGCTGCGGCGTGTCGGCAGGCGCCGGCGCGGGCGCAGCGGGCGAGACCCCCGCCGCGGCGGCCACGGGCTGCAGGGCCGCCGTCGAAGCCAGCTCGACCCAGAACAGGCTGCCCACGCCGACCGTGCTCTCGGCGCCGATGGCGCCCCCCATCAACTCGACCAGGCGCTTGCTGACCACCAGGCCGATGCCGGTGCCCTCTTGCGCGCCGCCCTCCTGGCCGAGCCGGTTGAAGGGCTGGAACAGCTGCGCCAGCTTGTTCTCGGAGAGTCCTTCGCCGGTGTCCTGGAAGCTGACCCTCACCCGGCCGGGCGCCACGGCCGCGCAGCGCACGTCCACCCGGCCGCCGACGCGGTTGTACTTGATGGCGTTGGACAGCAGGTTGATCAGCACCTGCTTGACCCGCGTGCGGTCGGCCTTGACGAGCCAGGGGTCCTCGAAATCCGGGAAGCCGACCCGGATGCCGCTCTTTTGCGCCTGGGGCTCGATCATCGCCTGGCAGTCGCCCAGCACCTCGGCCAGCGACATCGGCTCGGGCGACAGCGAAAGCCGGCCCGACTCGATCAGCGCGAGGTCGAGGATCTCGTTGATCAGCTCGAGCAGGTACCAGCCGGCCTGCAGGATCTGGTCGATGCTGTCCTTCTGGCCCGGCGTGGGCGATGGCGCGCCGGTCTCCATCAGCTGGGCGAAGCCGAGGATGGCGTTGAGCGGCGAGCGCAGCTCGTGGCTCATGCTGGAGAGGAAGTCCGACTTGGCCAGGTTGGCCTGCTCGGCCGCCACCTTGGCGTTCTCGAGTTCGCGCAGGCTGCGCTTGAGCACCTGGTCCAGGCGGCTGCGCTCGGCCTCGACCAGCTTGCGCGCGGTGTTGTCGGTGCCGATCAGCAGGTAGCCGATGATCGCGTCGGCGGCGTCCTGCAGGGCCGTCACCGAGACGATGGCCGGGAGTCGGCTGCCGTCCTTGCGGATGTAGGTCAGCTCGTAGACGTCCTCGATGCCGCGCGAGGCCTTGAACACCAGCGCCTCGAAGCCCGGCGTGATCGGCGTGGCCAGCTCGATGCTGAGCGCCTGCGCCCGCGCCACCACCTCCGCCGGGTCGGAGATGTCCGCCGGCGTGATGCGGTTGATCACGTCGCCGGCCTGGTAGCCGAGCATGCGCTCGGCGCCGACGTTGAACAGCTGGATGACGCCGCGCTCGTCGGTCGCGATGCTCGAGAAGTTGGCGCTCTCGAGAATGGCCTTCTGCAGGGCTCCGGCCTTGATCAGCGCCTTCTGGCGCTGCACTTCGACGACGTCCGCCGCGGGGCTTGCAGGGGCGTAGGCGAAGGCGCCATTTCCAGCTCGGGTCATGGGCCAGGTCTCCAACTCGAAATGCGGCCGCGGGCGCCGGCCGCGAAGCCGCCGGCGGGCCCTGGGCCATGGCGCAAGATGACAGGACGCACGGCGCCCGTCTGTGCGCTGACGCACCGAAGCGCCGGCAGTTCGAGGGGGGTCGGATGCGCGCGCGGGGCGGGCTGGGCGCAGCCCGGCCCTGGGGGGCACTCAGACGTCGCTGCGGTGGTCGAAGAAGGCGTAGCCCATCTGCCTGCGCTTGGCGCGGTACATCGCGGCATCGGCCCGCTTGAGCAGCCCGGCGGCCGTGTCGCCGTCGCCGGGGCAGACGGCGATGCCGATGCTCGGGCGCACGTTGAACTGCAGCGGGCCCACCGTGAGCGGAGCCGACACGGCGTCGAAGAGCTTGGAGGCCACGTGGCCGAGTTCCTCGCGGTCCATCCGTTCGGCCAGCATGCAGGCGAACTCGTCGCCACCCAGGCGGCAGACCATGTCCCCGGCGCGGATCGATCCGCTCAGGCGCCGGGCCACCACGCGCAGCAGTTCGTCACCCGTCTCGTGGCCGTGGCGGTCGTTGATGGGCTTGAAGCCGTCGAGATCGAGGAACAGCACGGCCAGGGCCGGTGCACGCCGGTCGGCCGGGTTCAACGCATCCTCCAGCCGGTCGCGGAAGTAGCCGCGATTGGGCAGCGAGGTGAGCTCGTCGTGCTGGGCCTGGTGCCGCGCCCGGCGCTCGCCCGCCCGGGTTCCCGCCAGTTCGAGACGGGCGCTGGCCAGCGCGGCGCGCGTCTCGAGCAGCTCGCGCCCGCTGGCCAGGTGCAGGCGGCGCCCGTGCACGAGGCTGGCTTGCAGCCGGCGCAACGCCTGCACGCAGTCCTGAACCACGCCGGGGGCGGCCGCACCCCGGTCCGGCATGGCGGCGGCCGATTGCTCGAGGCGGACCATCACGGCGTCGAAGCGACGGTCCCACTCATCGGCCGCAAGATCCTGCGCGCCCGGGCTTGCACGGGCGGGATCGGTCGCGCGGCTGCCGGGACTCATGGCGCAAGGCTCCCGGCCCGGATCAGCGCGCGGTCCGAGGCCTGGGCAGGTGCAGGGTCCGGCGTCCGGCGGCCGCTGCAGCGGCCGGCGCTCCCGGCTGCAAGGGTACGGCGGCGCCCGCCCGTCCCGGCAGGGGCGAGCCTTCGGCGGTGAATTCCCTTTCCTGCCTGGCCAGGCCAGAGACATCGGCCGGGGGAATCGAGGCGGCAACGGTTCGGGTCATGGTCGGCTTTCGCGAGGCGGGTGGTGGAGGCGTTCAGCTTGCGCGCGGTCGAGATCGCGCGTCGGTGCGCCGCCATACCGAGCGTGAGGGAAAGTTCACTTCAGTGCCGCCGGCCGCAGCTGATCGGCATAGGCCTGCAGGTCGGCCGCATAGCAGCTGCAGGCAGCCTGTTCGAGGCCCGCACGGTCGAGCACCGTCATCTCGCCGCGGTGGTAGCTGATCAGCCCGCGCCGCTGCAGGGTCCCGGCCGCCACCGTGATGCCCACCCGCCGCACGCCCAGCATGTAGGCGAGGAATTCGTGGGTGACGTGGAAGCGGTCGGCGTGCGCGCGGTCCTGGCTCATCAGCAGCCAGCGCGCCAGGCGCGGGCCGATGAGGTGAAAGCGCAGGCAGCCCGCCGAGCCCACCATCTGCGCCATCAGCACGCCGACGTAACGTTGGAGGCGGCGCTGCAGCGCCGGGCTGCGCAGCATTTCGCGACGCAAGGGCGCGGCAGCGATGCGCCAGGCCGCACCCGCGCCTTGCACCAGGGCGCGCAGCGGCGCGACGGCCACGCCGAGCACCAGGGGCGCGCCGACCATGCCTTCGCGTCCGACCATGCCCACTTCCAGGCTGGGGTGGTCATCGAGCTGCAGAACCAGCGAAATGAAGCCTTCGGTGGGAAAGTAGGCGTGGCGTGCCGGTTCGCCCTTGTCGCAGAGCACGTCGCTCAGCACCAGCGGCACCCGGGCGCACTGCGCCAGCAGGCGCTCGCGGTCGAGGCGAGGCAGGCGCTCGATGAGTTGGTTCTGGGCTGCGGCCAAACGGATCTCCGATGCGAGGGCGACGCGGCGCCCGGGCGATGCTGCGCAGCAGTTTGCGCCCGGACTCCGGGGCAGCGCCGTGCGCCAGCACACATAGGCGGCCCGATCGCGGCGCCGGCAGCGCGCCGCAACGCAGCGCGGGTGCGCCAGCGCACAGATCGGGTCGACATGACGGCCTAGATTGGCATGGGGGGTCGCACCCCGAAAGCGGTTGCCCCTCGAAATTTCCAAGGAGTCGACGTGTACAAGGAGACGAACGCGTGAGCGCCACCGCGGAGCGTCGAGGATGAACCTGCGGCTGTTGCTGCTCGCCTTCGCCGCCTTCGTCCTGGGCGGCTGCTCGACCCTGCCGCCCGGCTCGGACTATCCCCGGCAGGCGTCGAAGGCCTTTTCCCATGCCGAGACGACCCGCATGGGGCAACAGGTCGCCCGAGCGGCCCAGGCCCACCCCGGGACTTCCGGCTTTCGCATCCTGCCGGTCGGCGTCGACGGCTTCCTGACCCGCTTGGAGATGGCCAATGCGGCCGAGCGCAGCCTGGACCTGCAGTACTTCATCCTGCGCGCCGACGAGACCGGACAGTTGCTGGCCGACGCCGTGCTGCGCGCCGCCGATCGCGGCGTGCGCGTGCGCCTGCTGCTCGACGACGGCGAGACCGCCGTCGGCGACGAACAGCTGGCGACGCTGGCCGCGCACCCCCGGATCGAGATCCGCATCTTCAACCCCTTCGCCTACCGCGGCCACCGGGTCGCGCTGCGGGCCCTCGAATTCGCGTTCAACGCCGAGCGGCTCGACCACCGCATGCACAACAAGCTGTTCGTCGCCGACAACGCGGTGGCGCTGATCGGCGGGCGCAACGTCGCCGACGCCTACTTCCAGGTCGACCCCGACGGCCAGTTCGCCGACGACGACGTCTTCGTCCAGGGGCCGATGGTCACCGAACTGTCCGCCAGCTTCGACGAGTACTGGAACAGCGCGCTCGCCATCCCGGTCCAGGCGCTGGGCGTCGGCGCGCCGGCCCGGGTGGCGCTCGAGGACTTCCGCCGCACCCTCACCGACAAGCGCCAGGACCTCAAGGCCGACGGCGCCGGCTACGCGACCCGGGCGGCCAGCGGCGAGCCGCTGGCCGGCATGCTCGACGGCCGGCTGCGCGTCGTCTGGGCGCATGCGCAGCTGGTGTGCGACAGCCCGCTCAAGGAGGGCGTCGACAAGGGCTGGGTGGTGGGCCGGCTGATGCGCCGCCCCGTCGCCGTCGCCACCGCCGCCGTGCAGTCCGAACTGCTGATGATCACGCCCTACCTGATTCCAGGCCGGGAGGGGATGAAGCTGTTCGACGACCTCCATCGCCGCGGGGTGCGCGTTCGCGTGCTGACGAATTCGCTCGAATCGGCGACCGTGCTGCTGGCGCAATCGGGCTATGTCAAGGTCCGCCGGGCCCTGCTCGACGACGGCGTCGAGCTCTACGAGCTGCGCTCGAAGCCGGGCAGCGCACGCGGCAGCGGCCAGAGCGCGGCGATGTCCCGCTTCGGCAACTACTCGCTGCACGCCAAGCTCTTCGTCATGGACCGGACCCGGCTCTTCATCGGCTCGATGAACTTCGACCAGCGCTCGATGCACCTGAACACCGAGATCGGCCTGATCATCGACAGCCCGGAGCTCGCGCAGCAGGTGGCGGCGCGCTTCGACGCCATGGTGCAGCCGGCCAATGCCTACGCCCTGGCGCTGCGCCCGGGCGCCGCCGGCCGGCGGCCCACCCTGGTGTGGCGCACGCAGGAGGACGGCCGCGCGGTCGAGTACGACGTCGAGCCCTCGCACAGCCCGCTCAGGCGGATCGAGGTCGATCTGCTGTCCCGGCTTGCTCTGGACGCCGAGCTGTAGATGGCACGCCGGCCGCGCCTCGCCGCATTCGCGCTGATCGCATTCGGCGCGATGAGCCTGTTCGGCGCCGTGACCTGCAGCGGCGCGGCGCAAGCCGCGCCTGCCGCCAGCGTGCGCACCGAGGTCGACGCCCTGCTGACGTACGTGCAGAGTTCGGGCTGTCGGTTCTATCGCAACGGCACGTGGTACGGCGCGTCGGATGCCCGGTCGCACCTGCGCGACAAGTACGAGTTCCTGGCGCTGCGCGGTCTCGTCGACACGACCGAAGCGTTCATCGACCGCGCCGCCACGCGCAGCAGCCTGAGCGGCCAGCCCTACCAGGTGAAGTGCGGCGACAGCGCCGCCGTTCCCAGCGGGCCCTGGCTGCACCTGCGGCTGGCGCGCCTGCGCTCGCCGTAGCGCGCCCGAGCGCGCCCGAGCGCGCCGCCGCAGCGCGCTGCGGCGGACTTCACCGCGTCAGTCGTCCTGCTTCACGACGATGGTGCTCGAGACCGACTTGACGCCTTCGGTGTCGCGCGCGATCGAGAGCGCGCGGTCGGCGTCCTCCTGCCGGTGGGCCGTCCCGCCCAGCTTCACGGCGCCGCCACGCTCGGTGTCGACCGTGATGTTGGCCAGGCTGTTCATCTTCTCGGCGGCGAGCTTGGTCTTGATCTTGGTCGTCACGACCGAGTCCTTGACGTAGACCGCCGGATGCCTGCGGTCGGCGTCGGAATCGGCGGCACGCGTGGCCAGCGGCAGCACCGCGGCGCCGAGGACGAGCACGGCGAGGGCGTGTTGGAGTTTCATGGTCTGTCCTTTCGATGACAGGGTGGATGGACAGCCATGATTGGCGATCGGTCGGCGCACATCTGTACGCTGACCCACACCGCCCGCAGCGCGGTGGCACGGGCGGTGTCGAGCCCGGTCCGGGCCGGCACCTTGCCGCCCGAGAGCGCGGAGACTTCCTCCAGGCGGGCGAGGTTGGCCTGCGCCTCGACGATCGTGGCCGCGGTCTGCCGGACCTTGGCCTGGGCCGCGGCCAGGGTGGCCTGCGAGCGCAGCACCTGGTCGCGCAGCTTGGATGGATCGAGCTCGACCAGCACCTGGCCCTTCTTGACCGAATCGTTGACGTCGACATTGACCTTCAGCACGGTGCCCGAGAGCTCGCTGCCGATGTTGATCGTGCGCGTGGGCTGGATGGTGCCGTTGGCGATGACGGTCAGCGTCGGGTCGCCGCGCGCGGCGGCCTGGGTGCTGCAGCAGGGCGCGGCCTTCGCCGCCCGGCTGGCCAGCCACAGCCCGGCCGCGCACAGCAGCACCAGCGCCGCGGCCAGCCAGACCGGTCGGCGCCGCATCGACTGCGGGCGGCGGGGGTGCATTCATGGGCGGGAGGCGGCTCGACTGCGCACGAAGGCGCGGCACGGCGCGCCGGAGCCGGACCGGTGCGCTCCGGCGCGAATGACTACTTGCGCTCCTGGCCGCGATCTGCGCCGCCGCCGCGCTCGTCGGCCTGGCCCTGCCCGCGCTTGGGCTCCTGAGCCTGCGGCTTGCCTTGTGGAGCCTCCTTCGGCCGTGCGGCCTGGGGCGGCGGCGACGGCCGAGCGGCCGCATGCGGCGGGGCCGGCTTCCTGGATTCCTCGACCGCCGGCGCCTGACGCTGCTGCGGCTCCTGCACTGCCGCGGACCTCGGTTCGCGAGAGGGCTGCGGCGGCGCGGCTTCCCGGGGCGCGCGTTGCGCCGGCATCGGCTGCGGGCGCGCCGTCGGCTGCGGCGCCGGCTGGCGCGCCGCCTCCTGGAAATGCTGCCGGACGACCGCTTCGTGCGGCTGGTAGCGATAGTTCTGGCTGCGTATCGCCTGCTGCTGCTCGGCCTGCGGGTAACGGGCGGCGGGATATTGGCGCTGGTACGCAGGCAACGGGGCCGCGGCCGGCACGCGCTGGCGGTCCCACCGATCCCAGCCGCGGCGGCGCTGCTGCCAGGCCGGACCCCAATGCTCGCCCCAGCGCGGCGCCGCATCGGCCTGCCAGCCGCGGAAGTACCCCGGCGGGCTGCGGAAGTAGCGCACGGGGATGCGCAGCACGAACAGCGGCACCGCCTGCGCCGACACCCGGCTCCAGGGGCCGTCGTACCAGTCACTGGCGTACCAGTCGTCGTCCTGCAGCACCCAGTACATGCCGTCGTAGAAGAAGTAGTTGGCCGCCAGCCGCGGCGCGTAGTACACCGGGTAGCCCGGCACCCGGACCAGCTCCGGGTAGATCGGCACGTCGATCCCGATGCTCACGCCGGGAAGGCTGATGGCCACGCCGAGCTGGGCCGCGGCCGGACCGGCCAGCCCGAGCAGCAGGCACGACACGACGAAAGGGTTGCGCATTCATTCTCTCCTGCTTGAATACCCGGTCCGGCGCCGATGGGGCCGAGCAGGCATCACCGGGAGGCAAGGTAGGTTGCGGCACGGACAGCGTCTGTGCGCCAGCGAACCATCGCCGCGACGGAGCGCCTTGGGGGGCCCCCGTCGCTACTCGCCGAGCAACTCGCCCACCGGCAACCACTCGTCCACGCGATCGCACACGGCCTTAATCACCATCAGCAGCGGCGCCCCCAGCAGCAGGCCCCAGACGCCCCAGAGCCAGCCCCAGGCCAGCACGCCGACGAAGATCGCGACCGGGTTCATGCGGCTGGCGCGGCTGGTCAGCCAGGGCGCGACGAGATGGCCCGACAGCGTATGGATGGCCAGCGAGGCGAAGCCGGCCGTCAGCGCCTGCCCCAGCGTGCCGAACTGGAGAAACCCGACCAGCGCCGCGCCGCCGCTGACCGCGAGCGCGCCGAGATAGGGCACGAAGTTGAGCACCGCCGCCGCGACGCCCCAGACGGCCGCGTGTTCGAGCCCGATCCAGCGAAAGGCGAGCCAGGTGGCGGCACCGACCCCGACCCCGGTGAAGACCTGCACGAGCAGGTAGCGCCGGATCTGCCCGGTGATCTGGTCGAGCGCCTGGATCGTGATCTTCCTGCGGCTGAAGGTCGGCCCGGCAATGCGCGCCATCTTGCGCCGGAAGCTGTCGCCCGAAGCCATGAGGAAGAAGGCGATGAAGCCGACGATCGTCGCCTGGCCGACGAAGCCGGCCAACCCGAGCGTGCCGCTCCACAGGTAGTCCTTGATGTCGAAGTGCCGGCGCTCGATCTGCACCCGCGTGACCCCGCGGCCGGCCGCGGGCGTCGCCGACCCGCTCTCTTCGGCCGCCTGCTCGAGCTTCGCCGCCGCCCGCTGCACCTTGCCGATGGTGCCCTCGGGGGCCCCCGGCAGCGCACGCAGCGAATCGCGCAGCTTCTGCGCTGCGGCAGGCAGCGATTCGATCAGCGCCGCGGCATCGTCGAGCAGCGAATAGCCGGTGAATCCGATGCCCCCCAGGACGGACAGCAACAGGCACCCGGCGCCGAGCGCGCGCGGCACGCGCCAGCGCTGCAGGCCGTCCACCAGCGGGGAAAGCGCGTAGCTGAACAGCACGCCCAGCAGCAAGGGGATGAACACCGCGCTGGCCCAGTGCAGGGTGTAGGCCGAAGCCAGCAGCGCGATGAGCGCGACCGAGCCGTTGCGCACGTCGACCGGCCTGCGCGGCATGTGCAAAGGCACCAGGGGCACCGGGGCGGGCGCCGCGCAGGCGGCCGCTTCAGGGGCGGAGTCGGAGTCGACGTCGGAGTCGTTGATGCGGGCTTCGTCTTGCATGGTGCTTCGCCCCGAGCAATGCCCGGTTCCGGCGCAGTCGCAAGCCTGGACGCCTGGCGCCATCACATCGGTGCGTTGTCGCACAGACCCGTGCCGGCGCGTCGGCCCACATTGCACGAATCGCGCTGGCCCGTTGCGGCGGGCACGCTTCAACCGGAGAACGCCATGAAGTCATTCACCCCCGCCACGCTGCTGATCGCCGCGCTGGCCTTTGCGGGCCCCGCATCGGCCCAGGTCACGCTTTACGAGAACGACGGGTTCAGCGGCCTCAGCCTGAGCACCGAACGCGCGCTGGCCGACCTCGCGGACAACGGGTTCAACGACCGCGCGTCGTCGGCCGTGGTCACGAGCGACCGCTGGGAAATCTGCTCCGACGCAAACTACGGCGGACGCTGCGTGGTGCTGCGCCCGGGCAGCTACGCGTCCCTGTCGGCGATGGGCCTGAACGACCGCGTCTCTTCGGTGCGCCGCGTCGCCGCCGGCGCCCGCGTCGAGGACGAGCGCTACGGCCCGATGCCGGTGGTCGACCAGGATGACCGCCGCCGCGACAACGAGCGCCTGTACGAGGCCGATGTCCTGACGGTGCACGCCGTGGTCGCCACGCCGCAGCGACGTTGCTGGGTCGAACGCGATCAGGCCACCGACGATCGCGGCCAGCCCAATGTACCGGGCGCCATCGTCGGCGCCGTAATCGGCGGCATCCTGGGCCACCAGGTCGGCGGCGGGACGGGGCGCAGCGTCGCCACCGTGGGCGGGGCGGTCGGCGGCGCCGCGCTCGGCGCCAACGTCGGCCGCGAGAGAGATCGCGAAGGCAGCCGCGACGTGCAGCGCTGCGCCGACGTGGCCGGCCCCGTTGCGCCCGCCTACTGGGACGTGACCTACACCTTCCGCGGCCAGGAACACCACGTTCAGATGACCCACGAACCCGGCGCCACCGTCACCGTCAACCGCCAGGGCGAACCGCGAGTCTGAGCCCGGCATCGGAAGGACGGCAATCGCCGACCCCCCGGGCTCGAGCGGGTCGCTGCACCCGACGCGCGCCACGCGCTGCGTGCGCTGGCGCACCGTCGGCATCAGGCGGCCTGCCTAAGCTCGACCTTCGGCAGCGAGCCGGACACCAGGACCTCATCATGAACGAAAGTAGACGCGGCATCCACAAACTGGCGCTGGCAACGGCGGCGGCATTCACGCTGGCCCTGGGCCTCCAGGCCTCGGCGCAGGCGGCCACGGCCGAGGATCTCGACCGCGACGCCGCGCAGGCGCTGCAGACGCTGTACAAGGCGAATTCGACCGCGGAGGTGATCTCCCACAGGGCCCGCGCCATCCTGGTCTTTCCGAAGGTCGTCAAGGCCGGGCTGGTGTTCGGCGGCAGCTACGGCGAGGGCGTGCTCATGAAGGGCGCACGCGTCACCGATTACTACAACACCGTATCCGCTTCCTGGGGCTGGCAGGCCGGGGCCGAGTCGTACGCCTATGTCGTCTTCCTCATGAGCGACAAGGCCGTGAATTACCTCGCCAAATCCAAAGGCTGGGAATTCGGCGTCGGACCGACGGTGGTGGTGGTCAACGAGGGCATCGCCAGGAACCTCACGACCTCCACGCTGAAGGACGATGCCTACGCCTTCGTCACCGACCAGCAAGGCCTGATGGCCAGCCTGAGCATCGAAGGCACCAAGATCAGCCGGATCGAGCGCTGAAACACGGTCAGTGCGGGCAGGCAAGCACGACGGTCGGCAGCGACAGTTCATGGCCCACGACAACGCGGGCATACAGGTAGTTGTCGCGGCATCGGTCGCTGAGACCGGCGATGTCGACATGCCCTGTGGCGTCGCACGGAAAGACATATCCGCGACCCGCGTTGAACAGATTCGTGTAGCGCAATTCGTAATGAGTGGCGCAGGAACTTGCATTTGTCGAGTGATTCACGTACTCACCACGCTGGGCGCCGAAAACGAGACGGCGCCATCTCCGACGCAGAGAATCATCCATTCTGTGGGTCTGATTGAACTCAGTTGCTGCGGCTTCGATGGCCGCCACGTCTATCGACACGGTGCGCGTTTCACGGTCGCCGGTCGGTGCGCTTTCGCACGCATCGGACGCCAGAGCGTCTTCTGCGCGCGACCTCGGCCGCAACCGGCGCAACCGGATCCTGCGGAACAAGCAGGCGGCGCGGGCGTGCTGCCGCCGTAGCGTTCGTTGTCGCACAGACTCGGGACAGGGAAGCGAACTATGGTCTGCCGGCGGTGTACTGCGTCAGCTCGAACAGACCACCGATCCGAACGGTTGTGCGCTTGGCGCCTGGCCGGACTCTCACGACATTCACCCAAGGAACATTCATGAACAAGGATCAAGTCAAGGGCACGATCAAAGACGCAGCCGGCAAGGTTCAGGAAAAGGCCGGCCAGGTGGTCGGGAGCAAAACCCAGCAGGTCGCAGGCATCAACAAGCAGATCGAGGGCCAGGCCCAGAAGGTCGTCGGCGACATCACGCAAGCCGTGAAGGAAGCCAGCCGCAAGTGATCGCGCAGGGCCTGCGTCAGCAGGCCCTTCGGTCGAGGCGCCGTCGACGATCGACCGGCGCACTCACCGCGATCGCGGACCGGGCCGACGAATGAGTTCCAGCATCCACCGCGGGCTGGCCGCAGCCGCGCTGACCCTGCTGGCGCTACCGGCCCTGGCCGTGCTGTGCATTGCCGTGTTCGGCTGGAACTGGGCGCGCTCCCCGCTGCAGGCGCTCGCCTTGCGCGCGACAGGTCGTGAATTGCGCATCGGCGGCGATCTTCAGCTCGACCTGCACTGGCCCGCACCGCGCGTCCATGCCCGTGACGTGAGCTTCGCCAACCCATCCTGGGCGGCAGCGCCGCAGATGCTGAGCGCGGATGCCGTGGAGGTCACCGTGGACCTGCGCCGGCTCGTGACGGGCCAGCTGGCATTCCCGCAGGTGCGCCTGACCCAGGCCCGGATCTTCCTCGAGCAGGCCAGCGGTGGCCGCAAGACCTGGCTGCTGGACCGCGCCCAGACCGACGAAGGCGTGCGCATTCCGATCGGCCAGCTGCTGCTCGACAGGGGCGAGGTCCACTACGTCTTCAGCGCGCAGCACACCGATGTGCAGGTCAGCTTGTCGACCTTCGAGTCGGCCGCCGCCAGCCCCGGCGGCCTCTCGGAGAGCCGCCTTGCCTTCGGCGCCCAGGGCGTGTTCCGCGGCGCCATCCTGCATGCCGAGGGCACGGGCGGCGCCATCGTGTCCTGGCGCGACGAATCGATTCCCTATCCATTGCGGCTCTCGGCAACGCTGGGCCGCACGCACGTCGGCGCAGCGGGCACGGTGACGAGCCTGCTGCATTTCACCGCGGTCGACCTCGAGCTGAATGTGCAGGGCGACAACCTGGCATCGCTGGTGCCGCTGGTCGGCATCGCGCTGCCGTCCACCCCCGCCTACAGCGGCAGCGGGCGGCTGCTGCACACCGGATCGATCTGGCGCTACGAGTCGTTTGCGGGCCGCTTCGGCCAGAGCGACCTCGCCGGGTCGCTGCAGTTGAACACCGAAGGCGCGCGGCCGCTGCTCGGCGGCGCACTCGTCTCGCGTCGACTCGATCCGGCAGACCTGGCGCCCTCGATCGGCGCCCGTGTGCCCTCGCCTGCCGCAGGCGCGATGGCAGGCGCGGTGGAACCGCCCCGGCGGGTATTGCCCGACCTGCCCTTCGACACGTTGCGCTGGGGCACTTTGGACGCCGATGTCACGCTGCGCGCGCAGACCCTGCTGCGCGGTCGCATGCCGGGCTTGGAGAACCTGCAGCTGCGCCTGAGACTGCAGAACCGGTTGCTGACGCTGGACCCGCTGGACCTGGGCCTTGCCGGCGGGATGCTGAAGGCGAGAGTGACGCTCGACGGCCGGGCCGACCCGCTGCAAGGCAGCGTCAAGGCCAGCCTGCGCGGCCTGCATCCGGGCCAGTTGCTGCCGCGTTGGGTCTCGAGCGGCGCCGCGCCCGGCCACCTCGATGGCGACGTCGAACTCTCGGGCCGCGGGCCGTCCGTGGGCCGCATGCTGGCCAGCGCGAACGGCCGCGTGCGTCTCGTCGCGCGCAACGGCAGGATCAGCCGCCTGCTCATGGAAAAGGCCGGATTGCACCTGCTGGAGATCTTGCGCCTGTTGCTCGGCGGCGACCGGACGATCTCATTGCGCTGCGCCGTGGCTGATTTCGATGTCGCAAATGGCGTGATGCGCGCGCGCACGCTCGCGCTCGACACCCCCGTCACCACCTTGATCGGCAGCGGCCGGATCGATCTGGCACGCGAAACCCTCGACCTCGCCATCGTGCCGCGCACGCGGGAAGTCAGCGTCGTGGCCTTGCGCAGCCCGATCTACATCAGCGGCAGCTTCGAACACCCGGCCGTGACACTGGACAAGGGCCGCATCGCGGCGCGGGGAGCCGGGGCGCTCGCGCTGGGCGTGCTGAATCCGATGCTGGCGCTGATTCCCCTCGTCGACCCGGGCCCGGGCGTGAGCAGCCCGTGCGGCGGGACGCCGCCCGAGCCGCGTGTCGCGACGCCGAGCATCAGGCATTGACCCCTCAGCCCCTCAATCGCTCGACCGCTTCGTGCGCCGGCGTCCGCGATCTGTGAGCCGGGCTTCCCGTTCACGCCCGCAGTCGCTTCCGGCTTGGTGGGGTATCGCACCGACGCCCGCCGGGCGGGCGCCGAGACTGCACGGTCACCCGTTGATCAATCCGGCCCACCGCGGACAGGAAGCCGCGGCGAGCGCATTTCCATCGAAGGAGAAGCCGCATGACCCCAGCCACCGAATCGCTTGCACCGCGCACGGGAGACTCGGACAGCGCACCGCTGGACGCCACCGCCGCGCCGCTGCCGGCGCGAGCGCCGCCCCCGCTGGCCAGCGACCTGATGCGGCGCGCAGCCCAGGGAGCCCACGAAGGCATCGACAGGATGGCCGCGAGCGCGGCACCGCAACTCGAGCAACTCGACGCCACGGTGGCCAGTGCGAATCAGGCCGTGCAGGTCAAGGTCGACCAAATGCGCCGCGCGCGCGACGAGTGGGCAGATGACCTGCGCTGCACCGTGCGCCGCAATCCTCTGACCGCCCTGCTGGCCGCGGTGGCTTTCGGGACCCTGATCGCGCGCCTGATGCGCTGAGGTCGACGCGGCTGCGCATCCCGGCAGCCGCGAGCAAGGCCTTGGCTTTGCATGCGGGCGATGCCGTCATTGCGGTCGCCGCCCAGCAAGCGCCGGCGGCGCTGGCGTGCGTTCAGGGCGCAGTCTCCCGAACCGAGGCCAGGCGTGCCGTGCCGGGTCTGCGCGAAGCCGCCGTTCGCGCCGCGTTCACAGTCGCCCGAGCAGCAGGAGCACGACGACGACCAGCACCAGGATCCCGAGCCCGCTGCTGGGCATGTAACCCCAGCTTCGGCTGTGTGGCCAGCTCGGGAAGGCGCCGACCAGCATGAGCACGAGAACGATCAAGAGAATGGTACCGAGGGTCATTGTCTTCTCCGGTGCTGGTGGCCAGGGCCTTCGGTTCGAAGGCCCTGGGCCGCGGATGCGGCGGGCATGTGAACAGCGTAGGCCCGTCGCCGGAAGCAATCGGTGCGCCAACGCACAGACGCTGCGCGCGCAGCGGCTTCAAACTGAACAGATGCCCAATTCCAATGCCGAACACGACCTGCCCGTCGCCTTCTTTCACGAGCCTTCGGACTCGGTTCGCTTCTGGGTTCGGGTCGAGGGCCAGGAGGTGGGGGCCAGCATCGGCCGCCATACCCTGCATTACCGCTACGAACCCCAGCGCGCGGACGACGATCCGCTGCAGACCTACCAGGCCCATGCCGCCGAGATCGAGGCCGCGGTGCAGCGCCGCGTGGCGGGCGGCTCGATCGAGCCGGTCATGCTGCGCGACCCCGATGTCGCCGCAAGGCCGGCCGCCTAGAGCCCCGCCGCGCCGAGGCTGGCGCCGACCCGGTCTCGCGACCGCCAAAGTGACCCGGGGTCCCGTGTCGGCACTCGTTCCTGACGAAACTACGGCTTCTGCAAATCGCTTCGGAGGGATTCGAATGAAGCACCCGATCCGTTGCCCGGCGTCGGGCCGTGCCGCTGCAAATCCCGCGCACGCACCGTGAGCCGCGACCCTCCCGACGCCCCGGCGCCGGCCACCCGCACCGAGACCGACAGCTTCGGCCCCATCGAGGTTCCGGCCTCCGCGCGCTGGGCGGCGCAGACCGAACGCAGCCGGCGCCTGTTCGCCATCGGCGGCCAACTCATGCCGCTGGAAATCGTGTACGCGCTGGCCGAGATCAAGCGCGCCGCCGCCCTCGTCAACGCCGAACTCGGCCTGCTGGACGCGGCCAAGGCGCAGGCCATCGCCGCCGCCGCGGCGCGCGTCGCCGACGGCGAGTTCGACGCCGAGTTCCCGCTCTCGGTGTGGCAGACCGGCTCCGGAACCCAGAGCAACATGAACGCCAACGAGGTGATCGCCGGCCTCGCCTCGCAGGCGCTCGGCGGCGGCTTGGGCAAGCTCCGGCGCGTCCACGCAAACGACGAAGTGAACCTCGGCCAGTCGTCGAACGACGTGTTCCCGAGCGCGATGCACGTGGCGGTGGTGTTGCAGAGCCGCCCCTTGTTCGCCGCGCTCGGCCGCCTGCGCGCCGCGCTGGGCGACAAGGCGCACGCCTTTGCCGACACGATCAAGATCGCCCGCACCCACCTGCAGGACGCCACGCCGATCACCTTCGGCCAGGAGTTCGGCGGCTACGAAGCGCAACTGGCGCTGGCCGAGTCCGCCCTGCGCCAGGCCTTGCCGGCCTTGCACGCACTCGCGATCGGCGGCACCGCGGTCGGTACCGGGCTGAATACGACCGCCGATTTCGGCGCCCGCGTGGCCGCCGCGCTCTCGCAACGCCTGGAAGAGCCCTTCGTGGTGGCCGCCAACCGCTTCGCGGCGATGGCCGGCCACGAAGCCCTGGTCGCCTGGCATGGCGCGCTGCGCATGCTGGCCATCGCGTTGACCAAGATCGCCAACGACATCCGGCTCATGGGCAGCGGCCCGCGCGCCGGCATCGGCGAATTGCGCCTGCCCGAGAACGAACCCGGCAGCTCCATCATGCCGGGCAAGGTCAACCCGACCCAGGTCGAGGCGCTGACCATGGTCTGCGCCCAGGTGCTGGGGCACGACGTGGCGCTCGGCATCGCCGCCAGCCAGGGCCAGTTCGAGCTCAACGTCTACAAGCCCTTGATCGCCTACGACGTGCTCGACAGCATGCGCCTGCTCGGCGACGCGATGGCGAGCTTCTCGGCGCATTGCGTCGAAGGCCTGGAGGTCGACCGCGAGCGCGCCTCGGACCTGCTGAACCGCTCGCTGATGCTCGTGACCGCGTTGACACCCCACATCGGCTACGACCGCGCCGCGATGATCGCCCACCACGCCCATGTTCATGGAACGAGCTTGCGCGAAGCGGCGCTGGCGGCGGGCGGGCTCGATGCGGCGGACTTCGACCGCTGGGTCGACCCGCAGAAGATGCTCGGGCCGCGCTGAGTTCGATGTCGCCGAGCGTCAGGGTCGGCCTTTGCGGTCGGCCGCCGTGACAGACACGCCACTGCGGAAGACGTGATCCCAGAAGGCGCTCGTCACGCCGAACCCGAGCGGGCGATCGGTGCTGCCGTGGTGCAGCGCGTGCCAGCGCTTGCGCCGGATCAGCCACGCCGGACCCGCGCGAACATGATGGCTGGCGTGATGCATGACCGCGAAGGCGAGGTAGCCGGCCAGAACGCCCAGGGTCAGGCTGCGGGCGAACCAGCCGCCGCCTATCCACCAAGCCGGTGCCAGCACCAGCGTCGCGAATAGAACGCTGCTCATGTAGGTCGGCAGCCCGATCAAGGCCGCCGGGCGCCGGTGATGCTCGGCGTGCCAGCCGCGAAAGGGCTGCACGCCATGCAGCACGAAGCGGTGCAGCAGGTATTCGATCAGCGTCCACAAGGCAAGCCCCGCCGCCACGCAGGCGGCCAGGACCGGCCAGCGCTCGCGCGGCGCGTCCGCGACGAGCCAGAGCGCGAGGGCGAGGATGGCGCCGCCGTAGACGACGAAATCCATCCAGTAAACGACCTTGCTGTGTTCGAGAGTGAAAAAACCCATGCCCGTCCCTGCTCCTGCATGCTTGGCCAGCATAGGCGTCACGCGCAAGCCCTGTCTGTGCGCCATCGAACGGACGACGGATCTGCAGGAAGCGCCGCAGCTGAGCGCGAGCGGGACGTGCGCGCAAGGGAGAACCTTGTCAGATTCGCCCGCGGCCCGCGCTCGGCATCGCGGCGTCGAGTTCGACCATGTCCAGCAGCCCGCAGCCTTGCAGCGCCTGCGCGTCGAAGCCGATCGACTCGCGCCCGTCTTCGTGCCCGACGAGCTGGAAGTCGCCCCTGGAGACCGCCCCCTGACCCGGCGCGAAGAGACCCACCACCCGAGCCCCGTCGTGCAGGGCATCCACCACGTCGGCCACGGGCGCGAGCACGCGCACGTTGACGACGTGATCCGCGCGCGGGTTCACTTCCACCCAGAGCACGTCGCTCTCAAGTAATCATGGATCACGCTCCTGGGGTCATGCACCGCTCGCGCAGGCTGCGCGTCGTGGCCCACGATGCGGCGCGGTCGGGAACCTGTCTGTTCGCCAGCGAACCCAGCGGGCCATGAAGGACCGGCCTCCTGGCAGGCATCCTCACTTTGGCCATGCCCCGGCGGCTCAAATACATCGTCGCCCTGTACCTCGTCATCATCGGCCTCGTGGGCCTGCTCGGCGCGGGGGCGATGCACCTGAACTGAGAGCTTGTGAAGCCATGAGCCCAAGGCCGGCCGCCTCGCGCGGGGCCGCCGGCCCCTTCGGTCCTCAGCGCTTCTGGAGTTCCTTGCCGGCGACACCGCCGACGACGGCTCCGGCCACGGCGCCGACCGGACTGCCGTCGGTGAGAATGGCTCCCGCCACGCCGCCCACGGCCGCGCCGGTTGCCGTTGCACGATCGCTTCGGTTCATGTCGGCGCAGCCTGCCATGACCAGGGCGGCGCCGATGCCGGCCAGCAGGATCAGTTTGGATTGGATTCGGCTCATGACTTTCACTCCTTTAGAGTGGTAACTGTCATTTCATTCTCGACCTGTGGTTCGCCTGCAGTCTGTGTGCTCGCGAACATTGCGGGAACAGACACCGATTGCAGATCGGCCGCTTCGCATTCGAGTCGAGGAGCTGCGAATGCGGCGCGGCGCTCGAGAAGGATCACGACCGCCTCTTGCCCGGGCTGACGGCGACGCGGCGCGCATCGACCCTGAACCGCGTGCATCAGCCGCGCCGGGGACTCTCGACTCCCGGGGGCGGGGCCGCGGCCGTTTGAGGCCCGGCATCGGCCTGCCGGTCCAGCGCCGCGAGGACCAGGCCGGGATTCATCGCCTTCTGCAGGGCCAGCGCGTCGCCATCGTGGCGATCCTTCACATTGGGCAGGTCGCGCCGCAATTCTTCGAGCAAGTCGATGAGCTTGGCCGCCTTCTGCTCGGTGAGCAGCGTCACCTTCAGATCGAGGTGGGCGCGCTGCTCGGCCAGCCTCGCGAGCCGGTTCTGCTTGCTCAGCACCACGGTCGCGGTCAGCAAGGCGCTCAAGCCGATGAGGCCCTGCAATTCGGGGAACGGGAATGCGTCGAAGGGCTGTCGGCCCAGGAGGCGCAGTGCGATGTTCACGACCATCCAGGCCAGGACGAAGCCGAGGATGAGGCCGAGAAACAGCGGCTGACCGACAAGGCCGCTGACATATTCGACAAAGCGCTGCGAGACGCCCATCTTGCCTTCTTCGCGCAAGTAGAAGTCTTCGACCGCCGCAATGTTCTGGCCGATCTGGTCGAGCTCGACATCGTCGCCCGATTCGATGCCGGAACGCGGCATGGCTCGATGCATGAGATTTCCCGTAATGGATCGCGCTCGACCATGCCAAATCTGCGCATGAAGATCGGTTCGCTGACGCGCATAACGAAGCCGGAATGCCGGCTTCGCGCAACGCGCCTGCTGCTTACCAATGCGCAGCCGGGCCTCACTTGCCGGGCAGCGCCGGGATCATCCAGGACAGCACGCCTTGCTGGAGCACGACGAGTATCCCCAGCAGCACGGTGAGGAAGACGCTGTGCCAGAAGGTGCGCGCGAAGACCAGGCCTTCCTGGCCCTTGAGGTCGGTCGTCGAGACCCCGGTGGCGATGTTCTGCGGCGAGATCATCTTGCCCATCACGCCGCCCGACGAATTGGTCGCCGCCATCAGCACCGGGTTCAGGTTGAGCTGGTGCGCGGCCACGACCTGCAGGTTGCCGAAGAGCGCATTGCCCGAGGTGTCGCTGCCCGAGAGAAAGACCGCGATCCAGCCCAGGAAGGCCGAGACGAACGGGAACAGCGCGCCGGTCGAGGCCACGCCCATGCCCAGCGTGTAGCTCATGCCCGAGTAGTTCAGCAGGAAGGCCAGGCCGACGATCAGCATCACGGTGCCGATGGCGATACGGGTCTGCATCCAGGTCTTGCGCACGCAGCCGAAGTAGTCGGCGACGCCGGTGCGCGTCCACAGCGCGACGATCAGGCCGGCGAGCAGGATGGCGGTGCCGGTGCCCATGGGCTGGAAGTCCCAGATCGCCGCATAAGGCTTCTTGTAGGCGCTGACGAAGACGGTGTTGTGCAGCCCCGGCCACAGGACCTTCACGTCGCCGATCAGGAATACCTGCAGGTGGATCCAGACGATCACGACCGCCGAGACCACGACCCAGGGCATCCAGCCGCCCCAGCCGGCGCGCTCCGCGCCGCGTCCCGCCGCCTGGCTGCGCACGACGGCGAAGGCCGGGTCGTGCGCCGGTTTCCAGACCTGCAGGAAGCCCACGGTGACGACGAGCGAGACGAGCGAGGACAGCACGTCGGTGAGCTGGTAGCCGATGTAGTTGGAGGTCGCGAACTGCGTGAGCGCGAAGCTGCCGCCCGAGACCAGGAGCGCGGGCCAGAGCTTGCCGATCGACTTCAGGCCGCCGTACATGCCGACGACGTAGAACGGCAGGATGAAGGCGAAGAAGGGCAGCTGGCGGCCGACCATCGCGCCCAGCGTGTCGGCCGGCAGCGAGGTCACGGCGCCGAGCACCGTGATCGGCACGCCGAGCGCGCCGAAGGCCACCGGGGCGGTGTTGAAGATCAGCGCATAGGTCAGCGCCTCGAGGGCCGGGAAGCCGAGGCCGATGAGCAGCGCGCTCGTGATCGCGATCGGCGTGCCGAAGCCCGAGATGCCTTCGAGCAGGCAGCCGAACGAGAACGCGACGACGAGCAGCACGAGGCGGCGGTCGTCGGGGAGGTAGTCGAGCATCCATTGGCGGAACTGCTCGAAGCGCCCCGACTTGACGGCCAGGTTGTAGAGCAGCAGCGCCGTGAAGACGATCCACATCACCGGCACCAGCGCGAGCGCCATGCCGGCGCCCACCGAGTCGAAGGCCAGGCCGGCGGGCATGCCCCAGACGCCAATGGCGATCACGAGGCCGCTGGCGAGTCCGGCGAGCGAGGCCTGCCAGGCCGGGCGCCGCAGCACGCCGAGCATGACGAGCGCGATCACGATCGGCACGGCGGCAACCAGGAACGAGAGCAGCAGCGAATGGCCGACCGGGGTGAGCGGCTGGACGAATTCGATGCCGGGAGGCAGGACGGTCGAAGGGTTCATGAAGTCTCCGGTCTAGGGGGGGTCAGGCGGGGGAAAAGCGGGCGCGCATTCAGCAGCCGGGCGCAAGGGCCTCGCGGCTGCATTCCTCGAGCAGGTAGGCGACCGAGCGGTAAGGCCGGCCGGTTTCCTCGGCCAGGCCGATCTCGCAGGTGCGGTTCGTCGACACGCCTTCGCGGCAGGCAGCCGGCAAGGCCGCGTGGATCTTGCGCAGGGCGTGGGCGTTGAGCTCGGGCACGACGAATCCGCGGTCGCCGCCGAAGCCGCAGCAGGCGACTCCGGCCGGCTCGACGACCTCTTCGGCGCAGGCAGCGAGCAGCGCGCGCAGCTTGGCGTCGCTGGCCGTGCGGCGCACGCTGCAGTTGACGTGCAGCGCGATCGGACCCGGCCGGCGCCGCAGGCGCAAGCGCGGTAGCAGCGCGTCGTGGGCGAACTCGTGGAAATCGAGCAGGCGCAGGCGGCTGTCCTGCGCGGCCAGGTGCTTGTGCATGCGCACGGCACATGAACTCGCGTCCATGATCACCGGGAGCAAGCCGCCGGCTCCGTCGTCGGCCGCGGCCAGCAAGGCCTGGGTCACCCGCTCGGCCATCTCGTCGGCCTCTTCGGCCATGCCCTTGCTGGCCAGCATCAGCCCGCAACACAGTTTCTCGAAACCCTCGGGCAGGCGCGGCGCGTAGCCGGCGCGCAGCAGCAATTCGATGACGACGTCCGGCAGCGCCGGCTCCTGGGCCGACGTGGGGCCGAAGATGCGCCCGGCGCAGGCCGGGAAATAGACCACCGGGTCGCCGCCGCCGGTGCGCGGAATCGGCTTGCTGCCGGCGCGCGGCATCGATGTCTTCCAGGCGCCGCGCGTGAGATGGGCGAGCCGCTGCGGCCCGGTGACTTTCTCGATGCCGTGGCCGACGGCCAGGCCCAGGCGCGACAGCGTCGCGACGCCGGCGAAATGATCCGCCGCGAGCCGGCCGACCCGATGCCCGATGCGGCCGAGCCCGCGGCCGCGCAGCAGCCGCGTCAAGGCCCCGGTGTCGATGCCGACCGGGCAGGCGGTGGAGCACAGGCCGCAGCCGGCGCAGGTGTCCAGCCCCTGGTAGGCGAAGTCGACCGCCACCGTGCCCGGGTCCTCCTGCGCCGCGGCGCGGCGCGAGAGTTCGCGCCAGGCGACGATGCGCTGGCGCGGCGACAGCGTGAGGCGGTGCGAAGGGCACAGGGGCTCGCAGAAGCCGCATTCGATGCAGCGGTCCACGATCGCCTCGGCCGCCGGCATCGGCTTCAGGTGCTCGAGGTGCGCCTGCGGGTCGGCGCTGAGGATCACGCCCGGATTGAGAAGGTTGGCGGGGTCGAACAAGGCCTTGATGCGCCGCATCAAGTCGGTGGCCTGGCGCCCCCACTCCAGTTCGACGAAGGGGGCCATGTTGCGGCCGGTGCCGTGCTCGGCCTTGAGCGAGCCGTCGTACTTCTCGACGACGAGGCGGCAGACCTCGTCCATGAAGCCGGCGTAGCGGTCGATCTCGGACGCGTCGCCGAAGTCCTGCGTGAAGACGAAGTGCAGGTTGCCTTCGAGCGCGTGGCCGAAGATGATGGCCTCGTGGTAGCCGTGCCGCTTCAGCAGCGCCTGCAGGTCCAGCGTCGCCGCCGCCAGCGACTCGATCGGGAACGCGACATCCTCGATGATCACCGTGGTTCCGGTGCGGCGCATCGCGCCCACCGAAGGGAAGGTGCCCTTGCGGACCTTCCAGTACCTCTCGCAGGTCGCGGCATCGCTGGAGAACGCGAGCGGTGCCACGACCGGGATGCCGGCCAGCGCGAGCCGGACCTGCTCGATGCGCTGCTGCAGGAGCGGGCCGGCGTCGGCGCGCACTTCCACGAGCAAGGCGGCCGCTTCGTCGCCCAGCTCGCGCAGGACGGGCGGCAGGCCGGGCTGGTCCTGCACCGAGCGCAGGGCGGCGCGGTCCAGCAGTTCGACCGCCGCCACCGGCTCGGGCCGCAGCCGGATGGCGGCCTCGCACGCCGCCCGAACGTGCGGGAAGAACACGAGCGCGCTCGCCTTGAACGCCTCCTCGGCGACGGTGCGGTAGGTGATGCTCGAGATGAAGCCCAGCGTGCCCTCGGAGCCGATCATCAGGTGCGAGAGGATCTCGACCGGGTCCTCGAAATCGACCAGCGCATTCAGGCTGTAGCCGGTCGTGTTCTTGATCTTGTACTTGCGGCGGATGCGCCCGGCCAGCGCCGCGTCGGCGCGGGTCTGGGCGCCCATCAGCCGCAGGGTTTCGAGCAGCGCTGCGTGGCTGGCGCGAAAGCGCTCGACGCTGGCCGCGTCCTCGGTGTCGAGCACGGCGCCGTCGGCGAGCACGACGCGCAGGCCGGCGAGGGTTCGATAGCTGTTCTGCGCCGTGCCGCAGCACATGCCGGAGGCGTTGTTGGCGGCGATGCCGCCGATCTTGCAGGCGTTGATCGAGGCCGGGTCGGGGCCGATCTTGCGGCCCCGGGGCGCGAGCCGGGCGTTCACCTCGCCGCCGATGATGCCGGGGCCCAGGCGCACGCTCTGCGCGTCGTGGGCGATGGCGCAGGTCGCGAAGCCTTCTCCGATCAGCGCCAGCACGCTGTCCGTGATCGCCTGCCCCGAAAGGCTGGTGCCCGCGGCGCGGAACGTGACCGGCCGGGCCAGGCGCCGGCACACCTCGACCACGGCCTGGACCTCGGCCTCGTTCTCGACCACGGCGACGACCTCGGGCGTGAGGCGGTAGAAGCTGGCGTCGCTGCCGTAGGCCAGGCGGCGCAGCGCGTCGACGATGACCTGGCGCGCCGGAAGCACGGCCGAGAGCGCCGCGGCCAGGGCGGTCATGGCCGCGTCCCGGCGGCCGCAGCCAACACCGCCCGGGAGCGCGCGACGGCGCGGGCCGGGCTGCGAAGAGGGGTTCCGGGGACATGGTTCTTCATGTCTTGTCTCACTGCGTTTTGATTTAGTGGTTCTGTGGTATGACCACTAATGGACGGAAATATATGATGAACGCGAGGAGAAGGTCAAGCTGTTTTTCCCTTGCCGATTCGTTTGATACGATTCTCAGCAACTGGTCCGACCACCATAATCGAGGCATGACCGGATTCCTGCCACCGCCGACCCGGATCGCCGACGCGATCGCGCTTCAGCTCGAAGCGCGCATCCTCGAGGGCTCGCTCAGGCCCGGGGACCGCTTGGCGCCGGAGCGCGACCTGGCCGCCGAACTGGGCGTCTCGCGCCCCGCCCTGCGCGAAGCCATCCAGAAGCTGGTCTCCAAGGGCCTGCTCGTGACCCGGCACGGTGTGGGAACCACCGTGACCGACCGGCTGGACGCGCCCTTCATCGACTCCTGGCAGGAGATGCTGCACACCCATCCCGGGCTGCAAGGCGACATGCTCGAGTTCCGCCACATGCTCGAAGGGCAGTCGGCGTACCTGGCCGCGCAGCGCGCCACCGATGTCGACCTCGAACGGCTAGCCGCCGCCTTCGCGGCGCTCGAATCAACCTATGACAGCGACGACCTGAAATCCAATATCGATGCCGACGTGGCTTTTCACCAGGCGATCGCGGAAGCCGCCCACAACGCCATGATCGGCCATCTCACCGCGAGCCTGCTGCGCGTCGTCCACGGACATGTCTCGGGCAACCTCGTCCATCTTCACACCCAGCCCCACGAGTGGGAGCAGATCCGCTCGCAGCATCGGGCCATCTGGGAGGCGATTCGCTCGCGTGACGCCAACCAGGCCTCGGAGGCGGCGCGCGCTCACATCGAGTTCGTTCGTGCCAGCATGATCGAGTCGGCGAAAGCCGAGGGCCGTCGCCAATCGGCGTTGAGGCGACTGGGCGAGCCGGCCTGACTCGCCGCCCGCCGGGGTGCGCCGGGTTGGCCCTGCGCTTTCGTCCCCCGCGACATCGAAAGCCGGCACGCGTCACTTCATCATCATGGCGCCGTGGTCGTGGTGCATGGGTCCGGCCATCGCGTCGTGGCCGTGGTCGGCGAGCTGGGCGTCGAACCACTGGTGCAGCGCCGCCACGAGTTCGGGGTCGGCGCTGCGGAACCTGAGTTCGGCGCCCGCCTTCACGTCCTGGTAGTCGATGCTCATTTGCCCGGGCTTGGCCGCCTCGAGCGCAGCCAGGCCGGGCATGTCGGCGCCATGGATGTGGGTCGGCCCGGAATAGTCCCCCTTCAGGAACTGGTCCCGCATGAGACGCAGATGCTCGCGCACGAGCCGGATCTGCCGGGTGTCGCGGGCGTTCTTGGCGACCACGCGCTGCGCGCCTCCGTGGGCCGACTTGGTGAAGATGTGGGTCGTGGCCGCGAGGCTGAAGGGCATCACGTCGGCGCCGAGCCTGGCCACCTCGGCCTGGCGCTGCGCATCGGCGGCATGCGCCGGCAGCGCGAGCGCGGCGATCGACAGCGACAAGGGGAGAACGAACTTCTTCATGATGCGGACGTCGGGTTGATGAATCGAAGGGGTTGAACCGGCAGGCGGCGAGGTTCAGCTCCCCTTGGGTGGACCGTCGCGGTCCAGGAGCGCCTTGCGATTTTCGTACTCCTGCGGCGTGCACTCCCCGTTGGCGAGCCGGCGCCTGAGCAGTTCGTGGGGCGTCTCGCGCGCTGCGCCGGGCGCGTCGCCCGATCGTCCCCGCAAGGCCCAGGCGAAGGCCAGGACGACGCCGATCCAGAAGATCCACCACAGGAGGTGCATGCCTCCCATGAACCATCCGCCACCGTAGAACATGTGCATCTCGTTTCATCCCGTCAGGTCGCCGACCTCGATGGGCCTGCTGGCGCGCAGCCTGCGCACCAGGCGCGGCAGGAAGGCGACGGCGGACAGCAGGGCCAGGGCGATCATGACATTGCCGACCAGGCCCTTGCCGCCGGCCAGCGCCTCGCGCCCGGCGTGGCCGAGCCAACTGTAGGCGAAGGCGCCGGGCAGCATGAAGACCCCGCTCGCCAGCACGTAGGCGGCGAATCCGATGCGGGTCAGCCCCAGCGCGCAGTTCAGCAGATTGAACGGGAACAGCGGCACGAGCCGGACGAAGGCGACGAAGCGCCAGCCCTCGGACGCGACCCCTTCGATCAACCCGGACAGGCGCGGCCCGGCGCGCCGGGCAACCCAGTCGGCACCCAGGTAGCGCGCGATCAGGAAGGCCAGCGCGGCGCCCGCCGTCGCGCCACTCAGGCTCCACAAGCCGCCCCAGCAGGGCCCGAACAAGGCGCCGCCGGCCAGCGTGAGCGCGGCCCCGGGCAGGAACAGCAGCGTCGCCAGGGCGTAGAACGCCACGAACAGCAAGGGCCCCGCGGCGCCGGCGGCCTGGACCCCGGCTTGCAGCGCGGCGGCGTCGAAGCGTGCACGGTGGAGCAGCGCCGCTGCGATGGCGGCCAGCAGCGCCAGAGCCAGCGCCCAGCGCGGTGCGTTCTTCCTCATGGCCGCTTCTCCGCGCCCGCCCAGCGCCGCCCGTTGATCGCGTAGCCGCCCGCCGCGCCGCGCAAGGGCAGCAGCAGCATGCCGTCCAGGCGCGCGACTTCGCGCAAGTCGGTGTGGCCGTGGATGCCGATGACGAGGGCGTCGTGGCCGGCGCGCGGCTGCTCGCGGTAGGTGCCGAGCAGGCGGTCCCACCAAGGCAGGTTGAAGCCGAAGTTGGAGTTGGCCTCGTCGTCCTCGACCGAATGGTGGATGCGGTGCATGTCCGGCGTCACCAGGACCCAGCGCAGCACTCGGTCGAGCGACGCAGGCAGCCGGATGTTGCCGTGGTTGAACATCGCCGTCGCATTGAGCAGCACCTCGAAGACCACCACCGCCACCAGCGGCGGGCCGAGCAGCGCGACGGCGGCGATCTTGATCAGCATCGACAGCAGGATCTCGAGGGGGTGCAAGCGTGCGCCCGTGGTCAGGTCGTAGTCCGGATCGGCGTGGTGCACCCGGTGCAGCCGCCACAGCGCCGGCACGGCATGGACCATCACGTGCTGGAGCCAGATCACGAAGTCCAGCGCGACCACGGCCAGCGGCAGGGCGAGGGCGAAGGGGACCCCGAAATGGTTCAGCAGCCCCCAGCCCCTGTCTGCCGCGAACGCCGCCATGCCCACCGCCGCGAGCGGGAACAACGCCCGCAGCAGCACCGTGTTGAGCACCACCAGGCCGAGGTTGCTGCTCCAGCGCAGGGCCCTGGGCGCGACGAGGGCGCGCCGCGGCGCCGCCAGTTCCCCGAGCGCGACCAGCGCGAAGACGCCGACGAAGAAGCCGAGCCGGAGGGCGGGCTCGTGGGCGATGACGAATGCCTGAAGGTCCATGGAGCGTTCCATTGATCCGGCGCAACGAAACCGGAGGGGGATCGGATGGCTATCATACCAACGTCCGTTAGAATATAGATCACGAATCGCCCGTTTCACGATCTTCTGCACGAACGGGGCGCGCGCGCAACGGAAGTCGACAACCCCAGCCTGGAGCCATGATGGCGAGCACGCTGTTCATCCTCAACGAAGCCCCCTACGGGAACGAGCGCGCCTACAACGCGCTGCGGCTGGCCGCGGCGCTGGCCGGCAAGGAGGGGCAGCAGGTTCGCCTGTTCCTGATGGCCGATGCCGTGGCCTGCGCCAAGAGCGGCCAGAAGGTGCCCGAGGGCTACTACAACCTCCAGCTGATGCTGGGCAAGGTGCTGCGCAAAGGCGAGGTCGCCCTCTGCGGCACCTGCATGGACGCCCGCGGCCTGCGCGAGGACGAGCTGATCGAAGGCGCGCGGCGCAGCACGCTGGCGCAGCTGGCGGACTGGACCGTCGAAGCCGACAAGCTGCTCGTGTTCTGAGCAACCCAACCCCGCGCGCAGGCCCAGGCCGCGGCCATGCGCGAAGAGATCCGCCAACTCGGCCAGCGCGGCCGGCGGATGGCGTTGGCGCCGCCGCAAGAAGGCATCGGCCTTGGGCGCGTGGTGGTACCAGAAGTAGCCCAGCTCACTCGGGCGCGTCGGCACCTGCTTGCGGTCCTCGTGGCGCCAGGGCCGGCCGAAGTAGCCCTCGATGACACCGAGTTAGGGCATCACGGGCTCGACGGGCGCCATCCGGCCTTATCGGCGGCTCACGGGCAGGCCCGCGGCCCGCCACTCGCTGACGCCGTCGAAGGTCTTGCGGGCGCGGTAGCCGCGCTCGCGCAGCAGCTTCACGGCTTCGTCCGACATCAGGCAGAACGGGCCGCGGCAATAGGCCACGATCTCCACGTCGCGCGGCAACTCGGCCAGCCGATGCGCCAGTTCGGACAGCGGCAGCGAGCGCGCATAGGGCAGGTGCGCGGTGTCGAACTCCTCGGACGGGCGCACGTCGAGCACCACGACCTCGCCGCGCTTGGCCTGCGCCAGGAGTTCCTTGCGCCCCACCTGCGCCAGCCGATCCGGCTCGGCCATCATCTGCTGCAAGGCCAGCCGCAACTCGACCAGGTGTTCCTCGGCCACTTGGCGCAGCGTCACGCCGAGCTGGGCGACGTCGGTCCCGCTGAGGCGGTAGATCATGCGCTTGCCGTCGCGGCGCACCTGGACGAGCCGCGCTTCCTTCAGCGCCTTCAGGTGGGCACTGGCCAGCTTGACGTCGATGGCCACCTCGCCCGCAACCGTCTCGACGGCCTTCTCGCCCTGGGCGAGCATTTCCAGGATCTCGAGCCGCTTCGGGCTGGCCAGCGCCTTCCCCACCCGGGCGACCTGTTCGTACAAGAGATCCTTGAGGCTGCGGTTGTTCATGCACTACATTCTAACGGACCTTGGTATGAGCGCCAAAGAAGTGCGGGCCCCGCACGGCGCAACGCGGACCGCCAGGCCAGGCCTGATTTCAGCCGAGCGCGGCGGCCACTACGCTCGACAGCGGCGTGGTCGGCCGCCCGATCAGTCTGGAGAGTTGCCGGCCGTCGTCGAACAGCGCCCCTCGAGAGGCGCCGAAGTCCCAGCCGGCAATCGCCTGCGCCAGCGCGACGGGCAGGCCGAAGCCCGACAACGCAGCGGCATAGTCGGCCTCGGGCAGGTTCCTGTACGGAATCGTCTTGCCGCACTGGCGCGAGATCTCGGCCGCCAGTTCGCCCAGGGTGTAGGACGCGTCGCCGGCCAGCTCGTAGGTCTTGCCGTCGTGGCCCGCCGACGTGAGAACTGCCGCGGCCGCCTCGGCATAGTCGGCGCGTGCGGCCGACGAGATCCGGCCTTCGCCGGCGCTGCCGATGAAGGCGCCGCCGGCAAGCGCGCCCGCGATCGATCCGGTGTAGTTCTCCGTATACCAGCCGTTGCGCAGGATCGTGTGCGCGATGCCGGATGCCTTCAGCGCGCTCTCGGTGTCGCGATGCTCCACCGCCAGGCTCAAGGTCGAGGTGTCGGCGTGCAACAGGCTGGTGTAGACGATGCGCTTGACCTTGGCGCGCTTCGCGGCCTCGATCACGTTGCGGTGCTGCACGGCGCGCTGCCCGACTTCGCTCGACGAAATCAGCAGCAGCGTGTCGACGCCCGCCACGGCGGTGTCCAGCGTTTGCGGGCGCGCGTAGTCGGCCTCGCGCACGGTGATGCCGAGGTCGGCGGCCTTGGTCGGCGAGCGCACGAGTGCGACGAGCGGCTCGGCGCGTGCCTGGTCTCGAAGGCGGGCGACGACGAGGCGGCCGAGTTGTCCGCTGGCGCCGGTGATGGCAGTGGTCATGGTGGACTTCTCGCAGTCTTGAAGCAGAGGATGCGCCACTGTACGATCAACACTCACTTTTTGTAAGTACGCACATGAAGGTAAGTACCAAGAAGGGCGCCAGGCGCAACCCCGCGCGCGCGCCCGCGCTCTCGAGCCAGCTCGCGCGCGGTGACCTGCTGGCCGCGGCTTGCCCGTCGCGCGAGGTGCTCAAGCACGTCACGAGCCGCTGGGGCGTGCTGGTGCTGATCGTTCTGGAGACGCGCATGCACCGCTTCGCCGAGCTGCGCCGCGCCATCGGCGGCGTCAGCGAGCGCATGCTGGCGCAGACGCTGCGCTGGCTCGAGGGCGACGGCCTGGTCGAGCGCATCGCCCACGATGTGGTGCCGCCGCATGTCGAATATCGGCTCACGCCGCTGGGGCGCGACGCCGCCCGGCGTGTGCGCGGCCTGGCCGACTGGATCGAAGTCAACCTGCCCAGGGTGCTGGCAGCGCGAGCGCGGACAACGGTTGCCGCCTGAGCGGACCCGCGCCGCAGCGCGTGCGGGCGGCCAACCGACCTGAAGGGGCTCGTTCGGTTGCCGACTGGCCGGTTGCCCGCGATCGCCACGAAGCGAAAGCTCGCAAGGCCGGGTGAGGCGGCTCGGCGCGCCGGCCAGTCGGCTAGGACAGGCCCTTGCTCGCGAGGAAGGCGCGGGCCACCGCAGCGACATCCTGCTTGTCGATGACCACGTTCTTGACCAGGGCCGCCAGGGTCGCGGTGTCGAGCTTGGCCGAGACCGCGTCGAGGATCGAGGCGATGGCGTCGGTGAGATGGTCCCGGCGGATCAGCGGAATCACGTTCTGCGCGCCGAACAGGTGCTTGGGGTCCTGCAGCGCCACGAAACCGTTGGCGGCCACCTGCGGATCGGTGGTGTACAGGTTCGCGGCCTGCACCTGGCCGTTCTTCAGCGCCGTGACGGTGAGCGAGTTGGCCGAGTCGAAGGGCAGGAACGACTTGAAGACGAGGCCGTAGACGCGCTGCAGGCCAGGAAGGCCGTCGACGCGCTGCTTGAACTCCGGCGGGCCGCCGATGACCATGTCTTTCGCGTGCCCGGCCAGGTCGGCGATCGAGACCAGCGCGTACTTCTTCGCCGTCGCCGCGGCCACGCAGATCGAATCGGAATCCTGCGCCGCCGAAGGCGCGAGAACGGTGAAGCCCGCTGGCAAGGCCTTCTTCAGCGCCGCCAACGCGGCAGCGGGGTCGGCGATGTCGGCGGCCTTGTCGTAGTAGCGCGCCAGGTTGCCGGTGTATTCGGGGATGAGGTCGATCGAACCGTCGGCCAGCGCCCCCAGGTAGGTCTCGCGGCTGGCGATGTTGAGCCGGGTGCTCACCGCGACCCCCTTGGCCTTCAGGGCGTCGGCGTAGATCTGCGCCAGCAGCACGCTCTCGGGGAAGTTGGCCGATCCGACGATCAGCGTCGTGGGCGGCGGGTTCGCATGGGCGCTGCGTGTCGCCACAGCCAGGGCGAGGCCAGTGCCCAGGGTGGCCGCCAACAGGCCTCGTCTCGTCGGATGGGTCATCGGGTTTCCTCGTTCGAGCCGGCCGGGGGCCGACGGGGTCGGTGCGCTGCGGGGTGCGGCACCGTGCAGGAAAGTCTACGCTGCGACACGGCACGACGCCGGCGCCCACCCAGGCCGACCCCACTCACGACGCCCTCGACCGCAGCCCCTCGGACACCACGAGGCGCTGGACACCGGCGAGTGCGGCGTCGACCCCGATCGCCAGGGCGCCCACGAGGATCGCGCCGCCGGCCATCATCGTGTAGTCGCGATAGGCCAGGCCGTCGATGAGGAAGCGCCCGAGCCCGCCGACGCTGACCGTGGCCGCGATCGTTGCGGTGGCCACGACCTGCAGCGCCGCCGAACGCAGGCCGCCGAAGACGAGAGGCAGCGCGCAAGGCAGCTCGATTTCCCACAACACCTGCCAGGACGTGAGCCCCATGCCGCGTCCGGCGTCGCGCACCGCCGGGTCGACCTGCGCGACCCCGGCGTAGGTGCCGGCGAGCAGGGGCGGCGCGGCCAGCACCACCAGCACCAGGATGCTGGGGATCAGGAAGGCGTCCGCGCCGCTGATCCGCGGCGCCAGCACCAGCACCGAGATGAACAGCAGGCCCAGGCTCGGGATCGCCCGGGCGCCGTTGACGAGCCCGACGGCCAGCACGCGCCCGCGCCCGCTGTGGCCGATCCACAGGCCGAGCGGCACCGCGATCGCCGCGGCGATCAGCAGGGACAAGGCCGAATACGCGAGGTGCTGCCCGAGCCGGTTCCAGATGCCGTCGTCGCCGGCCCAGTTCGCGGCGCTGCCGAACCACTGCCAGACGGCGGTCACCGCACGATCCTTCGCGCTGCGCGCTCCAGGATGAGCGCTCGGAAACGGCCCGGCGCGATCATGCGCGCCCTCGCGCCCAGGGCGTCGCGAGCCGGGTCAGGCCGATGATCGCCAGGTCGAACACGAACGCCAGCAGCACGCAGGCGATGGAGCCCACGACGATCGGCGGCAGGGCGAGCAGCGCGAAGCCCTCGGTGAAGAGCGATCCGAGCTGCACCACGCCGATCAGCGCGGCAATGCTCACGATCGACACGTTGCTGACCGCGGCCACGCGCAGGCCGGCCGAGATCACCGGCAGCGCCAGCGGCAGTTCGACCGAGACCCAGCGCCGGAAGGCGCCGAAGCCCATCGCGAGCGCGGCCTGGCGCACCTCCTCGGGCACCGAGGCCAGGCCGTCGGCGACGGTGCGCACCAGCAGCGCGACGGTGTAGAGGGTCATGGCGACCACGACATTGAAGGGGTCGAGGATGCGCGTGCCCAGCACCAGCGGCAGCAGGATGAACAGCACCAGCGACGGCACCGTGTACAGCGCCCCCGCGAGCGAGACGATGGCCAGCCGCAGCCGGGGCAGCCGGTGCGCGAGCCAGCCGAGCGGCAGTGCGATCGCCAGGCCCAGCACGAGGGGCAAGGCCGCGAGCCAGGCGTGAGTCAGCGCGAGCGCTCCCACGCGCGGTGCGTTGTGCACGAACCAGTCGATCATGCGTGCAGCCTGCGGCCTGCGGCCGGCTCGGCACGGGCACGCGCCATTCCTGCGCCGAGCGGGAATGAGCCCGAAGGCAATGCCTGCGGGCTCACGCGCGCTCTCCCGCCTCGATGGTGGCCAGCACGCCGCTGGCGCTGACCGAGCCCACCAACGCGCCCTGGGCGTCGACCACGACCCCGCGTCGGCTGGGCGAGGACAGGGCCGCGTCGAGCAAGGCGCGCAGCGAGCCGTCGACCCGGGCCAGCGTTCCGGAACGGTTGAGGTCGCCCGCGGTGACGGCGCGGTCCAGGCGCTCGGGCCGGACCCAGCCGAGCGGACGGCGGGCGGCATCGAGCACCAGCAGCCACGGGGCGCCGGCCGCGATCCGGCGCGCGGTTTCGGCGCTGGCGCCGAGGTCGACGGTCGCTTCGGGGCGAATCTCCGGCGCGCCCTCGACGAAGCCGAGCGCGCGGTAGCCGCGGTCCCGTCCGACGAAGTCGGCGACGAAGTCGTCGGCCGGGTTGGCCAGCAGCTCGGCCGGGCCGGCGAGCTGGGCCAGATGCCCGCCCTCCCTCATCACGGCAATCTCGTCGCCCAGGCGCAGCGCCTCGTCGATGTCGTGCGTAACGAAGACGATGGTCTTGCCGATGTCGGCCTGCAGGCGCAGCAGGTCGTCCTGCAACTGGTGGCGTACCACGGGGTCGACGGCGCTGAACGGTTCGTCCATCAGCAGGATCGGCGGATCGGCGGCCAGCGCGCGCGCCACCCCGACCCGCTGCTGCTGGCCCCCGGACAACTGGCGCGGATAGCGGTTCGCCAGCGCCGGGTCGAGGCCGACGCGTTCGAGCAGCGCCAGCGCCGCGCTGCGCGCCTGCCGGCGTCCGACACCCAGCAGAACGGGCACGGTGGCGACGTTGTCGACCACGCTGCGGTGCGGGAACAGGCCGACCTGCTGGATGACGTAGCCGATGCCGCGGCGCAAGGTGGCCGCGTCGATGGAGGCGATGTCGGCGCCGTCGATGAGCACGCGGCCGGAGCTCGGCAAGATCATCTTGTTGATCAGGCGCAGCGAGGTGGTCTTGCCACAGCCCGAGGGTCCGACAAAGACGGTGATGCGCCCGCTCGGCACGGTCAGGCTCAGCCGGTCGACCGCGACGGTCTGGTCTGGATAGACAACGCTTGCGGCGTCGAAGACGATCACGGCCACCCCCTGAAGTCCGGCTGCTGCGCTGCCGGCCACGAGGCATCGACGCGAAGCGCCGCAGTATCTCGCGCATTTGGCGCGCGCACCCGGCATCCGCGCCATCGGCTTCGTCTATTCGCGAGGACGGTTGACGGTGGCCTTCTCGAGCCTCCTTCCCGGCCATCCGCTGCAGTACCGGCCATCGACAACGGATGGATCTGACCGAACAACTCGAGGCGCAGACGGATGCGCCGGGCGCCGAACAGGGCGCGGCTGACGGCGATGGAAACCGTGGCCGTGATCGACTTCGAAACCACCGGCATCGCGCCCGGCCAGGGCGCGCGCGCAACCGAGATCGCTGCCGTGCTGTTGCGCGAAGGCGAGATCGTTGGCCGATTCCAGAGCCTGATGAACTCCGGCGCCTGGATCGCGCCTTTCATCGAATCGTTGACAGGAATCAGCAACGCGATGGTCGCCGCGGCGTCGCCGGCGCGTGCGGTGATTCGCGAGGTCGTGCCCTTCACCCGCGGTTGCCAGACGGTGGCGCAGAATGCCTCATTCGACCGTTCGTTCTGGCTCGCCGAGGCAGCGGCGGCCGGCTGCGAACCCGACCCGGCGCACCGCTTCGCGTGCACGATGCTGCTGGCGCGGCGCGTCTATCCGCAGGCGCCGAACCGCAAGCGGGGAACGCTCGCGGCGCTGAACCAGCTACCCGACAACGGCCGCGCCCACCGCGCGCTCGCCGACGCGATGACCGCCGCGCAGTTGTGGATGAAACTGCAGCGCGATCTGCAAGAACGCGGGTCGGCCAGGCTTGCGCTGACGCATGAACGCATGTGTGAACTGCAGCGCACAGCGCGCGGCGGCACCGACCGTTGGCTGCGCCAGGGCGCGGGCCGGGCGGTCGTGCCCCGGCGCATGGTGTAAACCTAAATCCGGCAGTTGCCCGCCAGTGATCGGTCGCTGAGCGAGCGCTGGTGCGGCATTGCGGTGTCGCGGCACACTCACCCGATGGGTGAGGCAAAACGGAAGGCGTTGGCGGCGCGCCCAGGGGCTGGTCATGACCAGTCCGAGCCGCAGATCGTGGACACGCTGGGCGGGCGAATGCACGTGCGCTGGGACGAGGGTGCGACGGCCACGCCGCACGGTCAGCTCGTGTTCTTCGCGGAGTTCCTGGCCACCACGGGCGTGTTCGAGCGCTGGGTGGCCGAGTGCCCGCTGAGTTACCGCAGCGGCAACGCCCCGGACAAGCGCGACGTGCTGGGCACGCTGATGCTCGGGCTGCTGGCCGGGCACCGGCGTTACGCGCACATCACCGCGCTGCGCGGGGACGCGCTGGCGGCGCAGGCCCTGGGCATGGCCAAAGTGATCAGCGAGGATGCACTGCGCCGAGCACTGGAGCGCATCGACGAGCCCAGCAGCGCGGCTTGGATGCGCCCGAGCCTGATGCACTCGGTGCGCGAGGCGCTGGATCGCCCCTGGGTGCTGGACATCGACGCCAGCATCAAGCCGCTGTACGGACGGCAGGAAGGCGCGCAGATCGGCTACAACCCGAGCAAGCCCATGCGGCCCAGCCACGTGCTGCACACCTTCCTGGTGAGCAACCTGCGCCTGGTGCTGGACGTGCAGCTCAGCTCGGGCAAGCAGCACACCAGCGGCCACGCCAAGGCGGCGCTGGGTCGGCTGCTGGACGAACTCGCAGAGCGCCGACCGGCGCTGGTGCGGGGCGACTCCGGCTACGGCAACGAAGGCATCCTGCTGGAGCTGGAGAGCCGCAAACAGCCCTACCTGTTGCGGTTGCGGCAGACCAAGAACGTGCAGCGCCTGGTGGCGCAGCAGTTCGC
>JAGWTS010000130.1 GCA_028868875.1 Burkholderiales bacterium | reverse complement strand
CCGGGGGTGCGCGAAGCGAAGGCCAGGCGCCGGTGCTGGGCCAGGGTGTTGATCGCGGTGGACTTGCCGGCATTGCTGCGGCCGACGAAGGCGATCTCGGGGTTCTCGCCGCCCGGGAGCTGGTCGAGCCGGCTCGCGGTGGTGAGGAATCGGGCGCTGTGCGCCCAGGCCAGGGCCGCTTTCGCGGCATCGCTGCAGGGCGCGGGGGAGGGGGTCGTCATGGACCATTGTAAAATCAGCGGGTTTGATCCGAACGAACTCCAAGAAGCCCGCCGCATGAAGAACGCCGCCGTCCTGATCTTCGCCGCGCTCGCCGCCGGCTCCGCACTGGCGGCCGACGCTGCCGTCAAGCCCGACCCGGCCAAGGGCCAGGCCGCGGCCACCACGTGCCTGGCCTGCCACACGGCGGACGGGTCGCGCGGCGCGCCCACCTACCCGATCCTGCAGGGCCAGCACCCCGAGTACATCGTCAAGCAGCTCTACGACTTCAAGGCCGGGCGGCGCAAGAACGCGGTGATGACGGGCATGGCGGCCACCGTGGCCGACGCCGACGTGGCCAACATCGCGGCCTTTTTCGCGAGCAAGAAGGCCAAGCCCGGATTCGCCAAGGACAAGGACACGGTCGCCCTGGGCGAGCAGATCTACCGCGGCGGCATCCTCGCGAAGCAGGTTCCCGCCTGCGCCGGCTGCCACAGCCCGAACGGCGCCGGCATCCCGGCGCAATATCCGCGCATCGGCAGCCAGCACGAGGCCTACCTCGAGACGCAGCTGAACAACTTCCGCTCGGGAGAGCGCAGCAACAGCCCGCAGATGATGGCCATCGCCGGCAAGATGAACGACCGCGAGATCAAGGCCGTCGCCGACTACATCGCCGGCCTGCGCTGAAGGCGCGGCGGCCCTTGCGGCCGCGAGGCCTAGACGAATGGCCGCCCCCGGCACGCTCCCGCCGCTGTAAGGTTCACCTCGGTCGTCCGACCGAGTGCCATAGCCACGGAGCGCCCGATGATCCTGATTAAAGACCGCGGATACCAGCACCCCATTGCCTCGGAAATCACGCCGCGCGAGGTCTTTCTCTCGCGCCGGCGCTGGATCCAGGCCGCCGCCGCCGGCGCCATCGCCGGCGCGCTGCCGGCGCAGGCCGGCGTCGCACGGCCCGGCAAGCTGGCCGCGCTGGCGGCCGTGCCCAGCGCGGTGGCCGGCGCGTTGACGATGGACAAGCCCACCCCCTACGCCGACGTCACGAGCTACAACAACTACTACGAGTTCGGCACCGACAAGTCCGACCCCGCGGAGTATGCCGGCAGCCTGAAGCCGCGGCCCTGGAGCGTGGCGGTCGAAGGCGAGGTCCGCAAGCCCGCGGTCTTCGACCTCGAAGCGCTGATGAAGCTCGCGCCGCTGGAAGAGCGCATCTACCGCCTGCGCTGCGTCGAGGGCTGGTCGATGGTGATTCCCTGGATCGGCTTCTCGTTCTCGGAATTGATCAAGCGGGTCGAGCCCACCGCCAACGCCAAGTACGTCCAGTTCGTGACCCTGGCCGACCCGAAGCAGATGCCGGGGCTGCGCTCGGGCGTTCTCGACTGGCCCTACACCGAGGGGCTGCGCCTGGACGAGGCGATGCACCCCCTCGCCCTTCTCGGCTTCGGCCTCTACGGCGAGGTGCTGCCGAACCAGAACGGCGCCCCGGTGCGCATGGTCGTGCCCTGGAAATACGGCTTCAAGTCGGCCAAGAGCCTGGTCAAGATCCGCTTCGTCGAGAAGCAGCCGCCGACGGCCTGGGACCAGGCGGCACCGAGCGAATACGGCTTCTATTCCAACGTGAACCCGCATGTGGACCACCCGCGCTGGAGCCAGGCCACCGAACGCCGCATCGGCGACGGCGGCTTGTTCGCCAAGCGCCGCCCGACCCTGATGTTCAACGGCTACGAGCCGCAGGTCGGCCAGCTCTACGCCGGCATGGACCTGCGCAAGTATTTCTGAAGCCGGCGCCGCGATGAACAAGCTGCTGCTCAAGCCGGCCGCCAAGCCGTTCCTGTTCGCCCTGGCGCTGCTGCCCTTCCTCTGGCTGGCCTACGGCGCGTTCGCCGACCAACTGGGGCCGAACCCGGCCGAGCACCTGATCCGCTCGGCCGGCGACTGGACCCTGCGCTTCTTGTGCCTGACGCTGGCGGTGACGCCGCTGCGCCAGATCACGGGCTGGAACGCCCTGGCCCGGCTGCGCCGCATGATCGGCCTGTACGCCTTCTTCTACGGCACGCTGCACTTCCTGTGCTACGCCTGGCTCGACAAGGGCTTCGTGCTCGTCGACATCGGCCACGACATCGCCAAGCGCCCCTTCATCCTCGTCGGCAGCGCAGCCCTGCTGCTGATGCTGGCGCTGGCCGCGACCTCGTTCAACCGCGCCATCCGCGCCCTCGGCGCCGCGCGCTGGCAGGCCCTGCACCGCGCGGTCTACGGCGTCGCCCTGCTCGCGATCCTGCACTTCTTCTGGATGCGCGCGGGCAAGCACAACTTCGCCGAGGTGGAGGTCTATGCCGCCGTCGTCGCGCTGCTGCTCGGCTGGCGCCTGTGGCGGGCGCGGCCGCGGCGCCTGAACCTCGCCGCGCCGGCGCGCTGATACGGGTTCCTGCGCCCCCGGGGCGCCCCTTTCTTGCTGTACCGTGGCGCCCTTGCCGCCCCGGCGGCACCCAGAAGCACAAGGAGCCCGTTCATGCTTTCGCGATTCACCGCGGCACTGGCCGCCGCCGCCCTCACCTGCGCCTGCACCAGCGCCCTGGCCCAGATCAAGGTCGGCATCACGCTCTCGATGACGGGGCCGGCGGCCTCGCTCGGCATCCCCGAGGGCAAGACCGTGGCGCTGTTCCCGCGCACGATCGGCGGCCAGAAGGTCGACTACATCGTCCTCGACGACGCCTCCGACACCGTGAAGGCGGTGGAGAACACGCGCCGCCTCATCACCGAGGACAAGGTCGACCTCGTCATCGGCTCGTCGATCACGCCCAACAGCCTGGCCATGATCGACGTCACCTCGGAAGCCCGGACGCCGCAGATCGCGGTGGCTTCGTCGCTGCGCATCGTCGACCCGGTGGACGCCAAGCGGCGCTGGGTCTTCAAGACGCCGCAGAACGACGCCCACATGATGACGGCGATGACGCAGCACATGAACGACCACGGCTTCAAGCGCGTGGGCATCATCGGCTTCGCCGACGCCTACGGCCAAGGCGTGGTCGACGAGTTCAAGAAGATGGCCGACCTGCGCCACGTCGCGGTGGTCGGGGTCGAGCATTACGTGCGCACCGACACCAGCGTCACGGCCCAGGTCATCAAGATCATGGCCGAGAACCCCGATGCGGTGCTGATCGCCGCTTCCGGCACCCCGGCCGTGCTGCCCGCCTTCACGCTGCGGGAGCGCGGCTTCAAGGGCCAGATCTACTTCACCGACGGCGTCGTCAACAACGACTTCCTGCGCGTCGGCGGCAAGACGGTCGAAGGCGCCTTCCTGCCCGCGGGCCCGGTCGTGGTGGCCAAGGACCTGCCCGACAGCAACCCGATCAAGAAGGTGTCGCTCGACTTCCAGAGGCGCTACGAGCAGGCCAACGGCGCGGGCTCGATGAACGCCTTCGCGGCCCACATGTGGACCGCGGCGCTGATGATCGAGCGCACCATCCCCGTCGCCCTGAAGACCGGCGCCAAGCCCGGCACCGAGGCCTTCCGCTCGGCCTTGCGCGACGCGCTCGAGAACATCCACGACCTCGTGACGCCGCACGGCATCATGAACACGAGCCCGACCGACCACATGGGCTTCGACCAGCGCGCGCGCGTGATGGTCGAGATCAAGAACGGCGCCTTCACGCTCGCGAAGTAGGGTGGGCGCGAGCGCGGCCGAGGGCCGCGCCGGGTGCCGGGTGCCAGCGGTCGCAAGCCGATGTGGCGCCTCGACACCTGGGCCGCAAGGATCTCGCCGCTGGTGCCCCCCCCGATCCGCCGGCAGCGCGGGCAAGGCGCGGCGCGACCAGGGTGCGCCCGGCGGGTTGGGCATTGTGGGCAGGCCCGACAGGGGGTTCATCGATACGCGTGCCCACCCTGTCGGCCAGGTCCGGACGGTCGGGGTCCCGGACTGCTTGCCGCAAACCGGCCGCTCAACCCGTATTCAGACGCCACCCGCTATGCCACTTGGGCAAGCGGCAGCAGGATTTCAACGGAATCGAAGGGAACGAAGATGGCGTCTTGTTCGCTGCGTTCGATCAACCCGAGCTCTTCGAGTCGGCTCACATCAGTGTGAACATTGGAGTAGTTGCGGTCGGCCGCCCTGGCAAGCGCATAAACGCTGCACGGGCCCAGCTTGCGAAGCGTGTCCAAGAGGTCGAGTCGTGCGGGTGTGAGGTCAGCGAACAGCGAGCGAGCAGACTCGAAGCTCAGATGAAAGTCGGGCGACTTTCCCCGATGAGCGCCCGCGATCTGGGCGCGGGCGATGCGAATTGCGGAACCCCGGCGTGCGACCTCGATGACAGCCTTCATGTTGCGCTCCAGTCTTGAATGTCGCGCTCGAAATCATCGAGCAGTTGGTCGAGGGAGGAAAAGGTGTCGTCCGCCTCCGCCCCGGCGAAGCGGCGATGGTCGCCTTTACCGCGCTCGTTGTCGTAGCGGACCCGCTCTTGCCCGGGCAGACCGTAGAAGAGGCGGTACTTGAAGCGATGCGTACAGGGAGGAACCGGCTCGGCAAGTTGCCAGATGATGACCTCGACAATGGCGCCGTCTTCCCTGATTTCTTTCGATCGAGCGAGGGGAATCGCCTTCCTGTATTGCATGATAGCAATATAGAGGCGGTGTGTCCGGCTGCGGGAAAGCCATCCCGGAAACGGCCAGCCGTCAACGCCGGCAAGGGGTCGCTGCACGCGGTGACGACGGGCTGCTCCCAGGCGGTCCGCCCCCAACGGCCAGGCCGGCGCCGGGTGGCCCGGACCAAGGCGACGGCAATCTGCCGCGGCCGATACGGAGCAGCGACAACGACCTCGGCGCCCCGGTGAGCACGGGGCGACGTCCAGTGAGCCGATAGCCCTCGCCGGCGCTCGGCCCGCATCGTCATTCACCCGCATCGGGTCCCGCTCCCGGGCATCGGGACGGCTCGGATCCCCGATCCGCACACCATCTGGGTTAAATTGCCGCCGAAGAGAGGCGCGAAGTCACCGTCCGCCGCGCCGCCAGCGAAGCCCGTCCGAGCGCTTGCCCACCAGGGGGACCCATGGACCAGCTGTTCGAGAGTCTGCCCGACATCATCGAGGCAGCGGCGCAAAGCCAGCTCGGCATCCTCGCGCTGCTCGTGGTCGCCCTGTCGATCCTGGCCTACGTGTTCTTTGCCAAGGCGGCGGTCAAGGTCCGCATCGGCGTCTTCGTGTTGCTCTTCGCGGGCGTCATCGGCTTCGGCGAAGCGATGTTTCGCGCCTCGGATGCCGACCGGTCCTCGGCGTCGGGCAGCGGCGCCCCGCAGCAAGTGCTGTCGAAGGAGGCGCGCACCTTGCTGGCGGCCGCCGCGTCCGATCCCGGCGGCACCGTGCTCTACGAGAAATTCGGCGCCGGCGTCGACCTGCACACGAATGGCGTGAGCCTGTTGACCGACAAGTCCGATCACCGTGCGGTTGCCAGTTGGGAGGCGGCCTTGCAGGAACTCGTCGAGCGCGGCCTGCTCGCTGCCCGCGGCGATCGGGGCGAGGTCTACGAGATCACGCGCAAGGGCTACGAAGCCGCGGCGTCGCAGCCGCGGGCCGAAGCATCGGCGCCGCGGCGCTGAGTTCGGTCAGCCAGGCGGCGCGGCTGGCCCGGCTTGCTCCGACCCGGCCCCGCCCGACCACGCCCGGTCCGGCCCGGCGCGCCGCCCGTCACTCGCTTCAGCCCTTGCCCCGCGCCAGCACCGCCTCCAGCGCCTTGCCGGTATGCGTCATCGCCTTCACCACCGCCTCCGGCGCCCCCGCCGCGACGACGCGCCCGCCCTGGGCCCCGCCCTCGGGGCCGAGGTCGATGACCCAGTCGGCCTCGGCGATCACGTCGAGGTCGTGCTCGATCACGACGACGCTGTGGCCGCCCTCCACGAGCCGGTGCAGCACCTTGATCAAGCGCTCGACGTCGGCCATGTGCAGGCCCACGGTCGGCTCGTCGAGCACGTAAAGCGTGCGCGGCGCGCGCTGGCCGCGGCGGCCGATGTCGTCGCGCACCTTGCTGAGTTCGGCGACGAGCTTGATGCGCTGGGCCTCGCCGCCCGACAGCGTCGGCGAAGGCTGGCCGAGCGTCAGGTAGCCCAGGCCGACATCGGCGAGCAGTTGCAGCGGATGCGCGATCGCCGGCATGCTGGCGAAGAAGCCGACCGCCTCGTCGACTTCCATGCGCAGCACGTCGCCGATGCTTTTGCCGCGCCAGCTCACGGCCAGGGTCTCGGGGTTGAAGCGGGCGCCGTGGCAGACGTCGCAGGCCACCTTGACGTCGGGCAGGAAGCTCATCGCGATCGTGCGCAGGCCCTGGCCTTCACACGAAGGGCAGCGGCCGTCGCCGGTGTTGAACGAGAAGCGCGCCGCGGTGTAGCCGCGCGCCCGCGCTTCCAGCGTCTCGGTGAAGAGGCGGCGGATCGCGTCCCAGAAGCCGATGTAGGTGGCGGGGCAGGAGCGCGGGGTCTTGCCGATCGGGGTCTGGTCGACCTCGAGCACCCGGTCGAGCGCCTCGAAGCCTTCGAGGCCGGCGCAGCCGCTCCATTTGCGCTTGCCCGAGAGTGCCGATTGCACGCTGGCGAGCAGCACGTCGCGCGCCAGCGTGCTCTTGCCCGAACCCGAAACGCCGGTGATGGCGACGAGGCGCGCGAGCGGCACGTGCAGGTCGACCTGGCGCAGGTTGTGCAGCGTCGCACCGCGCAGGCGCAAGGCCGGGGCTTCCCAGTCGATGGCGCGGCGCTCGACGAGCGGATGGCGCAGCGGCGTCGCGAGCAGGCGACCGGTGACGGAATCGGCCGCCGCAGACAGGTCGG
Source organism: Burkholderiales bacterium (assembly GCA_028868875.1). Taxonomy (GTDB): domain Bacteria; phylum Pseudomonadota; class Gammaproteobacteria; order Burkholderiales; family Burkholderiaceae_C; genus Rubrivivax. Next base: position 6,596 of record JAGWTS010000130.1, on the reverse strand, counting down.
CGACCGTGCCTTGCGCCACCAGGCTGCCGCCGCGCTTGCCGGCGCCGGGGCCGATATCGATGAGGTGCTCGGCGCGCCGGATCGTGTCTTCGTCGTGTTCGACGACGACCAGCGTATTGCCCTTGGCGCCGAGCTTGTGCAAGGCGTCGAGCAGGATGCCGTTGTCGCGCGGGTGCAGGCCGATGGTCGGCTCGTCGAGCACGTAGCACACGCCTTGCAGGTTGCTGCCGAGCTGGGCCGCGAGGCGGATGCGCTGCGCTTCGCCGCCCGAGAGCGTGGGCGCGGCGCGGTCGAGCGTGAGGTAGCCCAGGCCGACCTCTTCGAGGAAGAGCAGGCGGCTGCGGATCTCGGCCACGACGTCGCGCGCGATGTCGGCGTCGCGGCCTTGCAGGTGCAGGGCCTGGACCCAGGCGCGGGCGTCGCGCACCGACAGGCCGGCGATCTCGTGGATGGGCCGGGCCTCGAAGGTGACGCCGCGCGCGGCCGGGTTCAGGCGCGCGCCCTGGCAGTCGGGGCAGGGTTCGTCGACGAGGCCTTCGACCTCGGCTTCTTCCGAAGGGAAGCTTTGTTCGCGGCCCTTGTCGTTGTCGTCGCGCACCGAGTCGTCCAGGGCCTTGCGCTGTTCGCGCGTCAGCGCCAGGCCGGTGCCGACGCAGGTGCTGCACCAGCCATGCTTGCTGTTGTAGCTGAACATGCGGGGGTCCAGCTCGGGGTAGCTGGTGCCGCAGGTCGGGCAGGCGCGCTTGGTCGAGAACACGGTGATGCCGCCGAGGCCGGCACCGTTGTCGCCGGCGTCCATCGACTCCGCCAGGCCGTCCAGCGGATGCAGCAGATGCAGCACGCCCTTGCCCAGGTCCAGCGTCTTCGACAGCAGGGCGCGCAGCTCGGCTTCGTTCTCGGGCGCGACGACGAGGTCGCCCACCGGCAGCTCGATCGTGTGTTCCTTGAAGCGGTCGATGCGCGGGAAACTGGCCAGCGCGACGAACTCGCCGTCGATGCGCAAATGGGTGTGGCCGCGCGCCTTGGCCCATTTGGCGAGGTCGGTGTAGACGCCCTTGCGGTTGATGACGAGCGGCGCGAGCAGCCCGACATGCTCGCCGCGGTAGTCGCGCAGCAGTTGCGCGGCGATGCTCTCGGCGCTTTGCGCGCGCACCGGCGAGCCGTCGCGCACGCAGTGCTGCAGACCCAGCTTGACCCAGAGCAGGCGCAGGAAATGCCAGACCTCGGTCGTCGTCGCGACCGTGCTCTTGCGCCCGCCGCGTGAGAGGCGCTGCTCGATCGCGACCGTGGGCGGAATGCCGTAGACGGCGTCGACCTCGGGCCGCCCCGCCGGCTGGACGATGCTGCGCGCATAGGCGTTCAGGCTTTCCAGGTAGCGGCGCTGGCCTTCGTTGAAGAGGATGTCGAAGGCGAGCGTGCTCTTGCCGGACCCGCTGACGCCCGTGACGACGCTGAACTTGCCGCGCGGCACGGCTACGCTCAGGCTCTTCAGGTTGTGTTCGCGGGCATTGACGATGCGGATGGATTCGTCTGCCTCCGTGCGTTCGCGGCGCGCGGCGCGCATCACGCTTTGCAGCGGCCGGCCTTCCTCGGCGCGCGGCACGCCCAGGCCCAGCGCCTGTTCGTATTCGCGCAGAGCGCGGCCGGTGTGCGAAGTGGGGTGCGCCTTCACGTCGTCGGGGGTGCCGCTGCACACCAGTTCGCCGCCGGCTTCGCCGCCTTCGGGGCCGAGGTCGACGATCCAGTCCGCGGCACGGATCACGTCGAGGTTGTGCTCGATGATGAGGAGCGAATGACCGGCGTCCATCAGCTTGCGCAAGGCGCGCATGAGCTTGGCGATGTCGTCGAAATGCAGGCCGGTGGTCGGCTCGTCGAAGAGGAACAGCGTGCCGCGCCGCGCCGCCGGCTGGCGCGGGCCGGCCGCCGCTTCGGCCAGGAAGCCGGCGAGCTTCAGGCGCTGCGCCTCGCCGCCGGAGAGCGTCGGCACCGGCTGGCCCAGGCGCACGTAATCGAGGCCGACGTCGATGATGGGCTGCAGCCGCGCGACGACCTCGCGGTCGTTCTGGAACCAGTGCGCGGCTTCGGCCACCGTGAGGTCGAGCAGGTCGGCGATCGAGAGCTGCATAGTCCCGCGCACCACCTTCACGTCGAGGATCTCGGGGCGGTAGCGGCGGCCGTCGCAATCGGGGCAGCGCAGGTAGACGTCGGAGAGGAACTGCATCTCCACGTGCTCGAAGCCCGAGCCGCCGCAGGTCGGACAGCGGCCGTCGCCGGCGTTGAAGCTGAAGGTGCCGGCGGTGTAGCTGCGTTCGCGCGCGAGCGGGGCGTCGGCGAAGATCTTGCGCAGCTCGTCGAAGGCGCCGACGTAGCTCGCCGGGTTGCTGCGCGCGGTCTTGCCGATCGGGCTCTGGTCGACGAAGACGGCTTCGCTGATCCAGTCCATGCCGAGCAGGCGCTCGTGCGCGCCCGGGGTCTCGGTCGGCTTGCCGAAATGGCGCGCCAGCGCGGGGGAGAGAACGTCCTGGATGAGCGTGCTCTTGCCGGAGCCGCTGACCCCCGTGACGACGACGAGGCGCTGCAGCGGCAAGGTGACGCTGATGCCCTTGAGGTTGTGCTCGCGCACGCCTTCGAGAACGAGCTTGGGCGTCGAATCGAGGATCGGTCGGCGCTGGCCGATGCTCACCTGCTTGCGCGCACCGAGGTAGGCGCCGGTGAGGGTGTCGGCGTCGCGCGCCGCTTCGGGGCTGCCGTCGAAGACGATCTGCCCTCCGCGCTCGCCCGGGCCCGGGCCCATGTCGATCAGGCGATCCGCCGCCAGCATCACCGCCGGGTCGTGCTCGACGACGACGAGCGTGTTGCCCGCATCGCGCAGCCGGTGCATGGCCTGGACGATGCGGTTCATGTCGCGCGGGTGCAGGCCGATGCTGGGCTCGTCGAGCACGAACATCGTGTTCACGAGCGAGGTGCCGAGCGCCGTCGTCAGGTTGATGCGCTGGACCTCGCCGCCCGACAAGGTGCGGCTCTGGCGATCCAGCGTGAGGTAGCCCAGGCCGACTTCGTTGAGATAGGCCAGGCGCGTGCGCACTTCGCCCAGCAGCAGCGCCAGGGCGTCGTCGAGCAGGCTCGAAGGCAGCGTCAGGCCGTCGAAGAAGCGGCGCAGGCGTTCGATCGAGAGCTGCATCAGGTCGTGCAGGTTCAGCCCCGGAAGGGCTTCGAGCTGCGCGCGGCTCCACGGCAGGCCGGCGGGCATGAAGCGCTGCGCCGGGGGCAGCACGGCGTCGGCATCGGCTTTCGCGCCCAGGCGCCAGAGCAGGGCTTCCTGCTTCAGCCGCGCGCCGCCGCAGACGCCGCAGGGCGTGTAGCTGCGGTACTTGGACAAGAGCACGCGGATGTGCATCTTGTAGGCCTTGCTCTCCAGATAGCCGAAGAAGCGGCGGATGCCATACCACTGCTTGTTCCAGTTGCCGGTCCAGTTCGGCGAGCCTTCGATGACCCAGTCGCGCTGGGCTTGCGTGAGCTGGGCCCAGGCGGTGTCGCGCGGAATGCCGGCCTCGCCGGCGTACTTGACGAGATCGTCCTGGCAGTCTTTCCAGGCCGGGGTCTGCAAGGGGCGGATCGCGCCGCTGCGCAAGGTCTTGCGGACATCGGGGATGACGAGGCCGAAGTCGACGCCGATGACGCGGCCGAAGCCGCGGCAGGTCTCGCAGGCGCCGTAGGCGCTGTTGAAGCTGAACATCGACGGCTGCGGGTCGGCGTAGCGCAGGTCGCTTTCGGGGCAGTGCAGCCCGGTGCTCCAGCGCCAGCGCGTGCTGCCTTCGCCGAGGTCGCCGACGTGGACGTCGAGCCGCCCGCTGCCGCGGCGCAAGGCGAGCTCGATCGCCTCCATCACGCGCACCTTCTCGGCGCCGGCGATGCGCACGCGGTCGGCGACGACATCGAGGATCTTGCGCGGGCCTTCGATGCGTTCGGCCTGCACGCGCGTGAAGCCCGAGGCCGCGAGCCATTGCTCCTGCTGCTCGGCGCTGGTGTCGGCGGGCAGCTCGACCGGGAAGGTGAAGACGAGGCGCGGGTCGCCGGCGGCGGCGGCGCGGGCGACGAGGTCGGCGTAGATGGTCTCCGACGTGTCGTGGCGCACAGCAAAGGCGGTCTGGCGGTCGAACAACTGGGCTGCGCGCGCGAAGAGCAGCTTCAGGTGGTCGTTGAGCTCGGTCATCGTGCCGACCGTGCTGCGGCTGGTGCGCACCGGATTCGTCTGATCGATGGCGATCGCGGGCGGCACGCCGTCGACGCGGTCGACCGCGGGCCGGTCCATGCGGTCGAGGAACTGGCGCGCGTAGGCGCTGAAGGTCTCGACGTAGCGCCGCTGGCCCTCGGCGTACAAGGTGTCGAAGACGAGGCTGGATTTGCCCGACCCGCTCGGCCCCGTGACCACCGTCATCTCGCCGGTGCGGATGTCGAGGTCGAGGTTCTTCAGGTTGTGCTGGCGCGCGCCGCGGATGCGAATCAGGCCGCCGGTCGATTCAGGAGAGTCGGACGGGCTGTTCGCACCGGAAGACATGGCAGAGGAGGGCTCGAACTGAAGCAGAACCGGCCATTCTAGGCAGGCCCCGAGACCCTTGCCGGGGTCCGTTCAGTACAGCGTTTCGACCTCGGCGTCGAACCGATACCCCGCCCCCCGCACCGTGACGATCAACGCCGGATGCGCCGGATCGGGCTCGATCTTGCGCCGCAGGCGCAGGATCTGGACGTCGATCGCGCGGTCGTAGACCTCGGCCTCGTGCAGGCGCGAGAGCGTGAGCAGCTGGTCGCGCGAGAGCACGCGCTGGGGCGCGCCGCAGAAGGCGCAGAGCAGGCTGAACTCGCCGTTCGAGAGTTCGATCAGCTCGCCTTCGGGCGATTTCAGGCGCCGCGTGCGCAGGTTGAGCTCCCAGCCGCCGAAGCGGAAGGCGCGGCGCTGCTGGTCGCGCGCCGGCAGCGAGGCCTGCACCTGGTAGCGCCGCAGCACCGCGCGCACCCGGGCCAGCAGCTCGCGCGGGCTGAAGGGCTTGGTCACGTAGTCGTCGGCCCCGAGTTCGAGCCCCATCACGCGGTCGGCTTCCTCGCTGCGGCCGGTGAGCAGCACGATCGGCACGGTGGCGCGCTCGCGCAGCTGGCGTGCGAGCAGCATGCCGTCCTCGCCCGGCAGGCGCAGGTCGAGCAGGACGAGGTCGATGGCCTCGCGGTCGAAGGCCGCGAACATCTCGGCCCCGCAGGCCCCGACGCTCACGCGCATCTCGTTCTCGCCCAGGTAGCCGGCGACGAGTTCGCGGATACTGGGGTCGTCGTCGATCACGAGGATGTGCGGGGCACTGGGATGACTCATGGGGGCTCGGGAACAGGCAGCGGGAAATCGCGCTCGACGGGTGCCGCCATCCTAACGTGAGCGCGGCCCCGACTTCCATCGCGCCCCCGGCGCCGGCGCAGCGTTTGCGGCTTTTCGCGGCCGCGCTGGCGACCCTGCTGCTCGTATTGGCCGCGGCCACGCTCTGGCATCTGCGCACCGAGGCCATCAACAACCAGCGGCGCCAGATGTCGATGCTCACGCTCGCGGTGAGCGACGAGATCGACCGCCGCCTGCTCGACGTCCACGATGGCCTCGTCGAGTTGCGGCCCGAGCTGCACCAGGTCGGCGCGGCGCTGCACGGCACCGACCTCGGCTCGGGCGTTCCCGCGCTCTGGTGGGTCGGCGGCGACGGCCATCTGGTCTCGACCACGAGCACCGAGCCCGCGCCGGGGCCGGCGCTGTTCGCGCCCGCGCTCGAGGGCCTGCGCGGCAACGCGGCCGCGCTGAGCCGCCCCTTCACCGACGCCGCCAGCGGCGAGAGCCGGGTCGCGCTGGCCGTGCCTTTCAACCCGCGCGAGACCGCGCAGGGCGGCTGGCTCATCGCGGCGCTGCCGGCACGCGCGCTGCTGGGCGCCTTCTCGGCCGCGACCCCGGCCGCCGACGCGCGCCTGAGCGTGGACCGCGACGACGGCGTCACCCTGGCCGAATCGAGCAGCGCGCCGCAGGCCGCCAGCGCGCTGATGAGCGAGCAGCGCGAGCTGCCGCACTTCGGCGTGCGGGTCCGGCTCACGCGCAGCCGCGACGCCGTGCTCGCCAACTGGGAGGTGATGGCGCGCGCCACCGGCGTCGGCGCCCTGCTGCTGCTCGCCGTGCTGGCGCTGGCGCTGGCACTGGTGCAGCGCGCCGACCGCCGCCGCGCCGAAGCCCAGCAGGCGTTGCAGGCGCAGATCGCGCGCAGCAGCAAGCTCGAGGCGCTGGGGGCGCTGGCCGGCGGCGTCGCCCACGACTTCAACAACGTGCTCGCGGCGTTGCTCGGCCACGGCGAGATCGCGCGCGACGCCGCCGCGCCCGGCAGCCTGGCCGCACGCCATCTCGACAGCCTGCTGCAGGCTGCCCTGCGCGGCAAGGGGCTGGTCGAGCGCATCCTCGCCTTCGGCCGCGGCGGCGCGCGCCGCTCCAGCGTGTTCGAGCTCCAGCCCGTGGTCGAGGAAGTGCTCAAGCTGCTCGCCGCCTCGCTGCAGCCGGGCATCGTGATCGAGCAGCGCCTGGCCGC
>JAGWTS010000129.1 GCA_028868875.1 Burkholderiales bacterium | reverse complement strand
CTCGACCATCGCAGCGACCCGCACGAAGACCTGCTCGTGCGCCTCGTCACCGCGGTCGGCAAGTACTGGATCTGCAAGCGCACGCCCAGCCACGCCTACGAGGCGATGGAATGCATCGGCGGCAGCGGCGTGATGGAGGACGGCCCGATGCCGCGCCTGTTCCGCGAGTCGCCGGTGAATGCGATCTGGGAGGGCAGCGGCAACGTGCAGTGCCTGGACGTTCTGCGCGCGATGAGCAAGACCCCGGCCGTGGTCCAGGCCTTCTTCGACGAACTCGCCAGGGCGCGCGGCGCCGACCGCCGGCTCGACCGCTGGGTGGCGGCGCTCGCACCCGAGTTCCGCGATCCGTCCGACGTGGAATTCCGCGCCCGCGGCCTCGTCGACCGCATGGCCCTGGCCTTGCAGGCGGCCTTGCTCGTGCAGCACGCGCCGGCCGCGGTGGCCGACGCCTTCTGCGCCGCGCGCCTGGACGAAGGCGGCGCACGCAACTACGGCACGCTGCCGCGCGGCGTGGACTTGGCCGCCATCCTCGCCCGCGCAGCACCCCAGGGCCACACTGCAGAAACGCATTGCGCTTAGACTGCGCCCCGTTTCGGGGCCAGGACGCCCCACGGACCCAAGGATCGAGCATGAATCGTCGCGATTTCGTTTCCCTCGCCGGCGCCGCCGGCCTGCTGCCGTTGGCCGCTGCCGCCGCGGCCCCGGTCGAGGGCAAGGACTACACCCGCCTGGGCCAGGCCGTGCCGCTGGCCAAGCCGGGCAAGCCCGAGGTCATCGAGTTCTTCGGCTACTGGTGCCCGCATTGCAACGAGTTCGAGCCCGTGCTCGACGCCTGGGTCGCCAAGCTGCCCGCCGACGTGAATTTCCGGCGCAGCCCGGTCGCGTGGTCGGCGATGCACGTGCCCTACCAGAAGCTGTACTTCGCGCTCGAATCGCTGGGCGTTCCCGAATCCATCCACCCCAAGGTCTTTGCCGCCATCCATGTCCAGGGGCTGCGCTTCGAGAAGGAAGAAGCCGTCGGCGTCTTCGCCGCGGCCAACGGCATCGACAAGGCCAAGCTCATCGCGGCGATGAACAGCTTCACCGTGGCGACCGACGTGCAACGCGCGAACCAGCTGTTCGCGGCCTACTCGGTCGACGGCGTTCCCACGCTGGCCGTCAACGGGCGCTATCGCACCTCGCCCTCCGAGGCCGGCGGCGAGCAGCAGGCCTTGACGGTGGTCGACTACCTGCTGCGCACGACCAAGCCCTGATCGGCGCGCCCGCGCCGTGAGGCTGGCGAACGAGAGCGCGAACAAGGCTCGCGCGCCCGCCACGCCGAGGGCGCTGCCGGCTGGTGCCAGGTCCGGGGGTTGGATCCAGGGCGCGGCGCCGGCGCGTTCAGGCGCGGCGGCGCAGCCCGAAGACGCCCGCCAGTGCCAGCGCGACCAGCGCCAGGCTGCCCGGCTCGGGCACGGCCAGCGGCGCGAAACCGGCGGGGGCGCCGGCCGCGGTGAGCAGCAAGTCCGGGCTGTTCGGGCTTTGCAGCACGAAGACCGATAGCGCCTGGGTCCAGCTCGCCGAATCGGCCAGCAGCTGGTTCGCATAGGCATCGAACGAGGCGTTCGACAATTCGCGGAACGATCCGCCACCGACCGTATTGTCGCCGTCGTAAACGACGTTCCAGATCGCGAGCTGGAGCGCGCTGGATTGCGCGGCATTGCTCACCAGCCCGTTCGAGTCGACATAGCTCATGAGCTGGCCCAGGCGCGAACTCACGCCGCTGCTCCAGAGGGTGTCGGCGCTGCCGGCCATCAGCTTGTAGTTGGCCGTCGCGCTCGAAAACTGCAGGCTTTGCCCGAGATCGACGGAATAGGTCACGAAATCGGCAATCGCCGAACCGAATCCGTAGCCCGTGGATGGGCCCTTCAATTGCACCGAGGCGTCGATGGCGCCGGCCAGGGTCTGGCCGCCGATGCTCAGGTCGACCGCATGGCCCGACCCGTTGCCGTAATACCAGTTGTTGAGGGTGACGGTATCAGCCTGCGCCGAGACGGCAACCGAGGCCAGCGCGAGCGCTGCGGCGCCTCGAAAAAAATCCCAACGCATTTCTTAGCCCTTCTTCTCGAACTGCAACCCGATTGCTGCAGTTCGGTGAAGAAAGGATAGGGATACTTCCGCTTTTGGGCATCCCCGCAATGCAAGGGTCACATCGCGAAACGCGCATTACGGCAGTGACGCAATTCACGCCCCTGCATTCCGAATGCGTCAGCGCAGTCCGGCGTTGATTTTTTCCAGCGCCGCCGCGCCCGGGCAGAGTTCGGCTTCGCCCAGCCCATTGAGCGGCCGATGCACGGTTTCGAGCGCGGCATGGAGGTCGCTCGCGTTCGGGTCGACGTAGAGCAGGCCGGTCGCGATCTCGCCGCTTTCGTACAAGGCCTGGGCGTGGTTCATTGCGGCGCGGCGGTCGCGCGGGTCGTGGCTGGGGTCGAGCTTGCGCAGGCGCATCACGCTGCCGTCGGGCTGGGGCAGCTCGAGCACTTCGCCGGGAACGGGCTCGGCGACGACCTCGTCGGCGAGGGCGATGAAGTCGACCCGGCTCACCGCCTCGTTGTGTTCGCGTACATAGTCGTAGCTGCGCGTGCTGCCGGCGTGGTTGTTGAAGGCCACGCAGGGGCTGATGACGTCGATGAAGGCGGCGCCGCCATGGCGGATCGCGCCTTCGATCAGCGGCACGAGCTGGCCCTTGTCGCCCGAGAAGCCGCGAGCGACGTAGGTCGCGCCGAGCTGCAAGGCCATGCCGACCAAGTCGACCGGCGAGTCGTTGTTGACCGCCCCCTTCTTGCTCTTGCTGCCGCGGTCGGCGGTGGCCGAGAACTGGCCCTTGGTCAGGCCGTAGACGCCGTTGTTCTCGACGATGTAGACCATGCGCACGCCGCGCCGCATGGCATGCGCGAACTGGCCCAGGCCGATCGAGGCCGAGTCGCCGTCGCCCGAGACGCCCAGGTACAGCAGCTCGCGGTTGGCGAGGTTGGCGCCGGTGAGCACGCTGGGCATGCGCCCGTGCACGGTGTTGAAGCCGTGGCTGGCGCCGAGGAAGTAGTCGGGCGTCTTGCTGCTGCAGCCGATGCCGGAGAGCTTGGCGACGCGGTGCGGCTCGATGTCGAGTTGCCAGCAGGCCTGGATGATGGCGGCCGAGATCGAGTCGTGGCCGCAGCCGGCGCACAGCGTCGAGATCTTGCCTTCGTAGTCGCGCCGCGTGTAGCCGACGCTGTTCTTGGCCAGCGTCGGGTGGTGGAGCCGGGGTTTGGCGATGTAGGTCATTGCTTGCTCCGCTCGCGGCGCGGCGCCACCGCGAGGTTGTGCACTTCCTGGGTGATGGCCTGGGTGATGAAGCGCGCCGTGATCGGCGTGCCGTCGTAATGCAGCACCGGCGAGAGCCTGGCCGGGTCGACCTCGAGTTCGTTGACGAGCAGGGTGCGCATCTGGGCGTCGCGGTTCTGCTCGACGACGAAGAGGTGGTCGTGTTCCTCGATGAATTCGAGCACGCTGGGCGCGAACGGGAAGGCGCGCAGCCGCATCGCGTCGAGGTGGATGTGCGAGGCCGCCAGGGCTTCCAGCGCCTCGTCCATCGCCGGCGCCGTCGAGCCGAAATACAGCACGCCCAGCCGCGTCTTGCGCTCGGCCGCGCGCACCACGGGCTGCGGCACCAGGGTCGCCGCCGTGGCCAGCTTCTTCAGCAGGCGCTGGACGTTGTATTCGTAGTCGGGCCCGGCCTCGGAATAGCGTGCGTAAGGGTCGCGCGTCGTGCCGCGGGTGAAGTAGGCGCCCTTGGTCGGATGCGTGCCGGGCAAGGTGCGCCAGGGAATGCCGTCGCCGTCCACGTCCTTGTAGCGGCCGAAATCCCTGCCCGCTTCGAGCTCGGCCGCGCTCATCACCTTGCCGCGGTCGTAGCGGCGCGAGTCGTCCCATTGCAGCGGCTCGCACAGGCGCTGGTTCATGCCGATGTCGAGGTCGGTCATGACGAACACGGGGGTCTGCAGCCGTTCGGCGAGGTCGAGCGCGTCGGCACTGAACGCGAAGCATTCGGTCGGGTCCTGCGGCAGCAGCATCACGTGCTTGGTGTCGCCGTGCGAGGCATAGGCGCTGCTGATCAGGTCGGCCTGCTGGGTGCGTGTGGGCATCCCGGTGGAAGGCCCGCCGCGCTGGACGTCGATGATGACGAGCGGGATCTCGGCGAAATAGGCCAGGCCGATGAACTCGGTCATGAGCGAGACCCCCGGGCCCGAGGTCGCGGTGAAGGCGCGGGCGCCGTTCCAGCCCGCGCCGGTGACGATGCCGATCGAGGCGATCTCGTCCTCGGCCTGGACGATGGCGTAGCGCGCCTCGCCGGTCCCGGGGTCGTGGCGGAACTTGGCGCAGTATTTCTGGAACGCCTCGGCCACCGACGACGAAGGCGTGATCGGGTACCAGGCGCAGACCGTCGCGCCGCCGTAGACGCAGCCGAGCGCGGCCGCTGCGTTGCCGTCGACGAAGATGCGCTCGCCCACCGCCTGCGAGCGCTTGACGCGCAGGCCGATCGGCGGCTTCAGGTGGTCGCGCGCGAAGCCGTGGCCGGCGTGCAAGGCGCGCACGTTCGATTCGAGCAGGCGCTCCTTGCCGCGGTATTGCTCGCTGAACAGGTGCTCGATGACCTCGGTCTCGACTTCCATCAGCGCCGCCAGCGCCCCCAGCACCATGATGTTCTTGAAGAGCTGTCGCTGGCGCGCGTCTTCGTAGGTCGCGTTGCAGATCGCCGTGACCGGCATCCCGATCACGGTGATGTCGTCGCGGAAGGATTCGGGCGGCAGCGCCTTGGTGCTGTCGTAGAACAAATAGCCGCCGGACTCGACCTCGGCCACGTCCTGGACCCAGGTCTGCGGGTTCATCGCCACCATCATGTCGATGCCGCCGCGCCGGCCGAGCCAGCCGCGCTCGGACACCCGCACCTCGTACCAGGTCGGCAGGCCCTGGATGTTGCTCGGGAAGATGTTGCGCGGGCTCACCGGCACGCCCATGCGCAGGATGGCCTTGGCGAAGAGCTCGTTCGCCGAAGCCGAGCCGGATCCATTGACGTTGGCGAACTTGACGACGAAGTCGTTGACGGCCTCAATTCTTTTCATGCCGTGACTCCCACCCGCTTCGCCTTCGGCGTGCCGTCGCGACAGGCCGGCCCTGCCTTGGGCGTGTTGAACAGGAATTTCTGCATGTCCCAGGCGCCGGTCGGGCAGCGTTCGGCGCACAGGCCGCAATGCAGGCAGACGTCCTCGTCCTTGACCATCACGCGCGCCGTCTTCAGCGGCGCGGAGACGTACAAGGCCTGCTCGGTGTTCGTCGCCGGCGCTTTCAGCCGCCCGCGCAGATCGGCCTCGTCGCCGTTGGCGGTGAAGCTGATGCAGTCCATCGGGCAGATGTCGACGCAGGCGTCGCATTCGATGCAGACCTTTTCGCTGAACACCGTCTGGACGTCGCAGTTCAGGCAGCGCTCGGCCTCCTTGAACGCGGTCGCGAGGTCGAAGCCGAGTTCGACCTCGACCTTGATGCTTTTCAACGCGCGCTCGGCCGCGGCCCAGGGCACCTTGAAGCGCAGGTCGTCGCTGATCGCGTTGTCGTAGCTCCACTCGTGGATGCCCATTTTCTGCGACATCAGGTTCACGTGCGGCGGCGGGCGCTGCTGGACGTCCTCGCCGTTGAGCAACCGGTCGATCGAGACCGCCGCTTCGTGGCCGTGGGCGACCGCGGTGATGATGTTCTTCGGCCCGAACGCCGCATCGCCGCCGAAGAAGACCCCGGGCACGCTGGCCTGGAAGGTCGTCTTGTCGAGCACCGGCAGGCCCCAGCGGTCGAATTCGATGCCGCAGTCGCGCTCGATCCAGGGGAAGGCGTTCTCCTGGCCGACCGCGATCAGCACCTCGTCGCAGTCGAAGCGCACCTCGGGCGCGCCGGTCGGCACCAGGCTGCGCCGGCCCTTGTCGTCGTACTCGGCGCGCACGACCTCGAAGCTCATGCCGACGAGGCGGCCGCCTTCGTGCAGGAAAGCCTTGGGCACGTGGAAGTTGATGATCGGAATGCCTTCGTGCTGGGCGTCCTCCTTCTCCCAGGGCGAGGCCTTCATTTCCTCGAAGCCCGAACGCACGATGACCTTGACCTCATCGGCACCCAGGCGCCGTGCCGAGCGGCAGCAGTCCATCGCGGTGTTGCCGCCGCCGAGGACGATGACGCGCTTGCCGACGCTCGTGGTGTGGCCGAAGGACACCGAGGCGAGCCAGTCGATGCCGATGCGGATGGTGGCCGCGGCTTCGGCGCGGCCGGGGATCTCGAGGTCGCGCCCGCGCGGCGCGCCGCAGCCGACGAAGACCGCGTCCCACTCCTCTGCGAGCAAGGCCTTCATCGACTCGATGCGCTGGCCCGGGCGGAAGTCGACGCCCAGGCCGAGGATGTAGCCGGTCTCTTCGTCGATCACGGCCTCGGGCAGGCGAAAGCGCGGAATCTGCGTCCACATGAAGCCGCCGGCCTTCTTCTCGCCATCGAAGACCGTCACCGCGTAGCCCTGGGTCGCGAGGTCGCGCGCCACCGTGAGCGAGGCCGGCCCGGCGCCGACGCAGGCGACGCGCTTGCCGTTGCCCGGCTTGGGGCGCGGAATCATCGCCCGCACCTCGTCGCCCTTGAAGTCGGCAGCGACGCGCTTCAGGCGGCAGATCGCAACCGGCTCGGGCTTGGCCCGGTTCGCTTCCTCGACCCGGCCGCGCCGGCAGGCGGGCTCGCAGGGCCGGTCGCAGGTGCGACCGAGGATGCCCGGAAAGACATTGGACACCCAATTCACCATGTAGGCGTCGTCGTAGCGACCCTGGGCGATCAGGCGGATGTATTCGGGAACGGGGGTGTGGGCTGGACAAGCCCATTGGCAATCGACGACCTTGTGGAAATAGGCCGGATCGCCCACATCGGTGCTCTGCAAGTGTGTCTCCTGCCGGGGCGGTGCGGTGCGGCGCCTGCCCTCTGTCGCTGCGGTGGCGCCGAGTCTACGCCCGCCTTCCGAGTCGGCGCTCGACGCGCGCCCGCGCTGCGTCAATCCTTGCGCGATCGACGCCCCCGGCGGCCTTTCCCCCTCGTTCGTGGACCGGCGCCGGCCGCGGCCGCGGCTACGATGGCCGGGCCCCCTTTTTCCAGGAGCCGCGATGTCATCCAAGCCCCCTGCCGGCCGGCGCCACACCGAGGCCTCGCCCACCGCCCTCGTGAAGGCGGGCTCGCTGGGCCACGAGCTGAAGGGCCATGCCTTCGAGCGCGCGGCGCATTTCTTCTATTTCGTCGTGACGATGAAGATGGTGGTCTACGAACTCAACCGCCTCGGCGGGCCCGGCACGCCGTATCGCTTCTCGGCCTGGGTGTCGATCAAGGCGACCGACCAGATCGGCAGCGGGCTGCGCAGCGACGACGCCGTGTATTCGTCCTTCGTCAAGACCGATCCCGCCGTCGTCGACCAGCAGACCTCGCGCTTCGCCGAAGGGGATGCGGCCCATTTCTGCAACCTGGGCCTGAAGACCGGCTTCGATGCGGTTTGCCGCGCCACGCCCTTCACGCGCGACGGCTACGAGCGGCTCAAGGTCTATGCCGGCAACACGATGCTGCTGCCGCAGCAGGTGAACATCGGGCCCGACCGCAAGATCGACGTGATGCACGGTGAACTCGCGCTCTCGATGCTCGACAGCGAGGCCTTGATCTTCTCGCGCGATCGCGTCCAGGAATACCGCAAGGCCGCCGCCGCCGCCATCGGCGCGTACCAGAAAGCCAAGACCCAGGCGCGCCAGTTCGGCCTCGCCGCCTGCGCCGACGCCTACCTCCAGGCCTACGCCGCCGACTTCGACGGCCGGCTCTACCGGCAGGTGTACCCGGAGATCATCGGGCTGTGCGAAGCCTCGCCCTTCCTCAAGGGCCAGGCGCAGCTCTTCTACCGCTGATCAGTCGCCGAGCACGCGCTGCGGCTTGATGCCTTCGAGCTTGCGCCCCTTGCGCGCGCGCTTGCCCGCATGCGCCGCGAGCGCCGCACCCTTGAGCGGCTCTTCCTTGGCCTTGCCGCCGCGACCGCTGCCCAAGACCTGAATCGCCTGGGCGAAGCTGGCGACCGAGGCCAGCGGCGCCGCGGCGTCGACGTCCATCAGCGTCAGGCCGCGGCCGCCGTTGGACTGGAGCTTGAGTTCGGAAAGCCCAAAGACGAGCAGCCGGCCGTCGAGCGCGAGGCAGGCCACCTGGCCGTGCGCCGCGGCCACCGCCACCGGCGGCAGCAGCCGGTCGCTGGCTTCGAGCGTGAGGAAGCTGCGCCCGGCCCGGTTGCGGCCCTGCATGTCGGCGGCCTTGGCGAGCAGGCCGAAACCGCCGCTGTTGGAGAGCAGCAAGGGGGTCTCGGCAGCGCCGGCCCAGTAGTGGGCGACCTGGCTGCCGGCTTCGAGCTCGATCAGGGTCGTGATCGGCACGCCGTCGCCGCGCCCGCCCGGCAGGCCGGCGACCGCGACGCTGTAGACGCGGCCGTTGCTGCCGAAGACGAGCAAGGTGTCGACGCTGCGGCAGGAAAAGACGCCGTAGAGCGAATCGCCGGCCTTGAAGCCGAGCGAGCCGGTCTCGACTTCGTGGCCCTTGAGCGCCCTCACCCAGCCCTTCAGGCTCACGACCACGGTCACGGGCTCGTCGACGACCTTGATCTCGGCCACGGCGCGCCGCTCTTCCTGGATCAGGGTGCGGCGCGCGTCGCCATGGGCCCGGGCGTCGGCCTCGATCTCCTGGATCAAGGTGCGCTTCAAGGCCGCCGGGCTGCCCAGGATCTCTTCGAGCTTGGCCTGCTGCTCGCGCAGTTCGGCGAGTTCGCGCTCGATCTTGATCGCCTCCAGCCGCGCCAGCTGGCGCAGGCGGATTTCGAGGATGTCCTCGGCCTGGCGGTCGCTCAACTCGAAGCGCGCGATCAGCGCCGGCTTGGGCTCGTCGGCCTGGCGGATGATGCGGATGACCTCGTCGATGTTGAGCAGCACGATCTGCCGCCCTTCGAGCACATGGATGCGCTCGCGCACGCGCCCGAGCCGATGCTCGGTGCGGCGCTGGACCGTGGTCTGGCGGAACGCGATCCACTCGACCAGCATCTGGCGCAGGCTTTTCGGCGTCGGCCGGCCATCGACGCCGATCATCGTCAGGTTCAGCGGCGCGTTCGATTCGAGGCTGGTGTTGGCGAGCAGGGTCGTGATCAGCAGCTGCTGGTCGACCGTGCGACTCTTCGGCTCGAAGACGAGGCGCACCGCGGCGTCCTTGTTCGATTCGTCGCGCGCCGCATCGAGCACCGAGAGCACGGTGGCCTTCAGCTGCAGTTGCTCGGCCGACAGCGTCTTCTTGCCGAGCTTGACCTTGGGGTTGGTCAGCTCCTCGATCTCTTCGAGCACGCGCTGGCTGCTCGCGCCCGGCGGCAGCTCGGTCACGACGAGCTGCCACTGGCCGCGCGCCAGGTCTTCGATGACCCAGCGCGCGCGCATCTTCAGGCTGCCGCGGCCGCTGGCGTAGGCGGCGCGGATCTCGGCCGCGCTGCTGAT
This sequence comes from Burkholderiales bacterium, assembly GCA_028868875.1. GTDB lineage: Bacteria > Pseudomonadota > Gammaproteobacteria > Burkholderiales > Burkholderiaceae_C > Rubrivivax. Next base: position 4,019 of record JAGWTS010000129.1, on the reverse strand, counting down.
GAGCTGGCCGCCGCCGGGGAAGTCGGGGCCGGGCAGGAGGGCGAACAACTCCTCGTCGCTCAGCTTGTCGTTGCGCACCAGCGCGACCGCGGCGGCGGCGACTTCGCGCAGGTTGTGGCTCGGGATCTCGGTCGCCAGCCCGACCGCGATGCCGCTGGCGCCGTTGAGCAGCACGAAAGGCAGGCGCGCCGGCAACTGGCGCGGCTCTTCGGTCGAGCCGTCGTAATTGGGCTGGAAGTCGACCGTGCCTTCGTCGATCTCGTCGAGCAGCAGGCGCGCAATGGGGCTAAGGCGCGCTTCCGTGTAGCGCATCGCCGCGGCGCCGTCGCCGTCGCGGCTGCCGAAGTTGCCCTGGCCGTCGATCAGCGGATAGCGCTGCGAAAAGCCCTGCGCCATGCGCACCAGGGCGTCGTAGGCGGCGCTGTCGCCATGCGGGTGGTAGCGGCCGAGCACGTCGCCGACGACGCGTGCGCTTTTCACCGGCTTGGGCGCGCCGCCGACGCCGAAGGCCAGGCCCATGCGCTGCATCGAGTAAAGGATGCGGCGCTGCACCGGCTTGCAGCCGTCGCAGACATCGGGCAAGGCCCGGCCCTTGACGACGCTCAAGGCGTATTCGAGATAGGCCTGTTCGGCGTAGGCGGCCAGGCCGATGGCGTCGGTGGGGGGTTCTTGCAGAGGGGCGAAGTCGAGCGGGGTCTGGTTCATCGGGAAAATGGATGCGGGCGCCGCGCTTCGCCGGCGTGGGCGCGAGGCAGGCATCAAGGGTTTGACGACGGACGGCGGCGTTTCGATCGGCAGCGCCGACGCAACGCCGGCCAAGCGGGGATCGGTCCGCCGATTCGGCATCGCGTGCCGCAAGCTGCGATCGTAATTCGGAAAGCGGGCCACGCCCGCGTCGGCGCTCTGAGCGGCTCGCGCCTACTGCAACGTCATCCTCAGCGCATGCCGGGCCTGGCTGTTCTGCAGCAGCGCCCAGTAGAGCTCCAGCACCATGCGCACATGGGCATGGGTTTCGTCGATCGGCGGCAGGCCGTGGTAGCGACGGACATTGCCTTCGCCCGCGTTCCAGGCCGCCAGGGCGAGGTCGATGCGGCCGAAGCGCCGAATCAGGTCGGCCAGCATGCGCGCGCCGGTGGCGATGTTGGTCGGCGCGTCGCGCAGCCGCTGCAGCGCCGGGACGCGGCGCTCGGCATCGGTGGCATAGCGGTCGGCGGTCTCGGCCGTGATCTGCATCAGCCCGACCGCGCCGCGCGGCGACACCGCCTGCGCATTGAACCCCGATTCGACCGCGATCAAGGCGGTGAGCAGTTCGGCGTCGATCCCGTGGCGCCGCGCGGCATCGCGCAACAAAGGCGAAACCGATCGGACCTCGGGCGCGATCTCGAGCCAGGTGAGCATCGCGCCGGCGTCGTCGGCCTTGCCGAAGACGCGGGTGTTCGGGTCGCTGACGCCGTCGCCGAGCACGAGGCGGTAGCGCGAATCACGCTCGCGTGCGGCGAAATGCGCCGTGCCCTCGCCATCGACGAAACCCCAGAGCGACGCGCCCTGGGCGCCGGCGCAAGCCAAGAAGGCAGCGAGCGCCAGCGCATGCTTCACCGGCCCTCCAGTCCGAGGGCCACGCGGGCCTGGTATTCACGGTCGAGCATGCTCATCACGATGAGGGAATCGTAGCCATCGGCGCCGTCGATGGTCACTCGAACACTCTCGCGAAGACGCCCTTCTTCGATGAATCCCTCGCTCGCGTACAAGGCCTGGGCACGGGTGTTGAGCGACTTCAGGTCGAGCCAGAAGCGGTGCGCGTGGAGGTCGCGAAACGCCATCTCCTTCAACAGCCGCACGCAGGCGCGGCCCAGGCCCTGGCCCTTGTCCTGGAGCACGATGCGCTTGCATTCGACGCTGCGCTGCGGGTTGCGGCAGCCTTGCAGGATGACGAAGCCGGTGGCTGCGAACTCCGGCCCCGATTCGACGATGAAATGGCGGAAGTCGGGGAAGCGCACCGCGCCTTCGTGCTGGGTGCGCTCCCAGGGGGTGATGAAGGGCAGGTTGCGGCTGTCGGTCTCGACCGTGATCACGAAGTCGAGGTCGGACAGCATCGTCGGCCGCAGCCGCACGCGCTGGGATTCGAGCGCCATGGCGCCTCCCGGTTCAAGGGTTCAGATGTCGATCTCGACCGTATCGGCTCGCAACTCCATCAGGTCGCGCCGCGCCTGGGCTTCGCCCTTGCCCATGAGCTTGGTCAAGGCCGAGGTCGTGGCCTCGAAGCCGAGGGCGCCGAAGCTCACCGGCAGCAGCCGCCGCGTCTCGGGGTTCAGCGTCGTTTCCCAGAGCTGCTCGGCATTCATCTCGCCCAGGCCCTTGAAGCGGCTGATGGTCCACGAGCCTTCCTTCGCGCCTTCCTTGCGCAGCTTGTCGAGCGCCGCCTCGAGCTCGCCGTCGTCCAGGGCGTAGATCTTCGCCGCCGGGCGCTTGCCGCGCGCCGGGGCGTCGACGCGGTACAGCGGCGGCTTGGCGATGTAGACGTGGCCGCGCGCTATCAGCTGCGGGAAATGGCGGAAGAAGAGCGTGAGCAGCAGGACCTGGATGTGCGAGCCGTCGACATCGGCGTCGGAGAGGATGCAGACCTTGCCGTAGCGCAGGCCGCTGAAGTCGGGGCTGTCGGCCGCGCCATGGGGATCCACGCCGAGCGCGACCGCGATGTCGTGGATCTCGTTGTTCGCGAACAAGCGGTCGCGCTCGACCTCCCAGGCGTTGAGCACCTTGCCGCGCAAGGGCAGGATGGCCTGGGTCTCCTTGTCGCGCCCCATCTTGGCGCTGCCGCCGGCCGAATCGCCTTCGACGAGAAAGACTTCGTTGAGCGCGAGGTCGCGGCTTTCGCAATCGGTGAGCTTGCCCGGCAGCACGGCGACACCCGAGCCCTTGCGCTTCTCCACCTTTTGCGAAGCACGCTGGCGCGTCTGTGCCTGGCGGATCACGAGCTCGGCGAGCTTGCGGCCGTATTCGACATGCTGGTTCAGCCACAGCTCGAGCGCCGGGCGCACATAGGCCGACACCAGGCGCAGGGCGTCCCGGCTGTTCAGCCTTTCCTTGATCTGGCCCTGGAACTGCGGGTCCAGCACCTTGGCCGAGAGCACGAAGCTGGCACGCGAGAAGACGTCGTCGGGCATCAGCTTGACGCCTTTGGGCAGCAGCGAATGCAGGTCGATGAAGCCCTTGATGGCGCCGTAGAGGCCGTCCTTCAGCCCCGATTCATGGGTGCCGCCGGCCACCGTCGGAATCAGGTTGACGTAGCTCTCGCGCAGCGTGTTGCCGTCTTCGGTGAAGGCAACGCACCAGGCCGCACCCTCGCCTTCGGCGAAGTTCTCGGTCTCGCTCGCCTGGGCGTACTGCTCGCCTTCGAAGAGCGGGATCAGCGGGTCCGCCGCCAGGCTTTGCATCAGGTAGTCGCGCAGCCCCTTCTCGAAGCGCCAGCTCTGCGTCTCGCCGCTTTTCTCGTGGAGCAACTCGACCGTCACCCCCGGCATCAGCACCGCCTTGCTGCGCAGCAGGTGCACGAGCTCAGTGCGCGGCAGTTCGGCGCTGTCGAAGTACTTCGCATCGGGCCAGACCCGCACCGCGGTGCCGTGGCGGCGCTCCGAACCCGTTGCCTTGCGCAGCACCAGCGGCTCGATCACGTCGCCGCCGCCGAAGGCCAGGCTCGCGACATGGCCTTCGCGCCAGACCGTCACCGCGAGCCGCTTCGCGAGCGCATTCGTCACGCTCACGCCGACGCCGTGCAGGCCGCCGCTGAAGCTGTAGGCCCCGCCCGCGCCCTTGTCGAACTTGCCCCCGGCGTGCAGCCGGGTGAAGACGATCTCGACCACCGGCACCTGCTCTTCGGGGTGCAGGCCGAAAGGGATGCCGCGGCCGTCGTCCTCGACGCCGACCGAGCCGTCGGCGTAAAGCGTGACGGCGATGCGCCGGCCGAATCCGGCCAGGGCTTCGTCGGCGGCGTTGTCGATGACCTCCTGCACGATGTGCAT
>JAGWTS010000128.1 GCA_028868875.1 Burkholderiales bacterium | reverse complement strand
TGATCATCGACTGCCATGGCCACTACACCACCGCGCCGAAGGCGCTCGAAGCCTGGCGCAACCAGCAGATCGCGAGCCTGAAGGACGCGTCGCTGGCGCCCCGGGTCGCCGACCTGAAGATCAGCGACGACGAGTTGCGCGAGTCGATCGAAGCCAACCAGTTGAAGCTGATGAAGCAGCGCGGCAGCGACCTCACGGTCTTCAGCCCGCGCGCCAGCTTCATGGCGCACCACATCGGCGACTTCGCCACCAGCAGCACCTGGGCCGGGATCTGCAACGAGCTCTGCTACCGCGTGAGCCGGCTCTTTCCGGACCATTTCATCGGCGCGGCGATGCTGCCGCAAAGCCCGGGAGTCGACCCCAAGACCTGCATCCCGGAACTGGTGCGCTGCGTCGAGGAATACGGCTTCGTCGGCATCAACCTGAACCCCGATCCTTCGGGCGGGCACTGGAATTCGCCGCCGCTGTCGGACCGCCACTGGTACCCCATCTACGAAAAGATGGTCGAGTACGGCATCCCGGCGATGATCCACGTCAGCACCAGCTGCAACGCCTGCTTCCATACCACCGGCGCGCACTACCTCAATGCCGACACGACGGCGTTCATGCAATGCCTCACCAGCGACCTGTTCAAGGACTTCCCGGACCTGAAGTTCCTGATTCCCCATGGCGGCGGCGCCGTGCCTTATCACTGGGGGCGCTTCCGCGGCCTCGCGCAGGAACTGAAGAAGCCGCTGCTCGGCGAGCATCTGCTGAAGAACATCTTCTTCGACACCTGCGTCTACCACCAGCCCGGCATCGACCTGCTCACCAAGGTGATCCCGCTCGACAACGTGCTGTTCGCGAGCGAGATGATCGGCGCCGTGCGCGGCATCGACCCCGAGACCGGCCACTACTACGACGACACCAAGCGCTACATCGAGGCCGCGGCGCTGACCCCAGCGCAGCGCCACCAGATCTACGAAGGCAATGCGCGCCGTGTCTTCCCGCGCCTGGACGCCGCCCTCAAAGCCAAGGGACTCTGACCATGACCCAACTCGGAATCGTCAAGCGCCACATCACCCGCGCCGAGCGCGCCGCCACCGAACGCCTTGGGGGCTTCGGCGTCGCCACCGTCCATGAAGCGATGGGCCGCGTCGGCTTGCTCAAGCCCTACATGCGCCCGATCTACGGTGGCGCCCATGTCGCCGGCACGGCCGTCACGGTGCTTCTGCACCCGGGCGACAACTGGATGATGCATGTCGCGGCCGAGCAGATCCAGCCCGGCGACATCGTCGTCGCGGCGATCACCGCCGAATGCACCGACGGCTATTTCGGCGACCTGCTGGCGACGAGCTTTCGCGCCCGCGGCGCGCTGGGCCTGATCATCGACGCCGGGGTGCGCGACGTGAAAGACCTCACCGCGATGGGCTTTCCGGTCTGGAGCAAGGCCATCAGCGCCAAGGGCACGATCAAGGCGACGGTGGGCTCGGTCAACATTCCGGTGGTCTGCGCCGGCGCCCTCGTGAACCCGGGCGACGTCATCGTCGCCGACGACGACGGCGTGGTCGTCGTCCCGGCCGCGATCGCCGCCAAGACCGCCGACGCCGCGGCCGCGCGCGAAGCCAACGAAGCCGAGAAGCGCGCCAAGCTCGCCTCGGGCGTGCTCGGGCTGGACATGTACAAGATGCGCGAGCCGCTCGAAAAAGCCGGCCTGCGCTACGTGGACTGACGCGCGATGCAGATCGCCCTCATCGGCTACGGCGAGGTCGGGCGCATCCTGGCCGAGGACTTGCGCGCCGCGGCGCACGAGGTCTCGGCCCATGACCTGAAGCTCGGCAACGAGGCCGGCAATGCCTTGCGCGAGCATGCGGCCGCCATCGGCGTGAAGCTCGCGGCCACGCATGCCGATGCGGTTCGCGGCGCCGAGCTCGTGGTCTCGGCCGTCACCGCGAGCCAGGCCGTGGCGGTGGCGCAAGCCTGCGTGCCGGGCTTGCCAAAGGGCGCCTTCTTCCTCGATTTCAACTCGGCGTCTCCGGGCGCCAAGATCCGCGCCGCGGGCCTCATCGACGGCACCGGCGCGCGCTATGTCGAAGGCGCGGTGATGACCTCGGTGCCGCCGTATCGACTCGGGGTGCCGCTGCTGCTCGGCGGGCCGAATGCGGCGGCGCTGCTGCCGGTGCTCGCCGGCCTCGGCTTCGCGCCCAAGCTCGCAAGCGAGCAACTCGGCGTCGCCTCGGCGACCAAGATGTGCCGCAGCGTGATGATCAAGGGGCTCGAAGCCATGGTCATCGAGAGCTTCACCGCGGCGCGCCATTACGGTGTCGAAGACGCGGTGATCGCTTCGCTGCACGAAACCTTCCCCGGCATCGACTGGGAAAAGCAGGCCGCGTATTTCTTCCAGCGCGTGATCGAACACGGCCGGCGCCGTAGCGAAGAAGTTCGTGAAGTCGCGGTCACGGTGCGCGAAGCCGGGCTCCAACCCTGGTCGGCAGCGGGCACGGCCGAGCGCCAGGCGGGGGTCGCCGATCTCGCCGACTCCGGCCTCTTCGGCCCCCGCGGCGCGCCGGGCTTCGCGCGCAGCCCCGATTGGCGAACCGAAGCCGACCGGCTTCTCGCCGCCTCCAACAAGGACTGACCTTTCATGGCATTCGAAAAAACCTCAGGCTGGCTCGATTGGTACGCGGGCCCGAGCAAACCGACCTTCAAGTTGCCCGCGGGCGCCGTCGACGCCCATTGCCACGTCTTCGGCCCCGGCGACGAATTCCCTTTCGCCCCCGAGCGCAAGTACACGCCTTGCGACGCGAGCAAGGCCCAGCTCTTCGCCTTGCGCGACCACCTGGGGTTTTCTCGCAACGTCATCGTCCAGGCCACCTGCCATGGCGCCGACAACCGGGCCATGATCGACGCCTGCCTGGCCTCCGGCGGCAAGGCGCGCGGCGTCGCGACCGTGCGCCGCAGCGTCAGCGACGCCGAACTGAAGTCCATGCACGAAGCCGGCGTGCGCGGCGTGCGCTTCAACTTCGTGAAGCGCCTCGTCGACTTCACGCCGAAGGACGAGCTGATGGAGATCGCCTCGCGCATCGCCCCGCTCGGCTGGCATGTCGTGATCTATTTCGAAGCCGTCGACCTGCCCGAACTCTGGGACTTCTTCACCGCCTTGCCGACCACGGTCGTCGTCGACCACATGGGCCGGCCCGACGTGAGCAAGCCCGTCGACGGCCCCGAGTTCGAACTCTTCATGCGCTTCATGCGCGAGTACCCGAACGTCTGGAGCAAGGTCAGCTGCCCCGAGCGCCTGTCGGTCTCCGGCCCGTCGGCGCTGAACGGCGAGCAGGCCGCGTACCGCGACGTCGTGCCCTTCTCGCGGCGTATCGTCGAGACCTTCCCCGACCGCGTGCTCTGGGGCACCGACTGGCCGCACCCGAACCTGAAGAACCACATGCCCGACGACGGCCTGCTGGTCGATTTCATCCCCCACATCGCGACCACGGCCGAGCTGCAGCGCAAGCTGCTGGTCGACAACCCGATGCGGCTTTACTGGAGCTGAAAGCGATGGCGCTGAACAAACCCTATCTCGACGTGCCCGGCACGACGATCTTCGACGCCGACCAGTCGCGCAAAGGCTATTGGCTGAACCAGTTCTGCATGTCGCTGATGAAAGCCGAGAACCGCGAGCGCTTCAAGGCGAACGAGCGCGCCTATCTCGACGAATGGGCGATGACGGAAGAACAGAAGAAGGCCGTTCTCGCGCGCGACCTCAACTGGTGCATTTCCCTGGGCGGCAACATCTATTTCCTGGCCAAGATCGGCGCCACCGACGGCAAGAGCTTCCAGCAAATGGCCGGCAGCATGACCGGCATGAGCGAAGACGAATACCGCGACATGATGATCAAGGGCGGGCGTTCGGTCGAAGGCAACCGCTATATCGGGGAGAAGAAATAATGGCCCGCATCACGGCAAGCGTCTACACCTCGCACGTGCCGGCCATCGGCGCCGCGATCGACCTCGGCAAGACCCAGGAACCTTACTGGGTGCCGCTCTTCAAGGGCTACGACTTCTCGCGCCAGTGGCTGAAAGCCCACAAGCCCGACGTCATCTTCCTCGTCTACAACGACCACGCAACGGCGTTTTCGCTGGAGATGATTCCCACCTTCGCGATCGGCACCGCGGCCGAATTCCAGCCCGCCGACGAAGGCTGGGGCCCGCGGCCGGTGCCCAAGGTCATCGGCCATCCGGAGCTGGCTTCGCACATCGCGCAAAGCGTGATCCAGGACGACTTCGACCTCACCATCGTCAACAAGATGGACGTCGACCATGGCCTGACGGTGCCCTTGTCGCTGATGTGCGGCCAACCCGAGGCCTGGCCGTGTCCGGTGATCCCGTTCGCCGTCAACGTCGTGCAATACCCGGTGCCTTCGGGCCGGCGCTGCTTCAACCTCGGCCGCGCGATCCGCAAGGCCGTCGAAAGCTTCGACCAGCCGCTGAACGTCCAGATCTGGGGCACCGGCGGCATGAGCCACCAGCTGCAGGGCCCGCGCGCCGGGCTCATCAACCGCGAGTTCGACAACAACTTCCTCGACCGCCTGATCGCCGACCCCGAAGGGCTGTCGCAGCTGCCGCACATCGACTACGTGCGCGAGGCCGGAAGCGAAGGCATCGAGCTCGTGATGTGGCTGATCGCGCGCGGCGCGATGAGCGACAGCGCCCCGCGCCTGCGCCATCGCTTCTACCATGTGCCGGCGAGCAACACCGCGGTCGGCCACCTCATCCTGGAGAACACATGAGCATCAAGGTTGCCCTCGCCGGTGCCGGCGCATTCGGTATCAAGCATCTCGACGCGATCCGCCTGATCGACGGCGTCGAGGTCGTCTCGCTCGTCAGCCGCGACATCGAGAAGACGCGCGAAGCCGCCGCCAAATACGGCATCGCCCATGTCAGCACCGATCTGGCCGACAGCCTGGCGATCAAAGAGGTCGACGCGGTCATCCTCTGCACCCCCACGCAGATGCATGCCGAGCAGGCGGTCGCCTGCCTCGAAGCGGGCAAGCACGTGCAGGTCGAGATCCCGATGGCCGATTCGCTGCGCGACGCCTATTCGGTGGTGCTGGCGCAAAAGGCCGCCGGCAAGGTCGCGATGTGCGGCCACACGCGGCGCTTCAACCCGAGCCACCAATGGGTGCGTCGCCGCATCACGGCGGGCGAGTTCAACGTCCAGCAAATGGATGTGCAGACCTATTTCTTCCGCCGCACGAACATGAATGCGCTCGGCCAGGCGCGCAGCTGGACCGACCACCTGCTCTGGCACCACGCCGCGCATACCGTCGACCTGTTCGCCTACCAGGCGCGCAGCCCGATCGTGAAGGCGAACGCCGTGCAGGGTCCGATCCACCCGACGCTGGGCATCGCGATGGACATGTCGATCCAGCTCAAGGCCGCCAACGGCGCGATCTGCACCCTGAGCCTCTCGTTCAACAACGACGGGCCGCTGGGCACCTTCTTCCGCTACATCGGCGACAGCGGCACCTACATCGCGCGCTACGACGACCTCTTCAACGGCAAGGAAGAGAAGATCGACGTGAGCCGGGTGGCGGTCTCGACCAACGGCATCGAACTGCAGGACCGCGAGTTCTTCGCCGCGATCCGCGAAGGCCGCGAGCCCAACGCCAGCGTGGCCCAGGTCCTGCCCTGCTACGAGGTGCTGCACGACCTGGAGCGCCAGCTCGCCTGAAGCGCGGCGGCGGCGTGCGCGCCAAGCCCTGCGCGCACGCCGCCGGCCCAGCCGTGGCAGCATGCGGTCGCCGCAGTTCCTGCCGCCGCCCCGCGCCCCCTTCGGCGCGCTGTTGTCCATGACCTCGAGCGCCCCATCCCCCTTGTCCCCCGGCCTGGTCTTCCTGCTCGCCGTGGCCTGCGGCTTGATCGTCGCCAACGTCTATTTCGCCCAGCCGCTGATCGGTCTCATCGCGCCCGATCTCGGCCTCGCGAAAACGGCGGCCAGCCTCATCGTCACCAGCACCCAGCTCGGCTTCTGCGTCGGCCTGGTCTTCCTGGTGCCGCTGGGCGACCTCGTCGAGAACCGGCGCCTCGTCGCGAGCACGGTCGGCGTCTGCGCCGTCGCGCTCGCACTGGCCGCGTTCGCCCCTTCGGCCGTGCCTTTTCTCGCGGCCTGCCTGCTCGTCGGGCTGAGCTCGGTCGCGGTCCAGATGATCGTCCCCATCGCCGCCCATCTCGCGCCCGATGCGATCCGCGGCCGCGTCGTCGGCAACGTCATGAGCGGGCTGCTCACCGGCATCATGCTGGCGCGCCCGGTCGCGGGCCTCGTGGCCGGCAGCTTCGGCTGGCGCGCGCTCTTCGGCGCCTCGGCGCTGGTGATGGTGGTCCTGGCCGCGGTGCTGCGGCGGCGCCTGCCGCAGCGCCGGCCACAGGCCGACCACGGCTACGCCTGGCTCATCGCCTCGCTCTGGCAACTGCTGCGCGACAGCCCTTCGCTGCGCCGCCGCGCGGCCTACCAGGCGGCGATGTTCGGCGCCTTCTCGCTCTACTGGACGGCCGTGCCGCTGGTGCTCATGAGCCCGCGCTTCGGCCTCGACGCCCACGGCGTGGCCTGGTTCTCGCTGGCCGGCGCCGCGGGCGCGATCTCGGCGCCGCTGGCCGGGCGCCTCGCCGACCGCGGCCACACCCGGGCCGCCACCGGCGCCGCCATGGCGGTGGTGCTGGCCGCCTTCGCCCTCGGCGCCTGGGGCGGCGAACGCCGTTCGGTCGGCCTGCTGCTCGCTGCGGCGGTGCTGCTGGACCTCGGCGTGCAGGCCAACATGGTGCTCGGCCAGCGCGTGATCTACGGCCTGGCCGCCGCGGTGCGCAGCCGCCTGAACGCGCTGTACATGGTGATCTTCTTTCTCGGCGGCGCCGTCGGCTCGGCCGTCGCCAGCCTGGTGTTCGAGCGCGGCGGCTGGGCGGCGGTGAGCTGGGTCGGCTCTGCCTTTCCGCTCGCGGCGCTCCTGTTCTACGCCACCGAGGCCTTGCCGCGCGCCGCCGCCCAGGGCCTGGCCGCGCCCGCCCCCAACGGAGACTCGCAATGATGAATCAGCGCCGCATCGGCCCCCACAGCGTCTCGGCCCTGGGCCTGGGCTGCATGAACCTCAGCCACGCCTACGGCGCGCCGCCGCCGCCCGAACAGGCCGAGCGCGTGCTGCTCGAAGCGCTGGACCAGGGCGTCACGCTCTTCGACACGGCCGCGCTCTACGGCTTCGGCGCCAACGAGACCCTGGTCGGGCGCGTCCTGGGGCCGCACCGTTCGCGCTTCAAGCTTGCGAGCAAGGGCGGCATGGCCGGGGTCGACTTTCCCGAGGGCGTCAAGCGCGTCATCGACGGCCGCCCCGAGGCCTTGCGGCGCAACCTCGAAGACAGCCTGCGGCGTCTGGGCACCGAGCACATCGACCTGTACTACCTGCACCGCTGGGACAAGAAGGTGCCGATCGAGGACAGCGTCGGCGCGATGGCGCGCTTCGTCGCCGAAGGCAAGGTCGGCGCCCTGGGGCTCTCTGAGGCTTCCGCGTCGACGCTGCGCCGCGCCCATGCGGTGCACCCGATTGCCGCGGTCCAGAGCGAGTATTCGCTCTGGACGCGCAACCCCGAGATCGCGGTGCTCGAAGCCTGCCGCGAGATCGGCGCCGCCTTCGTCGCCTTCAGCCCGCTCGCCCGCGCCTATCTCACCGGCCGGCTGCGCGATGTCTCGGCCTTCGATGCCAAGGACATCCGCCGTGCCATGCCGCGCTTCGCCCCCGATACCTACGCCGCGAACCTGTTGCTGCTGCCCGCCTACGAAGCGCTGGCCGCCGAAGTCGGCTGCACGCCGGCGCAGTTGGCGCTGGCCTGGCTGCTGGCAAAAGCGCCGCACGTGATCCCGATTCCCGGCACGACGAAGCTCGATCACCTGCTTGAAGACCTGGGCGCGGCCGAGGTCCGGCTCGATGCCGGGCAGATCCAGCGCCTGGACGCGCTCATCAACCGGGCCAATGTGGTCGGTCCGCGCTACAACCCGGCCAGCCAGGCCGAGATCGATACCGAGGACTTTTGATGACCGACTTCCAGCGCCGCCGCTTGCTCGCGGCCGGCATCGCGGCGCCGTTGAGTGCGGCGTTCACCGAGGCCCGCGCCGCCGCCTGGCCCGAGCGCGCAATCACCCTGATCGTGCCTTTCGCCCCCGGCGGCATCGCCGACCTCACGGCGCGCGCCGCGGCCGAGCAGATGGGCGCCTCGCTCGGCAAGCCGGTGGTGGTGCAGAACCGCCCGAGCGCCGGCAGCATCGTCGCCAGCGAGGTGGTGGCCCGCGCCAGGCCCGATGGCTATACCTTGCTGCTGCTGAACAACAGCAACGCCTTGAGCGTGGGCCTGTTCCGCAAGCTGCCCTACGACCTGACGAAGGCCTTCGCGCCCATCGGCAGCCTGGCCTTCTTCGACATCGGCCTCTTCGCCCCCGCGGCCACGCGCTGGGCGGGTCTGCGCGACGCGGTGGCCGAGGCCCGGGCGAAGCCGGGCCGCCTCGACGTCGCGACGATCGCGGTCGGCAGCACGCAGAACCTGGCGGCGCGGCTGTTCGCGATGCGCGCCGGCGTCCAGTTCCAGGTCATCCCCTATCCGGGCACGCCCGCGGTCGTCGCCGCCTTGCGTTCGGGCGAGGCCGACCTCGCCTTCGAGGTGCTGGCCCCCATGCTGCCCCAGGTCTCGGCGGGCGCGGTCAAGGCGCTCGCGGTGGCCACCGAACGGCGCTTGCCGGTTCTGCCCGCGGTGCCGACGGTCGAGCAGGCCGGGGTCGCGGACTACCGCGTCGCCTCCTGGAACGGCCTCGCCGCGCCGGCCGGCACGCCGGCTGCGGTGGTCGAGCGCCTGAACCGCGCGCTGCGCGAAGCGGTCGCCGCGCCGGCGCTGCGGGCCAAGCTCGCGCCGCTCGGCCTGCGCCTGGCCGCAGGCAGCCCGGCCGAGCTCCAGGCCTTGCTCGAGTCGGAGATCCAGCGCTGGGGCGCGGTGATCCGCGCCGCCGGAATCAAGGCCGAATAAGCCGCTCCCCCGGACTTTCCCTGTAGGTAGCTGGTTAAAACCAGCCCCCGGCCGCTCGGTGCAAGACTTCGTCGCACCGAAGCAGGCCGAAAACAGGAGACAAGTCATGCGCACGATTCCCATCGCGCCCCAGCGCCCATCCGCGCCGGCGCTGTCCAGGCGCGAATTCCTCGGCGGCACCGGCGTGCTCTTCGGCAGCCTGGCCACGGGGTCCTTGCTCGCCGCGCTCGCCCCGTCCACCGCCTGGGCGCTCGAGTTGCACGCGCTGACCCAGCCCGAAGGCGCGGCCTTGCTCGCGATGGGGCGCACGCTGTATCCGCACGACAAGCTGCCCGACGCGGTCTACGCCTTGCTCGTCAAGGACCTCGACGCGAAGGCCGATTCGCTCGCCACGCTGCGCGAAGGCGTGGCCGCGCTCGACAAGGCCGCCGACGGCAGCTTCGTCGAGGCCAGCCCGGCGCGGCGGCTGGAAATCGTCAAGGCCATCGAAGGCAACCCCTTCTTCTCCCTGGTGCGCGGCCAATGCGTCACCTCGCTCTACGACAACGAAATGGCCTTCGCCGTCTTCGGCTACGAAGGGGCGTCGTTCGACAAGGGCGGCTATCTGCTGCGCGGCTTCCAGGACTTGACCTGGCTGCCGGCGCCGCCGGAATCGGCGAGCCCCGCCCCCGACCTCGGCTGACCGAACCAGCCCACCCAGGAGACGAGATGGCCACTATCGATTTCGACGACCGCAGCCCGGTCGTGATCATCGGCTCGGGCGCCGGCGGCGGCACCCTGGCCAACGAGCTGTGCCAGAAAGGCATCAAGGTCGTCGTCCTCGAAGCCGGCGCGCGCCAGTCCAGCGCCAGCTTCATCAACGACGAATGGAAGTCCTTCGGCCAGCTCGCCTGGCTCGACAAGCGCACGACCTCGGGCAACTGGCGCGTCGCGCGCGATTTCCCGAACCTGCCGGCCTGGATCTGCAAGACCGTGGGCGGCACGACCACCCACTGGGCCGGGGCTTCGCTGCGCTTCCAGGAGCACGAGTTCAAGCCGCGCACGACCTACGGCGAGATCGCCGGCGCCAACCTGATCGACTGGCCGCTGACCCTGGCCGAGCTCGAGCCCTATTACGCGCGCGCCGAAGACAAGATGGGCGTCACGCGCACCCACGGCATCCCGGGGCTGCCGGGCAACAACAACTTCAAGGTGATGTACGCCGGCGCCACCAAGCTCGGCTACAAGGAGGTTCACACGGGGCACATGGCGATCAACAGCCGGCCGCGCGACGGCCGCAGCCATTGCCTGCAGGTCGGCTTCTGTTTCCAGGGCTGCAAGAGCGGCGCCAAGTGGAGCACGCTCTACACCGAGATCCCGAAGGCCGAAGCCACCGGCCACCTCGACCTGCGCCCCGAAAGCCATGTCGTGCGCATCGAGCACGACGCGGCGGGCAAGGCCAGCGCCGTGGTCTACGTCGACAAGGACGGCAAGCAACAGCGCCAGCGCGCGCGCGTCGTCTGCGTCGCCGGCAATTCGATCGAGACGCCGCGGCTGCTGCTGCTCTCGGCCTCGAATACCTTCAAGGACGGCCTGGCCAACAGCTCGGGCCAGGTCGGGCGCAACTACATGCGCCACATGACGGGTTCGGTCTACGGCATGTTCGACAAGCCGGTCCACATGTACCGCGGCACGACCATGGCCGGCATCGTGCGCGACGAAGCCCGCCACGACCCGAAGCGCGGCTTTGCCGGCGGCTACGAGCTCGAAACGCTGTCGCTGGGCGTGCCCTTCATGGCCGCCTTCCTGAATCCGGGCGGCTGGGGCGCCGAGTTCGCCGAGTACATGGACAACTACGCCAACCTCGCCGGCATGTGGCTGGTGGGCGAGGACATGCCGCGCGCGACGAACCGCGTCACGCTCAACCCCGATGTCCTCGACAAGTTCGGCAACCCGGTGCCCAACGTCCATTTCGACGACCACCCCAACGACGTCGCGATGCGCGAGCACGCCTTCACGCTCGGCCAGAACATCTACGCCGCGGCGGGCGCGATCAAGTCCTTCCGCACGCCGCCGTACCCGAGCACGCACAACCTCGGCACCTGCCGCATGGGGGCCTCGGCGCGCGACAGCGTCTGCAACAAGCATGGCCAGACCCACGACATGAAGAACCTCTTCATCAGCGACGGCAGCCAGTTCAGCTCGGGCGGCGCCGAAAACCCGACGCTCACGATCGTGTCGCTGGCAATCCGCCAGGCCGAGTACATTGCGCGCCAGATGAGTACGCGGGCGATCTGAAGCCGGCGGGAGAAACCAACGATGTGCGAATTCTTCGTCAAGGCCGACCCGATCCAGTACGAGCAGCGCTCGCGCACGGTGCGCATCCACGGCGTGCTCACGAGCATCCGGCTCGAGAACATGGTCTGGGACATCCTGGCCGAGATGGCCGAGGAAGAAGGCCGCACGACCAACGCCCTGATCGCGCTGTTCCACGACGAGATCCTGGCGCACCGCGGCGAGGTGCCCAATTTCGCCTCGTTCCTGCGCGTGACCTGCATGCGCTACCTCCAAAGGCGGCTCATCAAAAGCGAACGCGAGCAGCAGCAGCCGGCGCTTGCGCCTGTCCTGCCCCTGCCCGCGCTGCGCGCCCCTGCAGTCCGGGCCGCCTGAACCGCCTGAATCACCAGCACCGTCCACCCCGCCGGCTTCGGCCCGCATCCTGCATCTGCATCCGATGAGCTTCGACAGCGAAACCCACCCCGGCGTCGTCGCCCGCCCTTCCGCGGCGAGCGAGGGCTTCGTCCTCAACCACAGCATGCTGCGGGTCAAGGACCCGGCGGTCTCGCTCGAGTTCTACACCCGGGTCTTCGGCATGCGCGCCTTGCGCAAGCTCGACTTCCCGGAGATGAAGTTCTCGCTCTACTTCCTGCACCGGCCCCAGGCCGGAGACGCCGCGCCGCCCGAAGCGGCCCCCGAGCGCACGAGCTGGACCTTCGCCCAGCGCGGCATTCTCGAGCTCACCCACAACTGGGGCACCGAGGCCGACCCCGGCTTCAAGTACCACAACGGCAACGCCCAGCCCCAGGGATTCGGCCACATCTGCTTCTCGGTGCCCGATCTCGACGCGGCGGTGCGCTGGCTCGACGAGAACGGCGTCAAGTTCGTCAAGCGCCCGGACCAGGGCAAGATGAAGGATGTGGCCTTCGTCGAGGATCCGGACGGCTACTGGATCGAGGTCATCGAGCCCGCGCGCCTGGCCCACCTCGGCGCCTGAGCGCCCCCAGGGCCGGGCCGCGCCCGGCCCGTCCCCCTGCAGGGGCTCGAGCAAGGTGGCAAAGCCACCCCGGCTCGAGACGCGGCGCCCGCCGCCACTGGTACGCTCGCGCCTGGCGCTGCAGCCCGCAGCCCGCAGCGCGCCGTCGCCCCGGCCCCTTGAAAGCGGCCGGGGTGGCCTTATGTCCAGTCCGCCCGGTCAGCTTCTGGCGCCGGGCGCGGGCGCAACCACCGGTTTTCCTTCTAGCATGAGCATGCAAAAACAAACCCTGTCGTTCCAGGCCGAGGTCAAGCAGATCCTGCACCTCGTCACGCATTCGCTGTACTCGAACAAGGAGATCTTCCTGCGCGAGCTCGTCTCCAACGCCTCCGACGCCTGCGACAAGCTGCGCTTCGAGGCCCTGGACAAGCCGGCGCTGTTCGAGGACGCGCCCACCCTCGAGGTGCGGGTCGATTTCGACGCCACGGCCAGGACGATCACGATCACCGACAACGGCATCGGCATGAGCGCCGACGAGGCGGTCGCGCACCTGGGCACGATCGCCAAGAGCGGCACGCGCGAGTTCATGGCCCGGCTCGAAGGCGAGCAGAAGAAGGACGCCAACCTGATCGGCCAGTTCGGCGTCGGCTTCTACTCGGGCTTCATCGTCGCCGACCGGATCACGGTCGAATCGCGCCGCGCCGGACTCGCCCCCGAAGAAGGCGTGCGCTGGACGAGCGAGGGCAGCGGCGACTTCGAGGTCGAGACCATCACGCGTCCGCAGCGCGGCACCGCCGTCACGCTGCACCTGCGCGAAGGCGAGGAAGAGTTCCTCTCGCAGTGGAAGCTGAAATCCATCGTCAGCAAGTATTCCGACCACATCTCGCTGCCCATCCTGATGAAGAAGCAGAAGTGGGACGAAGAGAAGAAGGAGCAGGTCACGACCGACGAATGGGAGACGGTGAACAAGGCCGCAGCGCTGTGGACGCGCAGCAAGAGCGAGATCACCGACGCCCAGTACCAGGAGTTCTACAAGCAGATCTCCTACGACAGCGAGGCGCCGCTGGCCTACACCCACAACCGGGTCGAGGGCCGCAGCGAATACACGCAGCTGCTGTTCGTGCCGGCGAAGGCGCCTTTCGACCTCTGGAACCGCGACAAGCGCGGCGGCGTCAAGCTCTACGTCAAGCGCGTCTTCATCATGGACGACGCCGAGGCGCTGATGCCGGTCTACCTGCGCTTCGTCAAGGGCGTGATCGACTCGGCCGACCTGCCGCTGAACGTCAGCCGCGAGCTGCTGCAGGAAAGCCGCGACGTCAAGGCCATCCGCGAGGGCAGCACCAAGCGCGTGCT
>JAGWTS010000127.1 GCA_028868875.1 Burkholderiales bacterium | reverse complement strand
GGCCGGCCTCGGCGTACTGGCGCTCGGCCAGGGTGGCGGCGGCGCGCTGGGCCGCGAGCGCGGCGCGGCGCTCGCTTGCCGCGGCCTGCTCGGGGGTCTCGACCGGCGCCGGGGGCGGCTCCACGGCCGCCGCGACGGCCGGGGCTTCGGGGTCGCTGCGCTCGGGCTCCCAGCGCAGCTGCTTCAGGCCCAGGCCGCGAATGGTGGCGATCTGCTCGGCCGATTCGATCTTGAAGCTCGACAACGGAAACGGATGCGCCATCCACCCCAGTTCGAGGTGAACGTACATGCCGACCCGCAGGTCCTGAACCGCAATTTGCTGGGACATCGACGCCCTCTCTCCCATGAATGCGCGACAGGCGAACCGCGCGCTCCCCGCCATTTCGGCCGGCCGCTGCGCGACTTGAGGCGCCGCAAGCGGCTTCGACCGGGCATTCGTCGCAGGATTTACAATGTTCTTTAAACGCACCTGAGTTCTTTATACGAACAACTGGTCGGCAATCGCAAGAACGCCGGCCGCGGTGTCAAACTCTTCGAGCGCCTGCCGCGGCCCGGGCCTCGCCGAGATTCGATCCGGGGCCGCCCCCCTGTTCCTCCCGGAGCTTCCAGCGAGAATCCCGCCATGACCCACGCCTTCATCTGCGACGCCCAGCGCACCCCCTTCGGCCGCTACGGCGGCGCCCTCGCCTCGGTGCGCACCGACGACCTCGGCGCCCTGCCGATCCGCGCCCTGATGGCCCGCCACCCGCAGCTCGACTGGCAGGCGCTGGACGACGTGATCTACGGCTGCGCCAACCAGGCCGGCGAAGACAACCGCAACGTCGCGCGCATGGCCGCACTGCTGGCCGGGCTGCCGATCGAGGTGCCGGGGTCGACCGTGAACCGCCTGTGCGGCTCCGGCCTCGACGCGCTGGGCAGCGCCGCGCGCGCGATCAAGGCCGGCGAGGCCGCGCTGATGATCGCCGGCGGCGTCGAGAGCATGAGCCGCGCGCCTTTCGTGATGCCCAAGGCCGAGACCGCCTTCGCGCGCAGCAACGCGGTCTACGACACGACCATCGGCTGGCGTTTCGTGAACCCGGCAATGAAATCGAAATACGGCATCGACTCGATGCCCGAGACGGCCGAGAACGTGGCGCGCCAGTTCGGCATCGAGCGCGAGGCCCAGGACCGGATGGCGCTGGCGAGCCAGTTGAAGGCGGTCGCGGCGCAGCAGGCCGGCGTCTTCGACGCCGAGATCTGCCCCGTGACGCTGCCGCAGAAGAAGGGCGATCCGATCGTCGTCGCCCGCGACGAGCATCCGCGCTCGACCTCGCTCGAAGCGCTGGCGAAGTTGAAGCCCATCGTCCACCCGCAAGGCAGCGTGACCGCGGGCAACGCCTCGGGCGTGAACGACGGCGCCTGCGCCCTGCTCGTGGGGAGCGAAGCCGCGGCGGCGCGCCACGGCCTGACGCCGCGCGCCCGGGTCGTCGCCATGGCCACCGCCGGCGTCACGCCGCGCATCATGGGCATCGGCCCGGCGCCGGCCACGCGCAAGGTGCTCGAACTCGCCGGCCTGACGCTGGCCCAGATCGACGTGATCGAGCTCAACGAGGCCTTCGCCGCCCAGGGCCTGGCGGTGCTGCGCGACCTGGGCCTGGCCGACGACGATGCGCGCGTGAACCCGAACGGCGGCGCGATCGCGCTCGGCCATCCCCTGGGCGCGAGCGGCGCCCGCCTGGCCACGACCGCGGTGAACCAGCTCCAGCGCAGCGGGGGGCGCTACGCGTTGTGCACGATGTGCATCGGCGTCGGCCAGGGCATCGCGCTCGTCCTGGAACGAGTCTGATTCCCGCTCGGGTCGCCCTTGGCCGGGCCCCGGCGCCGGCTAAGCGCATACCCTAGGCCGCGCCCGCCACGCGGCGCGGCATGCTCGCCTTCTTCGATCGACAGGTGCCTGGAGGCCCGATGAAATCACCGCTTCTCTTCGCCGCGGCCTTGCTGGCCGCGGGCTCGATTCCCCTGCCCGCCGCGGCACAGCAGGCGCCGCTGAAGGTGGGCTTGATGCTGCCCTACAGCGGCACCTACGCCGCCCTGGGCGACATGATCGAGAAAGGCTTCAAGCTCTACGTGCAGGAGCAGGGCGGCAAGCTCGGCGGGCGCGAGCTGCAATACGTGAAGGTCGACGACGAGAGCGATCCGAGCAAGGCCACCGACAACGTCAACAAGCTCATCCGGCGCGACCGGGTCGACGTGCTCATCGGCACCGTGCACTCGGGCGTGGCGCTGGCGATGGCGCGCGCGGCCAAGGAAAGCAAGACCCTGCTCATCGTGCCGAACGCCGGCGCCGACGCCATCACCGGCGCCCAGTGCGCGCCCAACATCTTCCGCAGTTCGTTCTCGAACTGGCAGCCGGGCTATGCCGCGGGCGTGGTCGCGGCGAAGAAGGGCTACCGCCGGGCGATGACCATCACCTGGAACTACGCGGCCGGCCAGGAGACGGTCAAGGGCTTCACCGAAGGCTTCGAGAAGACCGGCGGCAAGGTCGTCAAGGACCTCGGCGTGCCGTTCCCGAACGTCGAGTTCCAGGCCTTGCTGACCGAGATCGCGGCGCAGAAGCCCGACGTGGTGTTCGCCTTCTTCGCCGGCGGCGGCGCGGTGAAGTTCGTCAAGGACTACGACGCCGCGGGCTTGAAGAAGACGGTGCCGCTGGTGGCCTCGGGCTTTCTCACCGACGGCACGATCGAGGCCCAGGGCGCGAGCGCCGAGGGCATCCTCTCGACCCTGCATTACGCCGACAACCTCGAGACGCCGCGCAACAACGCCTTCCGCAAGAGCTTCGCCTTGACCTACAAGCAGAACGCCGACGTCTACGCGGTGCAGGGCTACGACGCGGCGCAGATGCTCGGCGCCGGCCTGGCCGCGGTGAAGGGCGACATCAGCCAGCACGACAAGCTCGACGCCGCCATCGCCCGCGCCAAGATCGACAGCCCGCGCGGGCGCTTCGCGCTCTCGCCGCAGCACAACCCGATCCAGGACATCTATCTGCGCGAGGTCAAGGGCAAGTACAACGAGTTAGTCGACATCGCCGTGCGCGCCCTGGCCGACCCGGGGCGCGGCTGCAAGCTGTAACGAGTGCCTCGTCCGCAGCGCCGGCCGCGACGGGAGCCTCGTCCATAATCGCCCGCCCCGCCTGCCCACCAGCGCCGCCTTGGACTTCGCGACCTTTCTCGTCCAGTGCCTGAACGCCGTCCAGTACGGCCTGCTGCTGTTCCTGCTCGCCTCGGGGCTGACCCTCATCTTCGGCATCATGGGCGTGATCAACCTCGCCCACGGCAGCTTCTACATGGCCGGGGCCTACCTGGCCTTCACGCTCGCGCCGCTGTTCGGCGGCCACTTCGTCTCGATGCTGGTGGCCGGCACCCTGCTCGCCGCGGTCTTCGGCTACCTGCTCGAGTGGGTGTTCTTCAGTTTTCTGTACGAGCGCAACCACCTGCAGCAGGTGCTGATGACCTATGCGCTGATCCTCGTCTTCGAGGAGCTGCGCTCGATCCTGCTGGGCAACGACGTCCATGGCGTGGCGGCCCCGCCCTGGCTCGCCGGCACCGTGCCGCTGGGCAGCCTGATGACGTATCCGGTCTACCGCCTGTTCGCGTCGGGGGCCTGCCTCGTCGTCGGCGCCGGGCTCTACTGGGTCGTGAACCGCACACGCCTGGGCATGATGATCCGCGCCGGCGCGAGCAACCGCGAGATGGTGCGCGGTCTCGGCATCGACATCGTGCGCCTGTACCGCATCGTCTTCGCCGGCGGCGTCGCGCTCGCGGCCCTGGCCGGCATGATCGCCGCGCCCATGTCCAGCGTCTATCCCGGCATGGGCGCCGGCGTGCTCATCGTCTGCTTCGTCGTCGTCGTCATCGGCGGCATCGGCTCGATCACCGGCGCCCTCGTCGCCTCGCTGCTCGTGGGCTTCGTCGACACCTTCGGCAAGGTCTTCTTCGCCCAGCTCTCGGGCATCGGCATCTACCTGCTGATGGCGCTGGTGCTGGTCTGGCGGCCCGAGGGGCTGATGAAGCGGGGCGCCTGAAGCGATGAAGGCGGTACCGATCGCGCGCGCGCTGCCCCTCGTCGCCGCCCTGCTGCTGGCGCTGGCGCCGCTCGTGCTCTCGCCCTACGGTTCGGACCTCGTCAGCAAGATCATGGTGTTCTCGGTCTTCGCCCTCAGCCTCGAACTGCTGGTGGGCATGACCGGACTCGTGAGCCTGGGACACGCCGCGTTCTTCGGCCTGGGCGCCTATGTCGCGGTGTTCGCGTCGCCCGAGTCCGAGCCCGGCAACCTCGCCTGGGTGCTGTTCGCGTCGATGGCGGCGGCGGCCTTCTTGGCCCTGGTCGTGGGCGCGCTGTCCCTGCGCACCAAGGGCGTGTACTTCATCATGGTGACGCTGGCCTTCGCGCAGATGGCCTACTTCGTCTTCCACGACACGCCTTACGGCGGCGGCAGCGACGGCATCTACCTGAACGCGAAGCCGCGCCTGGGCCCGCTCGACAGCGGCGAACGGCTGCAGTTCCACTTCATCGCGCTCGGCGCGCTGGTGGCGGTGTACGCCTTGCTGGCGCTGCTGCGGCGCGCGCGCTTCGGCCACGCGCTGGCCGGCATCCGCGACAACGAACAGCGCATGCGCGCGGCCGGCTTCTCGACCTACCGCTACAAGCTCGCGGCCTTCGTCGTCGCGGGCGCGCTCGCCGGGCTCGCGGGCTGCCTGCTCGCGCTGCGCGAAGGCTACGTCAACCCCGAACTGCTGGGCTGGAAGCAAAGCGGGGCCGTGCTGCTGATGGTAATCCTCGGCGGCATCGGCCACCTGCGCGGTGCCGTGATCGGTGCCGCCGCCTTCGTGCTGCTCGAGGAGCTCTTCGCGACGCCGGCGCTCGTGGGCCAGACGCTCGCCGACCATTGGCAGCTGCCGCTGGGCCTGACGATCATCGTCTTCGTCGCCTGGCTGCCCAAGGGCCTGATCGGCCTGCCCTCGCTGCGCAGGAGCCGGCGTTGAGCGCCCTGCTCGCCTGCACCAACCTGACGCGGCGCTTCGGCGGCCTGGCCGCGGTGAACCGGGTCTCGCTGGAGCTCGAGACGGGCCAAGTGCATGCGCTCATCGGCACCAACGGCGCCGGCAAGTCGACCCTGGTGAACCTGCTCTCGGGCGAGACCGGGGCCAGCGGCGGGCGCGTGACGCTGGCCGGCACCGACATCACCGGCTGGCCGCAGGCGCGGCGCGCGCGCGCCGGCATCGGCCGCAGCTACCAGCGCACGACGATCTTCGAGGACTTCAGCGTCTTCGAGAACTGCCGCCTCTGCGCCCAGGCCGCCCACACCCGGCCCTGGGCACTGTGGGAGAACGCGGCGAACTGCGCCCAAAGCACGCGCATCGCGCGCGACGCGGTGGCCGCTGCCGGGCTCGACGGGTTCGCCGCGCTGCGTGCCGGCAGCCTGAGCCATGGCGCCAAGCGCCAGCTCGAGATCGCGATGTGCCTGGCCACGGCGCCGCGCGTGCTGCTGCTGGACGAACCCCTGGCCGGCATGGGCGCCGAGGAGAGCGAGCGCATGCTGCAGCTGCTGACCTCGCTGCGCCCGGGGCACGCGATCCTGCTCGTAGAGCACGACATGGAGGCGGTGTTCCGCATCGCCGACCGCATCACGGTGATGGTCAACGGCGAGGTCATCGCGAGCGACGCGCCGGCCGCGATCCGCGCCAACCCCGAGGTGCGCACGGCCTACCTCGGCCACGACTGACACCATGCTCGCGGTCGAAGCCCTCGAGACCTACTACGGCGACAGCCACGTGCTGCGCGGCGTGAGCTTCGAATTGCCCGCCGGCGTGGCCCTGGGCCTGCTCGGGCGCAACGGCATGGGCAAGACGACCCTGATCCGCAGCGTGCTCGGCCTCGTGCGGCCGGCCTCGGGGCGGGTCAGTTGGATGGGCGAGGTCGTGACCGGCCAGCCGACCGAGCGCATCGTGCGCCGCGGCATCGGCTACGTGCCCGAAGGCCGCGCCATCTTCCCCAACCTCTCGGTGCGCGAGAACCTGGTGATGTCGGCCCGCCCCGGCCCGGACGGCCGCACCGACTGGACCTTCGAGCGCGTGCTCGAACTCTTTCCGCGCCTGGCCGAACGCCTGAACCACGGCGGCCAGCAGCTGAGCGGCGGCGAGCAGCAGATGCTCGCGATCGGCCGCGCGCTGATGACGAACCCGCGCCTGCTCGTGCTCGACGAAGCCACCGAAGGGTTGGCGCCGCTGGTGGTGGCCGAGATCTGGCGCGTGATCGCGCTCGTGCGCGCGAGCGGCCTGTCCACGCTCCTCGTCGACCGCAACGTGCGCGAGGTGCTGGCGAATACCGACCGCGCGATCGTGCTGGAGAAAGGCCTGGTCGTGATGGAAGGCGAATCGGACGCGCTCGACCGCGACGAGCTGGGGCGGCGCCTCGGGGTTTGAATCGGCCGGCCTCCCGGGGGCGCGTGGACAATGCGACCGGTCCCTCAACCCGGAGCACGCCATGATCCTCGAACACGCCGACATCCTCATCCAGCCCGGCCAGCAGGCCGCCTTCACAGAAGCCATCCAACGCGGGCTGGCCACCGTGATCAGCCAGGCCCAGGGCTTTCGCGGCGCCAAGGTCTACAAGGGCATCGAAAGCGCCGAGCGCTTCGTGCTGCAGATCCAGTGGGAAACGCTCGAAGACCACACGGTCGCGTTCAGGCAGGGGCCGCTCTTTGGGCAGTGGCGCGCGATCGTCGGGCCCTTCTTCGCGGCACCGCCGGTGGTGGAGCATTTCGAGCTGGCTTGCGAGGTGAGCTGATCTCGTCCCGGGTTCGTTCGGGCCGGACGGGGCCCGCTTGATGTAGTCGCCGACGTTATAGATAGCGCACAAACTTTCGCTATACAACAAAACTTTACTGATCGAGACTGCGGGCGCCCTGACCCCGGAAGGCCCCGATGCCCGCTCGTTTCGCGCTCCCGCCCAGCCTGACCTCGCTGCGCAATTACGTCGGCGGCGAATTCGTCTCCACCGACAAACGCTTCGACAACGTCTGCCCGCTCGACGGCCATGTGCTGGCGCAGGTCCACGAGGCCGATGCGGCCCTCGTCGACCAGGCGGTGCAGTCCGCGCACAAGGCCCTGGCCGGCCCCTGGGGCGCCATGAGCGTGGACGAGCGCGCGAAGCTGCTGCACCGCGTGGCCGACGTCATCGAGCGCCGCTTCGACGATTTCGTCGCCGCCGAGGTCGCCGACACCGGCCGGCCCGTCGAGCAGGCGAAGAAGCTCGACGTCTTCCGCGGCATGCTCAACCTGCGCACCTTTGCCGACCTCGGCAAGGCGGCGCACGGCGACTTCTTCGAGATGCGCACCGCCGACGGCGCCGACTTGATGAACTACACCGTGCGCAAGCCGCTGGGCGTGGTCGCCAGCATCTCGCCGTGGAACCTGCCGCTGCTGTCGATGACCTGGAAGGCCGGGCCCGCGCTCATCTGCGGCAACACGATGGTCGTCAAGCCTTCGGAAGAAACGCCCTCGTCGGCGACGCTGCTGGCCGAGGCCTTCCACGAAGCCGGCGTGCCGCCGGGGGTGTTCAACCTCGTCCACGGCTTCGGCCCGAATTCGGCCGGCGAGGCGATGACCCGCCACCCGCTGGTCGACGCCATCACCTTCACCGGCGAATCGCGCACCGGCTCGACCATCATGAAGGCGGCCGCCGACGGCATGAAGGAGGTGTCGTTCGAGCTCGGCGGCAAGAACCCGGCGCTGGTCTTCGCCGATTGCGATTTCGACGCCGCGGTCGACGGCGTCGTGCGCTCCTCGTTCACCAACACGGGCCAGGTCTGCCTGTGCTCGGAGCGCGTCTACGTCGAGCGGCCGATCTTCGAGCGCTTCGTCGCCGAATTGAAGAAGCGCACCGAGAAGCTCAAGATCGGCTGGCCCGACGAGCCCGATGTCGCCATGGGCTCGCTCATCTCGCGCAAGCACCAGGCCAAGGTGCTGTCGTACTACAAGCTGGCGCTCGAAGAAGGCGCCACCCTCGTCAGCGGCGGCGGCGTGCCGCGCTTCGGCGACGAGCGCGACCACGGCGCCTTCATCGAGCCCACCATCTGGACCGGCCTCGCGGACCAGGCGCGCTGCCTGCGCGAGGAAGTGTTCGGCCCGGTCTGCCACATCGCGCCCTTCGACACCGAAGAAGAAGCGATGGCGCGCGCCAACGACTCGGTCTACGGCCTGGCCGCGACGCTGTGGACCACCAACCTGTCGCGCGCGCACCGCGTGGCGCGGCGCTTTCACACCGGCATCGTCTGGGTCAACACCTGGTACCTGCGCGACCTGCGCACGCCCTTCGGCGGCAGCAAGCTCTCCGGCCTGGGGCGCGAAGGCGGGCGCCACTCGCTCGACTTCTATTCCGAGACCACCAACATCTGCGTCAAGCTGTGAACCACGATCGGCGCCAACTGCTGAACTCGGCGCGCCTGGCACCGCCGAAGTTTCGCTACACCCCTTGCGTGAAGAGCGGCGGTATCGGCTTCGTCTCGGGCATGGTCGCACTCGACCCGGCCACCGGCACCCTGGTCGAAGGCAGCATGGGCGCGCAGACCCAGCGCATCTTCGACAACCTGCGCCTGGCCCTGCCGGACTACGGCTTCACGCTGCACGAGCTGTGCGCGGCCCGCGTCTACACCACCCGCTTCGACCGCTTCGCCGAGTTCAACGAAGTCTGGGAGCGCCAGTTCGAGCACATCGCACCGCCCGCGCGCACCGCGCTCGGCGTCGCCGCGCTGCCGCTCGGGGCCTTGGTGGAGATCGAGTTCACCTTCCACCAGGCGCCGGACCCGCGGCCATGATTCTGAGGAGAGCCCAGTTGAACGAGCGCGTCCAGGCCATCGCCGATCTGCTGTGGCAGGCGGCGGCCAGCGGCCAGCCCATCGCCCCGGTGCGCGAGCGCATCGAAGCCGCCGCCATCGACGGCGACGTGATGGGCGCGGCCTACGAGGTACAGCAGTCGATCAGCCGGCGCCGCATCGAAGCCGGCGGCCGCCTCGTCGGCCGCAAGATCGGCCTGACCTCCAAGGCGGTGCAAAAGCAGCTCGGCGTCGACTCGCCCGATTTCGGCGCCTTGTTTGCCGACATGGCGGTCGGCGACGGCGAAGAGATCGCCTGGTCGCGCCTGATGCAGCCCAAGGCCGAGGCCGAGATCGCGCTCGTGCTCGATCGCGACCTGACCCACGCCCGGCACACCGTGGCCGACCTGATCTCGGCCACGGCCTATGCCTTGCCGGCGATCGAGGTCGTCGGCAGCCGCATTGCCAACTGGGACATCCGCCTCGCCGACACCGTGGCCGACAACGCTTCTTCGAGCCTCTTCGTGCTCGGCACGCGGCCGGTCGCGCTGTCCCGGCTGGATCTGGCCGATTGCGGCATGGCGATGGAGCGCGGCGGCGAGCCGGTGTCGGTGGGTGGCGGCGCCGCCTGCCTGGGCAATCCGCTGAACGCCGCGGTCTGGCTCGCCGACATGCTGGTGCGCATGGGCACGCCGCTGCGCGCCGGCGACGTGCTGATGACGGGCGCCCTGGGGCCGATGGTGCCGGTGCGGCCGGGGGACGTGTTCTCGGCCCAGATCGAAGGCCTGGGCTCGGTGCGCGCCGTTTTCGGCCGCTGTTGAGGGAGGCCCACCCCATGAACATCATCCAGGAAGCCGCCGCACTGCTCGACGACGCCGCGCGCGAGCAGCGCGAGGTCGACCCCTTTCCCGCCGGCGCCTTCGACCTGGCGCAGGCCTACGAGATCCAGCGCGCCTCGATCCGGCGCCGCATCGAGCGCGGCGAGCGCATGAAGGGCATCAAGCTCGGCTTTACGAGCCGCGCCAAGATGGTCCAGATGGGCGTCGACAGCCTGATCTGGGGCCTGCTCACCGACGCCATGATCGAAGAGGACGGCGGCAGCGTCGACCTCGGGCGCTACATCCACCCTCGCGTCGAGCCCGAGGTGTGCTTCCTCACCCGCCGCGTCATCGACGGCCCGCTCACCGCGCTCGAAGCCGCCGAGTGCATCGAGGCCGTGGCCCCGGCGCTGGAGATCATCGACTCGCGCTACCGCAACTTCAAGTTCAGCCTCGAAGGCGTGGTGGCCGACAACTGTTCCTCGGCCGGCCTCGTCGTCGGTGCCTGGTCGCGCCGGTTCGAGGGGCTGGCCAATGCCGGCGTGCGCATGCAGTTCGACGGGCGCGACGTGCAGGTCGGCTCCACTGCCGCCATCCTGGGCCAGCCGCTGCGCTCGGTGGTGCAGGCCTCGAAGCTGCTGCATGGCGCCGGCATGAGCCTGCCCGCGGGCTCTCTCATCATGGCCGGCGGCGCCACCGCGGCCGAGGCCTTGACGCCCGGGCTGCATGTGCAGTGCCGTGTCGGCAGCGGCCAGGGGGCGCTGGGCGCGGTGGCCTTTTCCACGCGGTCCGCAACCCAGGAGTCGGCATGAGCACATCGGGCCCTTCAAACGCCATTCAGGCGACGGTCGTGGCCGGCAAGGCGACGCCGCGCGGGCGCTTCCCGCACGTCAAGCGCGCAGGCGACCTGCTGTTCGTCTCGGGCACCAGTTCGCGCCGCCCCGACAACAGCTTCGTCGGCGTCGAAGTCGACGCGATGGGGGTCACGAAGCTGGACATCCGGGCCCAGACCCGGGCCGTCATCGAGAACATCCGCGACATCCTGAAGAGCGAGGGCGCGGACCTTGCCGATCTGGTCGAGACCCAGGTGTTTCTCGTCAACATGAACGACTTCGGCGGCTTCAACGAAGTCTGGGCCGAGTTCTTCGACTACGACGGCCCCACCCGCACCACGGTGGCGGTGCACCAGCTGCCGCACCCGAATCTGCTCATCGAGATCAAGGCGGTGGCCTTCAAGCCGCCGCAGGCCTAACCCTGGAGGACCGTGACCATGCAATTCAAGTACGGACGACCGCTGAACTTCCAGCGCTGGCTCGACGACCACGCCCCTCTGCTCAAGCCACCGGTGGGCAACCAGCAGATCTGGAAAGACGGCGACTTCATGGTCACCGTGGTCGGTGGCCCGAACGAGCGCAGCGACTTCCACGACGACCCGGTCGAGGAGTTCTTCTACCAGTTCAAGGGCAACGCCTACCTGCTGATGTGGGAGCGCGGCCGCTACGAGCGCGTCGACCTGCGCGAAGGCGACATGTTCCTGATGGCGCCGCACACGCTGCACTCGCCGCAGCGCCCCGAGGCCGGCAGCCTGTGCCTGGTGATCGAGCGCCAGCGCCCCAAGGGCGAGCCCGACGCCCTGCAATGGAGCTGCGCCAAGTGCGGCACCCTGGTCAAGCGCTACGAGATGCAGTTGGACAGCATCGTCGCCGACCTGCCGCCGGTCTACGAGCGCTTCTACGCCACGACCGAGGACGAACGGCGCTGCCCGCAATGCGGCGAAATCCATCCCGGGCGCGACTTCAAGACCTGGCACCGCACCCTGGCCGAGGCGGGGCGCTGATGATCGACATGCATTCCCATTTCTTCCCGGCGCTGAGCCGGGAGGAAGCCCATGCCGCCGACGCCGAGCGCGCCCCCTGGCTCGCGATCGGCCCCGACGCGGTCCAGGGCGAGATCATGGTCGGCGAGCGCCCCTTCCGACCGGTGTACCGCGCCTTGTGGGACCCGGAATATCGAGTCGCCGAGCTCGACCAGCAGGGCGTGGCGATGCAGCTCGTCTGCGCCACGCCGGTCATGTTCGGCTACGCCTGGGACGCGCGCAAGGCAGCCGACTGGGCCGCGCGCATGAACGACCTCGCGGTCGATTTCTGCGCCCGCCACCCAACCCGGCTCCAGCCCTTGTCGCAAGTGCCGCTGCAGGACCTGGAACGGGCCTGCGCCGAGGTGTCGCGGGCCCAGGCCGCGGGTTGCGTCGGCGTACAGATCGGCAACCACCTGGGCGACAAGGACCTCGACGACGACCAGCTCGTCGACTTCCTGATCCACTGCGCCGAGCAGTCGATTCCCGTGCTCGTCCACCCCTGGGACATGATGGGCGGCAAGCGCATGAAGAAGTGGATGCTGCCCTGGCTCGTGTCGATGGCGGCCGAGACCCAGCTCGGCATGCTCTCGCTCATCCTCTCGGGTGCGATGGAGCGGATTCCCGAGTCGCTGAAGATCTGCTTCGCCCACGGCGGCGGCAGCTTTGCCTATCTGCTCGGGCGCGCCGACAACGCCTGGCAGCACCGCGACATCGTGCGCAAGGATTGCCCGCGCCCGCCCTCGGAGTACGCCAGGCGCTTTCACGTCGACGGAATCGTCTTCGAGCCCGGCGCCTTGAAGCTGCTGGTCGACGTGATGGGCGCCGACCGCGTGATGCTGGGCTCCGACTATCCGTTCCCGCTCGGCGAGCAGCGCATCGGCGAGCTCGTGCGCTCGGCCGAGTTCCTGTCGCCGGCGCAGCGCCGCGGCATCCTGGGCGAGAACGCCCGCGAGTTCTTTGGATTGAAGCAACTGGCCCTGGCGGCGTGACGCCGCGTGCCCCCTGATTGGACGAGAGAGAAGGAGACGAGAAAGTGAACAAGATCATCGCCCGAAAGATCGCCGCGGCAGCCCAGGTGCTGGCCCTGGCGCTGGCAGCATCGGCCGCGCAGGCCGACGTCAAGATCGGCTTCATGGCCACTTTGTCAGGGCCGGGCGCCGCGCTCGGCCAGGACCAGCTCGACGGCTTCATGCTGGCCGTGGACCAGAACGGCGGCAAGCTCGGCGGCACCGCCGTCAATCTCGTCAAGGAAGACGACCAGCTCAAGCCCGACCTGGGCGTGCAGCTGGTGCAAAAGCTCATCGAGAAGGACAAGGTCAATCTCGTCACCGGCGTCACCTTCTCCAACGTGATGATGGCCGTCGCGAAGCCGCTGGCCGACTCCGGCCTTCCCTTCGTCGGCTCCAACGCCGGCCCGGCACCGCTGGCGGGCAAGCAGTGCAGCCCCAACTTCTTCTTCACCTCGTTCCAGAACGACGCCCTGGCCGAGGTGATGGGCCAGTACGCCAACGACAAGGGCTACAAGAAGATGGTGCTGATGGCGCCCAACTACCAGTCGGGCAAGGACCAGGTGGCCGGCTTCAAGCGCTACTACAAGGGCACGGTGGTCTCCGAAGTCTTCACCCAGATCAACCAGCCCGACTACTCGGCCGAACTGGCGCAGTTGCAGGCCGCCGCCCCCGATGCGGTGTTTGCGTTCTATCCCGGCGGCATGGGCGTCAACTTCGTCAAGCAGATGCGCCAGGCCGGGCTGCTCGGCAAGATCCCGCTGCTCAGCGTCGGCACCGACGGCACCACCTTGCCGGCGCTGCGCGATTCGGCGCTCGGCGTCGTGATGGGCGCGCAATGGGGCCCGGACACCAACAACCCGGCGAACCGCGAATTCACCGCCGCCTTCGAGAAGCGCTACGGCCGCATCGCCTCGCAATATGCGGCGCAGGGCTTCGACGCGGCGCGCCTCATCGACGCCGCCCTGCGCAAGACCGGCGGCAAGGCCGACAACCCCGCGGCGTTGCGCGACGCGCTGAAGAGCGCCGACTTCGCCTCCGTTCGCGGCGCCTTCCGCTTCAACCGCAACGGCTTCCCCGTCCAGGACATGAGCGTGTTCGAGG
>JAGWTS010000126.1 GCA_028868875.1 Burkholderiales bacterium | reverse complement strand
GGCGAAGGCGGCCTGCTCGTCGGCGCGCCGGTCGCCGGGCGCGTGCTGATCGTCGACGACGTGATCTCGGCCGGCACCTCGGTGCGCGAGTCGATCGCCCTGATCCGCGCCGCCGGGGCGGTGCCGGCCGGCGTCGTGATTGCGCTCGACCGCCAGGAGCGTGCGGTCGAGGGCGGGCGCGATGCGCCCTGGTCGGCGGTCCAGCATGTCGAGCGCGAACTCGGGCTGCCGGTCTGCGCCGTGGCCACGCTGGACGACCTGCTCGCCTACCTCGACCGCGTCGACAACCCCGCGCTGCGCGCCCATGCCGCGCCGGTCCAGGCCTATCGCGCGCGCTACGGAGTCGGTGCGACATGACGCCGCTGGGGCGCTGGCGGGGCGCGTCGCTGCTGGCCTGCTGCCTGGCCTGGGCGGCGCCGGTCGCGGCCCAGAGCCGCGCAGGCGAGGCCGGCGCGATCTACACCTGCGTCGACGACAGGGGGCGGCGCCTCACTGCCGACCGCCCGATTCCCGCATGCACCGCCAAGGAGCAGCGCGTGCTCAACGCCGACGGTTCGCTGCGCACGATCCTGCCGCCGACGCTCACCCTGGACGAGCGGGCCGAGAAGGACGCGCGCGAGCGGCGCGCCGCCGAAGAGCGCGCGCGCCAGGCCGACGCGGTGCGGCGCGACCGCAATCTGATGTTGCGCTATCCCGACGAAGCCAGCCACCAGCGCGCCCGCGCGGCGGCGCTGCAGACGCCGCGCCGGGCGATGCAGGCTTCGCAGAAGCGCCTGGTCGAACTCGCGGCGGAGCGCAAGCCGCTCGTTGAAGAAACCGAGTTCTACACCGGCAAGCCGCTGCCGCTCAAGCTGCAGCAGGCGCTGGATGCCAACGACGCCGCGACCGAAGCCCAGCGCAGCGCGGTGGCGAGCCAGCAGGTCGAGATCGACCGCATCAACCACAACTACGACCTCGAACTCGAACGCCTGCGCCGCCTCTGGGCGGGCGCCGCGCCGGGCTCGCTCGGCGCGGCGATGGTGGCGGCGCCGGCGGCCTCGACACCGCGCTGAGGGCGCCGCAGCGTCCGGCTCGGCGCCCTCAGCCGCTGCGCAGCTTGCTGCGCAGCAACTCGCCGGCCTGGGCCGGGTTCGCCTTGCCCTGGCTCGCCTTCATGACCTGGCCCACGAGCGCGTTGAAGGCCCGGTCCTTGCCGGCGCGGAATTCCTCGACCGACTTCGCGTTCGCGGCGATCACCGCGTCGACGATCGCCTCGAGCGCGCCGGAGTCGCTCATCTGCTTCAGGCCGCGCTCGGCGATGACGGCGTCGACCTCGCTGCCGGCCCCGCTCCACAGTGCGTCGAAGACCTGGCGCGCGCCGGCGTTCGAGACCGTGCCGTCGACGACGCGGCCGATGAGCCGCGCCAGCTGCGCCGGCGCGAGCGGCGCCTCCTCGATCGACCGGCCTTCGGCGTTCAGGCGCTTGGAGACCTCGCCCATGAGCCAGTTGGCGGCGAGTTTGGCGTTGCCGCAGGCGTCGCGCGCCGATTCGTAATAGCGCGCGAAGGCCAGGCTCTGCGTCATCAGCGCGGCGTCGTCCGGCGAGAGGCCGTCGGCGCGCTGGAAGCGCTCGGCCATGGCCGCGGGCAGCTCGGGCATCGCGGCGCGCACGCGCTCGACCCATTCGGGCGCGATCACCAAGGGCGGCAGGTCGGGGTCGGGAAAGTAGCGGTAGTCGTGCGCATCTTCCTTGGTGCGCATCGCCCGGGTCTCGCCGGTATCCGGATTGAAGAGCACGGTGGCCTGCTCGACCGCGAGGCCGTCCTCGATGCGGTCGATCTGCCACTGCACTTCGAAATCGACCGCCTGCTGCAGGAAGCGGAAGCTGTTGAGGTTCTTGATCTCGCGCCGCGTGCCGAAAGGCGCGCCGGGCTTGCGCACCGAGACGTTGGCGTCGCAGCGAAAGCTCCCTTCCTGCATGTTGCCGTCGCAGATGCCGAGCCAGACCACGAGCGCGTGCAAGGCCTTGGCGTATTCCACCGCCTCGGCGGCCGAGCGCATGTCGGGCTCGGTGACGATCTCGAGCAGCGGCGTGCCGGCGCGGTTGAGGTCGATCCCGGTCTGGCCGGCGAAATCCTCGTGCA
Organism: Burkholderiales bacterium; assembly: GCA_028868875.1. Classification (GTDB taxonomy): domain Bacteria; phylum Pseudomonadota; class Gammaproteobacteria; order Burkholderiales; family Burkholderiaceae_C; genus Rubrivivax. Next base: position 11,611 of record JAGWTS010000126.1, on the reverse strand, counting down.
GGCTCTTGCCCGCGTCTTCTTCCAGGTGCGCGCGCGTGAGCTGGACCGCCTTGCGCCGCCCTTCGAAGGCGAACTCGACGCGCCCGCCCTGCACCACCGGGATCTCGTATTGGCTGATCTGGTAGCCCTTGGGCAGGTCCGGGTAGAAGTAGTTCTTGCGCGCGAAGATCGACAGCGGCGCGATCTTCGCGCCGACGGCGAGGCCGAAGCGGATCGCGCGCTCGACCGCGCCGCGGTTGGCCACCGGCAGCGTGCCGGGCAGGGCGAGGTCGACGGCGCAGGCCTGGGTGTTGGGCGCGGCGCCGAAGCGGGTCGAGGCGCCGCTGAAGATCTTGCTCGCGGTCGAGAGCTGGGCGTGGGTCTCGAGGCCGATCACGACCTCGAAACCGCGGATCAGGGGGCTGGTTCCCATGGTGGTCAGACTCCCGCGGGAGCGCGGCTGTGGAAGTCGCTCGCCTGCTGCAGCGCGTGCGCGGCGTGCAGCAGCCGGCCTTCGTCGAAGTAGTTGCCGACGAGCTGCAGGCCGACCGGCATGCCGTGGGCGCCGGATCCCGCCGGCACGCTCATGCCGGGCAGGCCCGCCAGGCTCGCCGGCAGGGTGAAGATGTCGGCGAGGTAGTTCTGCAGCGGGTCGCCCTGGGCGCCGATCTGCCAGGCCACGGTCGGAGCGACCGGGCCGGCGATCAGGTCGCAGCTCTTGAAGCAGGCCTGGAAGTCGTCGGCGATCATGCGCCGCAGGCGCTGCGCCTGCAGGTAGTAGGCGTCGTAGTAGCCGTGCGAGAGCACGTAGGTGCCGATCATGATGCGGCGCTTGACCTCGGGGCCGAAGCCTTCGGCGCGCGTCTTCTTGTACATGTCGAGGAGGTCGGCGTAGTGCGCGGCGCGGTGGCCGAACTTGACGCCGTCGAAGCGCGAGAGGTTCGAGCTCGCCTCGGCCGGGGCGATGATGTAGTAGACCGGGATCGAGAGCTCGGTGCGCGGCAGGCTCACGTCGACCAGCGTCGCGCCGAGCTTTTCGAGCTCGGCCAGCGCCGCGCGCACCGCGGCCTCGACGTCGGCGGCGAGCGCGGCGGGGAAGAACTCGCGCGGCAGGCCGATGCGCAGGCCTTCGAGCGGGCGCGCCGCGCTCGCGCCGGGGCGCGGGGCGAGCATCCGGGCGTGGAAGTCCTGCGGCGCGCGCTCGGCGCTGGTGGCGTCGCGCGGGTCGAAGCCGCTCATCGCCGAGAGCAGCAGCGCGCAGTCTTCGGCCGAGCGCGCCAGCGGCCCGGCCTGGTCGAGGCTCGACGCAAAGGCGATCATGCCGTAGCGCGAGCACACGCCGTAGGTCGGCTTGATGCCGGTGATGCCGCAGAAGCTCGCGGGCTGGCGGATCGAGCCGCCGGTGTCGGTGCCGGTGGCCGCGGGCACGAGGCGCGCCGCCACCGCCGCGGCCGAGCCGCCCGAGGAGCCGCCCGGCACGCGCGCTTCGTTCCAGGGGTTGCGCACCGGGCCGAAGGCCGAGTTCTCGTTCGCCGAGCCCATCGCGAACTCGTCGCAGTTGAGCTTGCCCAGCGTCACCATGCCGGCCTCGGTCAGGCGTGCGACGACGGTGGCGTCGAACGGGCTGGCGTAGCCGGCGAGCATCTTCGAGCCCGCGGTGCTGGCGAGGCCGCGCGTCACGAAGATGTCCTTGTGCGCCACCGGAACGCCGAGCAGGGGCCCGCCCGCGCCCTGCGCGAGCCGCGCGTCGGCCGAGCGTGCCTGGGCCCGCGCCGCGTCGGCGTCGGTCGCAAGAAAAGCGCCCAGGCGTTGCTGCTCGGTCAATCTGGTAAGCAGGTGTTCGGTGATTTCGAGGCTCGACACCTCATGCGCGCGCAGCGCCCGGCCGATTTCGGCCACCCCCATCTCATGCGGCTTCATTCGATCACCTTGGGCACGAGGAAGAGCCCGTCCTCGACCGCGGGCGCGCTCTTCTGGTTCGCGTCGCGGTCGACGCGCTCGGTGACCGCGTCCTCGCGCAGCCGCAACTCGACCGCGGCCAGCGCCGACAGCGGGGTGTACAGCGGCTCGACGCCGCTCGCGTCGACCGCACTCATGCGCGCGACGATGTCGAAGAACTCGTTGAGCTGCACCAGCATCTCGGCGTGTTCCTCGGGGCGCAGTTCGAGGCGGGCGAGATGGGCGATGCGGCTCACGTCCTGGGGGGTCAGGGCCATGGCGGAGATTCACTCGGGATTGCAGGGCGGCAACGGGTGCCGCAGGGGCTATCGGGTATTATCCCTGGTTACCCACAAGCCCTGTCGGTTGCCGGCCAGGCGCAGTCCAGCGCCGCCCCAGTGCGGCGCGATAAGCCTCCCATCCAGCCCCGACCCGACCCGCTTTCCCCGACATGATCGCTTCCCTGCGTCGCTATTTCTCGACGGACCTTGCCATCGACCTCGGCACGGCCAACACGCTCATCTACGTGCGCGGCAAAGGCATCGTCCTCGACGAACCCTCCGTTGTCGCGATCCGCCACGAAGGCGGGCCGAACGGCAAGAAAACCATCCAGGCCGTGGGCCGCGAGGCCAAGGCCATGCTGGGCAAGGTGCCGGGCAACATCGAGGCCATCCGGCCGATGAAGGACGGCGTCATCGCCGACTTCACCGTCACCGAGCAGATGCTCAAGCAGTTCATCAAGATGGTGCACCCGCGCTCGGTGCTGCGGCCGAGCCCGCGCATCATCATCTGCGTGCCCTGTGGCTCGACCCAGGTCGAGCGCCGCGCGATCCGCGAATCGGCGCTCGGCGCCGGCGCGAGCGACGTGTACCTGATCGAGGAGCCGATGGCCGCGGCCATCGGCGCCGGCCTGCCGGTGAGCGAGGCCTCGGGCTCGATGGTCGTCGACATCGGCGGCGGCACCACCGAGGTCGGCGTGATCTCGCTCGGCGGCATGGTCTACAAGGGCAGCATCCGCGTCGGCGGCGACAAGTTCGACGAATCCATCATCAACTACATCCGGCGCAACTACGGCATGCTGATCGGCGAGCCGACGGCCGAGTCGATCAAGAAGAACATCGGCTCGGCCTTTCCGGGCAGTGAAGTCAAGGAAATGGAAGTCAAGGGGCGCAACCTCAGCGAAGGCGTGCCGCGCAGCTTCACGGTGAGCAGCAACGAGATCCTCGAGGCCCTCACCGACCCGCTGAACCAGATGGTGAGCGCGGTCAAGAACGCACTCGAACAGACCCCGCCCGAACTCGGCGCCGACATCGCCGAGCGCGGCATGATGCTCACCGGCGGCGGCGCCCTGTTGCGCGACCTCGACCGCCTGCTCGCCGAAGAGACCGGCCTGCCGGTGCTCGTCGCCGAGGATCCGCTGACCTGCGTCGTGCGCGGTTGCGGCATGGCGCTCGAGCGCATGGAGCGGCTGGGGTCGATCTTCACGTCCGAGTGACGCCGCCGGACTGAACAGCAGGAGCATTCCCCGATGCCGTTGGGAACGCTCGACCGGACGCCGCCGCCGTTTTTTCGCCAGGGCACGCCGGCGCTCACGAAGCTGATCTTCTTTGCCGCACTGGCGATCTTCATGATGGTGTCGGATGCCCGCTTCGGGCTCGTCGAGCCGCTGCGCTCGGCGCTGGCGACGGCGCTCGTGCCGCTGCAGCGCGTGGCCGCGGTGCCGGTCGAGATCGCGAGCGGCGGTGCCGGCTACCTCGAAGGCCTCGAGGCGGCCCACGAAGGCGAGCTCCAGGCCCGCCGCGAGCTCGTCCTGCTGGCCGAGAAATCGGCGCGTTCCGATGCCCTGGCCCAGGAAAACGAGCGCCTGCGCGCCCTGCTCGGCCTGAAGCCGGCGCTGCAGGTGCGTTCGCAGGCGGCCGAGGTGCTCTACGAGGCTGCCGACCCCTACTCGCGCAAGGTGTTCATCGACCGCGGCAGCGCCCAGGGCATCGTGCTCGCCTCGCCGGTGATCGACGAGCGCGGCGTGCTCGGCCAGGTGACGCGGGTGTACGCGCTGAATTCCGAGGTCACCCTGCTCACCGACAAGGACGCGGCGATCCCGGTTCTCAACCCCCGCACCCAGCAGCGCGGCGCGGCCTTCGGCGGCGGCGGCGGAATGGAGCTGCGCTTCATGTCGATCAATTCCGATGTCCGGGTCGGCGACAAGCTGGAGACGAGCGGGATCGACGGCGTCTATCCGCCGGGGCTGGCGGTGGCCCAGGTGGTGAGCGTCGAGCGCCGCGGCGCGAGCGGCTTTGCCTCGATCCGCCTGGCTCCGGCGGCGGCGCCCGACGGCGTGCGCCACGTCCTCGTGCTGCAGCCGCTGGCGCTGCAGATGCCGCCGCCGCCGCAGGCCGCGGCTTCGGCTTCGGCTTCGGCTTCGGCGCCGAAGCCGGCGGCGGCGCGGCGCGGAGGCGGCCGGCGATGATCATGCCGCGCGGTTCGGACCAGCTGCTGCTGCCGGTCAACCCCTTCTTCATCGGCTTCACGCTGCTGGCGGCGTTCGCCTTCAGCCTGCTGCCGCTGGGGCGGCTGGCGGCGCGCCCGGATGTGCTCGCCCTCGTGCTCGTGTTCTGGAACGTGCACCAGCCGCGCCGCGTCGGCGTCGGTGTCGCCTTCTTCTTCGGCCTGCTGCTGGACGTCAACAACGGTGCGCTGCTGGGCCAGCACGCGCTGGCCTACACGCTGCTGAGCTACGGCGCGATCACGATCCACCGCCGCCTGCTCTGGTTCGGCGTCGCGGCGCAGACGCTGCACGTGCTGCCGGTCTTCTTCGTCGCCCATGTCGTGGCGATGCTGGCGCGCCTGGCCGCCGGCGGCATGTTCCCGGGCTGGCCGGTGCTGCTGGCCCCCTGCTTCGAGGCGCTGCTGTGGCCGCTCGCGAGCTGGCTGCTGCTCGCGCCGCAGCGCCGCGCCCCCGACCCGGACGAAAATCGGCCCTTATGACCGAGATGAAGAATCTCGAGCGCGAGATCGGCCGCTTCCGCGGCCGGCTCCTCGCAGCTGCGGGCTTCGTGCTGCTGGCCTTCTCGCTGCTGCTCGCGCGCCTGGTGTACCTGCAGGTCTACCGCCATGCCGACCTGCAGACCCAGGCCGAGGCGAACCGCATCGCGGTGCTGCCGATCCCGCCCAGCCGCGGCCTCATCGTCGACCGCAACGGCGTCGTGCTCGCCACCAACTACTCGGGCTATACGCTGGAGATCACGCCGTCGCGCGCCGGCGACCTGGGGCCGCTGATCGACCAGCTCGCCAAGGTGGTGACGATCGAGCCGCGCGACCGGCGCCGCTTCAAGCACCTGCTCGGGGAAAGCAAGAGCTTCGAGTCGCTGCCGATCCGCACCAAGCTCAGCGACGAGGAGGTGGCGCGCTTCACCGCCCAGCGCTTCCGCTTCCCCGGGGTGGAGGTCAAGGCGCGGCTGTTCCGCAACTACCCGCTGGGCGAGGTCGGCAGCCATTTGCTGGGCTACATCGGGCGCATCAACGAGGCCGAGAAGAACGCGATGGAAGACTGGCCCGAAGAGGACCAGGCCAATTACCGCGGCACCGATTCGATCGGCAAGCTCGGCGTCGAGCAGAGCTACGAGCGCGAGCTGCACGGCACGACCGGGGTCGAGCAGGTCGAGACCACCGCCAGCGGACGCGCGGTGCGGCGCCTGTCGACCCACCCGGCGACACCGGGCGACGAGCTGGTGCTGTCGATCGACATCAAGCTGCAGGCGATGGTCGAGCAGATGTTCGGCGACCGCCGCGGCGCCCTGGTGGCGCTGGACCCGCGCAACGGCGAGGTGCTGGCCTTCGTCAGCAAGCCCACCTTCGACCCCAACCTGTTCGTCGACGGCATCGACGTCGACAGCTGGCGCGCCCTGAACGAGAGCATCGACAAGCCGCTGCTCAACCGCGCACTGCGCGGCACCTACCCGCCGGGCTCGACCTTCAAGCCCTTCATGGCGATGGCCGCGCTGGAAAGCGGCAAGCGCGACCCGCACTTGGTCATCAACGACCGCGGCACCTTCACCTTCGGCGGCCATGTCTTTCGCAGCTCCGAGGAAAACGGTACCGGGCCCGTGGACATGGCTCGCGCCATCGTCAAGTCGAGCGACGTCTATTTCTATTCGCTGGCCAACGACATGGGCGTCGACCTCATCCACGACCTGATCCTGCCGATGGGGCTGGGGCGCAAGACCGGCATCGACCTCGACGGCGAGGCCGCCGGGCTGCTGCCTTCCACCGCATGGAAGCGCAAGGCCTACAAGCGCCCCGCGCAACAGCGGTGGTACGCCGGCGAGACGATTTCGCTGGGAATCGGCCAGGGCTACAACCACTTCACGATGCTGCAGCTGGCCGACGGGATCTCGACCCTGCTGTCGGGCGGGCGGCGCTTTCAGCCGCGCGTGGTGCGCCAGATCGAGGACAGCGTGACGCACGAGCGCACGCTCGTCTCCGGCCAGGCGCTGCCCGCGCTGGCCTTCAAGCCAGCCTGGGTCGACCTGCTCAAGCGCGCCATGTACGGCGTGACCCAGGACGGCACCTCGAAGGCGGTCTTCGTCGGCGCGCCCTACATGAGCGCGGGCAAGACCGGCACGGCGCAGGTGGTGACGATGAAGGCGAACGAGAAGTACGACGCGGCCAAGCTCGCCGAGTACCAGCGCGACCATTCGCTCTACGTCGGCGCGGCGCCGCTGGACGACCCGCAGGTCGTGGTCGCGTGCATCGTCGAGAACGCCGGCTGGGGCGCGGGGGCGGCGGCGCCGATCGTGCGCCGCGTCTTCGACTACCTGCTGCTGGGCCAGTACCCGAGCGAGGCCGACATGGCGGCGCTGCAGCAAGGCAAGGCGGTGACGCCGATCGGCACCCCGCGCCGGGTCCAGGACATCGTGCTGCCGGGGCAGTTGCCGCCGCTCGCCGACGCCGCAGCGGCAGCGCCCGCACTGCCTGCGTCTTCCGCCGTGCCCGGCACGCCGCTGCCGGCCCTGCGGCCGACGGTGGCGGCGCTGGCGCCACGCCAGACGGTGGCGGCGCGGTGAGCGTCGTCTTCGAACGCGCGTCGCTGTGGCGGCGCCTGCGCGCGGTGTTCATCGGCTTCGACCTGCCGCTGGCGCTGGCGGTGGCCCTGCTTGCCGCGATCGGCCTCGTGGCGATGTATTCGGCCGGCTTCGACAGCGGCACGCGCTTCGAGGACCATGGCCGCAACATGCTGATCGGCCTGACCGTGCTGTTCCTCGCCGCCCAGGTGCCGCCGCACAAGCTCCAGCAACTCGCGGTGCCGCTGTACGTGCTCGGCGTGCTGCTGCTGATCGCGACCGCGCTGCCCGGCATCGGCATCACCAAGAAGGGCGCGACGCGCTGGCTCAACCTGGGCGTCCCGGTCCAGCCGAGCGAGATCATGAAGATCGCAATGCCGCTGATGCTGGCCTGGTGGTTCCAGAAGCGCGAAGGCCAGTTGCGCGTGCTCGACTTCGTCATCGCGTCGCTGCTGCTCGCCTTGCCGGCCGCCCTCGTGATCAAGCAGCCCGACCTCGGCACCGCGCTTCTCATCCTCGCCGCCGGCTTCTACGTGATCTTCTTCGCCGGGCTGTCGTGGAAGCTGGTGCTGCCGGCGCTGCTGCTGGCCGCGGCCGGGGTGGTCGCGATCATCGTCAGCGAGCCCACGATCTGTCGACCCGGCTTCCACTGGCCGCTGCTGCGCGCCTACCAGCAGCACCGCGTGTGCACCCTGCTCGACCCGAGCACCGACCCGCTGGGCAAGGGCTTCCACATCATCCAGGGCATGATCGCCATCGGCTCGGGCGGCCTCGACGGCAAGGGCTTCATGAAGGGCACGCAGACCCACCTCGAGTTCATCCCCGAGCGCACGACCGACTTCATCTTCGCCGCGTTCTGCGAGGAATTCGGCCTCGCCGGCGTGCTCGTGCTGCTCGCGGGCTTCGTCTTCCTGATCTTCCGCGGGCTCGTGATCGCGGCCCAGGCGCCCACCGCCTTCAGCCGGCTGCTCGCCGGCGCCATCAGCCTGAGCTTCTTCACCTACGCCTTCGTCAACATGGGCATGGTGAGCGGCATCCTGCCCGTCGTCGGCGTGCCGCTGCCCTTCATCAGCTACGGCGGCACGGCGATGACGACGCTGGGCTTCGGCCTCGGCATCCTGATGTCGGTGGCGCGGTCGCGGCGCTTGATGATGTCGTAGCGCGTCAGGCGCGGCTCAGGGCTCGGCGGCCCGAACCGGGAAGCGCACGGTGAACAAGGCGCCGGGGCTGCTCGCCGTGGCACCGCTGCGCGGCCGGGCGTCGGCGAGGATGACCTCGGCGCCGTGGGCGTGGGCGATCTCGATCACGATCGCCAGGCCCAGTCCGCTGCCGTCGACATTGGTGCCCAGGGCGCGGTAGAAGGGCTGGAACACGAGTTCGCGCTCGGCCGGGGTGATGCCGGGGCCGGTGTCCTCGACCTGCAGCACCACGACCTGGCCGAAGGGGTCGGGCGTGACGCGCGCCGTCACCGTGCCGCCGGCCGGGGTGTACTGCAAGGCGTTGTCGACGAGGTTGCGCACCAGCTCGCGCAGCAGCACCGGCTGGCCCGACAGATGCGCCTGGGCGCCGCCTTCCGGGCCTTCGTAGCCGAGGTCGATGCGCTTGTCCATCGCCCGTGGCACGAAGTCGCGCACCGCCTCCATCGTCAGCTCGACCAGGTCCACGTCCTGGCGTCGCAAGGCCTGCTCCTTGTCCTCGGCGCGCGCCATCGCCAGCAGCTGGTTCACCATGTGCGCCGCGCGCTGGCTCGACAGCGCGATCTGGCGCAGCGAATGCTTCACCGCCTGGGGGTCGGCCTGGCCGCTGTCGATCTCGCGCTCGGCCAGCTCGGCCTGGGTGCGCAGCCCCGCCAGCGGCGTCTTGAGCTGGTGCGCCGCGTCGGCCAGGAAGTGGCGCTGGCTCGCGATCGACTGGTCGAGCCGGGTCAGCAGGTCGTTGATCGCCGCCACCAGCGGCGCCACCTCCTCGGGCACATGGCGTTCCTCGATCGGCGAGAGGTCGCTGCTGTCGCGCGCGCGGATGCGCTGCTGCAGGTCCGACAGCGGCCGGATGCCGCGTGCCAGCGCAAACCAGACCAGCAGCACCGCCAGCGGCAGGATCACGAACTGCGGCAGGATCACGCCCTTGATGATCTCGCTCGCGAGCTGCGAGCGCTTGTCCACCGTCTCGGCCAGCTGCACCAGCGTCCCGGTCTCGGGCGCGGCGCCGTCCTCGGCCACCCAGATCGAGGCCACGCGCACCGGCTCGTCGTGGATCTGGTCGTCGCGGAAGTGCAGCTCGGGGCCGGCCGCGGTGTCGGGCGGCGGCGGAAAGTCGGCGTCGCCCGCCAGGCGCTCACCGCCCGGCCCCAGGACCTGGAAGAACAGGCTGTCGTTGTCGTCCGGGCGCAGCAGCAGGGTCGCCTGACGCTCGAGCTCGGTGCGCAGGGCGCGCCGGCCGGGCTCGTCGGCCGCGGCGTGCGCCGGCACCTGGCGCGCCAGCGCCTGCGCCAGCTCGCCGAGCTCGCGGTCGTAAGGCCGGTTCGCGATGTTCTGCGCCACGAGCCAGGTGATGGCCACGCTCATCGGCCACAGCAGCAGCAGCGGCGCGAGCATCCAGTCGAGGATCTCGCCGAAGAGGGAGCGTTGTTCGCGCGATGTCGGCATGGGCAGTCACGATTGTCCGCGCCCGCACCGCCAGCGCCGCCAGCCTCGCCAACCCCCCTCCAGCGGCGCCCTCCGGCAAGCATGCCGGAGGGCCCTCGCGGGCGAGGAACAGTCCGCAGGGACTGTCACTCGTCGCCGCTCGGCCCCCCTGGGGGAGCGCCGAAGGCGCTACGGGGGGAGTCACCTCACGCGGCGATCTTCTCCAGGCAATAGCCCAGGCCGCGCACCGTCGCGATGCGCACCGGCCCCTGCTCGATCTTCTTGCGCAGGCGGTGGATGTAGACCTCGATCGCGTTGTTGCTCACCTCTTCGCCCCATTCGCACAGGCGCTCGACGAGCTGGTCCTTGCTCACGAGGCGGCCCGAGCGCTGCAGCAGCACTTCGAGCAGCGACAGCTCGCGCGCCGAGAGCTCGATCATCTGGTCGTTGAGGTAGGCGACGCGCCCGGTGGCGTCGAACGAGAGCGGGCCGTGCTTGATCACGCTCGAAGCCGTGCCCAGGCCGCGCCGGGTCAATGCGCGCACCCGGGCTTCGAGCTCCTGCAGCGAGAACGGCTTGGCCATGTAGTCGTCGGCGCCCAGGTCCAGCCCCTTGACGCGCTGCTCGACGCTGTCGGCGGCGGTGAGGATCAGCACCGGCACCGAGCTGCCGCGCCCGCGCAGCTTGCGCAGCACCTCGAAGCCGTGCAGCTTGGGCAGCCCCAGGTCGAGGATGAGCAGGTCGAACTCGTGCGCCGCGAGCGCGGCGTCGGCCTCGCTGCCGTTGCCCACCTGGTCGACGGCGTAACCGTTGGCGCGCAGCGAGCGCAGCAGCCCGTCGGCCAGGACCTGGTCGTCTTCGGCAATGAGGATGCGCATCGCTGTCTCCGTGACGCTGGCCCTTGGGCGGGCTCTGACAACTTCCCGTAAGCCCTGATTCTAGGCATGGGCATCGCGCCGCGCCGGCCGGCGCGGGTTCGTACGACCCCCCAAGCAGACTACTGTACAAACGTCCAGCTTCTGCCATAATCGCCGCCATTCGAGGAGAGACCCCATGGACGCACCCGTCAAAGCCCTGAACACCGAAAAAGCCAAGGCCTTGCAAGCCGCGCTGGCGCAGATCGAGAAGCAATTCGGCAAGGGCTCGATCATGCGCCTGGGCGAAGGCGAGGTCATCGAAGACATCCAGGTCGTCTCCACCGGCTCGCTCGGGCTGGACATCGCCCTGGGCGTCGGCGGCCTGCCGCGCGGCCGCGTGGTCGAGATCTACGGCCCCGAGTCCTCGGGCAAGACCACGCTCACGCTGCAAGTCATCGCCGAGATGCAGAAGCAGGGCGGCACCGCCGCCTTCATCGACGCCGAGCACGCGCTGGACATCCAGTACGCGCAAAAGCTCGGCGTCAACCTGCAAGACCTGCTCATCAGCCAGCCCGACACCGGCGAGCAGGCGCTCGAAATCGTCGACGCCCTCGTGCGCTCGGGCTCGATCGACCTCATCGTCATCGACTCGGTCGCGGCGCTCACGCCCAAGGCCGAGCTCGAAGGCGAGATGGGCGACAGCCTGCCCGGCCTGCAGGCCCGCCTGATGAGCCAGGCGCTGCGCAAGCTCACCGCGACGATCAAGAAGACCAACACCATGGTCATCTTCATCAACCAGATCCGCATGAAGATTGGCGTGATGTTCGGCAACCCCGAGACCACCACCGGCGGCAACGCGCTCAAGTTCTACGCCTCGGTGCGGCTGGACATCCGCCGCACCGGCAACATCAAGAAGGGCGAGGAAGTCATCGGCAGCGAAACCAAGGTCAAGGTGGTGAAGAACAAGGTCGCGCCGCCGTTCAAGACCGCCGAGTTCGACATCCTCTACGGCGAAGGCATCAGCCGCGAAGGCGAGATCATCGACATGGGCGTCAACGCCCGCGTGCTCGACAAGAGCGGCGCCTGGTACGCCTACAACGGCGAGAAGATCGGCCAGGGCAAGGACAACGCGCGCGAGTTCCTGCGCGAGAAC
>JAGWTS010000125.1 GCA_028868875.1 Burkholderiales bacterium | reverse complement strand
GCTGCGGGGGGCGCGCGCGTGCTCGCGGTCGCGGCCGGGCCAGCAGGGGCGATCCGCCTGCTCGGCCTGGTCGGCCTGGCGGACCCGCCGCGCACGGATGCCGCGCAGCTCATCGCGGACCTGCACCGGCTCGGCGTGCGCGTGAGCATGGCCACCGGCGACGCGCTCGAGACGGCGCGCGCCATCGGCGCGCAACTCGGCCTCGGCACGCGCGTGTGCAGCGCCCGGGTCGACGCGCCGCTGCGCCCGGAAGAATGCGACATCTACGCCCGCGTGCTGCCGCAGGACAAGCACGCGATCGTGCGCGCCCTGCAGCAGGCCGGGCAGGTGACGGGCATGACGGGCGACGGCGTCAACGACGCCCCGGCGCTGCGCCAGGCGGAGCTGGGCATCGCGGTCGCCAGCGCGACCGACGTGGCCAAGGCCGCCGCCGGCGTGGTCCTGACCGACCCCGGCCTGGCGGGCGTGGTCGCCGTGGTCGCCGCCGGGCGCGAGGTGCACCGGCGCATGCTGACCTACATCCTGAACAAGATCGTCAAGACGCTCGAGATCGTCGTCTTCCTCACGCTCGGGCTCTGGGCGACCGGAGGCTTCGTGATCTCGGCGCGGCTGATCGTGCTGCTGCTGTTCGCGAACGACTTCGTGACCATGACGATCGCCGTCGACCGGGCCCAGCCGGCAGCGCTGCCGCAACGCTGGCGCGCCGGGCAGCTCGTGGGCGCGGCCTCCGTGCTCGGCGCGATCTCGCTGCTGTTTACGCTCACGCTCTACGGCTGGGCGCGCGCCCATCTGGGCCTGGGCCCCGGGCAGATGCAGACCGCCGTCTTCCTGCTCCTCGTCTTCACGACGCAGGCCAACGTCTACGTGCTGCGCACGAACGGCCCGCTCTGGTCCTTCGCCCCGCGTCCGGCCATGGTCGCCGCGAGCGTGGCGGACGTGCTGCTCGTGAGCGCGCTGGCGCTGAGCGGCACGCTGATGGAGCGCCTTGCGCCCGGGATCGTCGCCGCCTCGATCGCCGTCGTCGCCTTGTTCGCGCTCGTGCTCGACCAGGCCAAGCGCGCCGTGTTCCGGCGCTTCAGGCTGGGTTGACGGCGGCTTTCGCGTTCAGGCTTCGCCCCTGCGCGTGATGCGCGGGCGGCGCCCGCCGGACCCGGCCGCGACAGGGGCCGCCGCACACGGCATGCCGCGCCGCGCGAGAGCGCCGTGCGAGAGCGCCGTGCAAGTGCGCCATGAAAGTGCGCGCCGAGGCTCAGGCCTCGGCCGCAGCGATCTGGCCGAAGGCATGCGCCAGCCAGAGCTTCAGGCGCTGCCGCTCCATCAAGCCGAGGCCAGGCCCGTCGATCGCGGTGACGTTGCGTGCCGACCAGAAGCTGGCGTTGCGCGCGTCGATCTTCTGCACCACCGCGTCGTGCAGCCGCCGCAGGTCGATCACGCGCGCGCCCAGCCCGAGGGCGCGGTCCAGCTGCCCCGAGCGCTCGAGCTGGCCGAAGTCGTCGCCGCGGAGCTGGTTGCGCACCAGCACGTAATGCACGCGCTGGCCGAAGCGGTCGAGCAGGCGCTCGAGCAGGTCGACCGAATCGCGCCCGCTGTCCATGACGTGCCAGTAGTGGATCGCGATGCCCGAGAGGTCCGCCATGTCGAGCACGCCCGATTCGTCCATCCAGCGCACCAGCGGGTCGTGGGTCTGGGCCGCGAGGTCGACGATGATGCGGCGGCCCGGCTCCTCGATCGCGGCTTCGACGATCTTGTCCAGCGCCTCGTAGCGGTCCACCAGCGCCGGCGAGGCGTAGTCGGCGTAGAAGCGCATCAGCGAGCCGTGCGAACGGTCGGTGTCGAAGCCGACGAAGGGCAGCTCGTGGTCGATGAAGTACTGCGCCAGCAGGCGCGCGACCATCGACTTGCCGACGCCGCCTTTCTCGCCGCCGATGAGATGGATCCTGGAGACCGGGTGGGATTCGAGGGTGGGCACGTTTTCCATCGCGCCGATTGTGCCAACTCGGAGCCGCCGCGCCGCTTCCGGCCCGGCTAGACTCCGTGCCGATGGCCACGAGCATCCAGGATTTCCACGACGATCCGCGCAACGCGCAGATCCGCATCTGGGTCAACGGCGCCCTGCTGCCGCGCGAGCAGGCCGTGGTCTCGGTCTTCGACAGCGGCTTCGTTCTCGGCGACGGCGTCTGGGAAGGCCTGCGCGTGTTCCGCGGCCACCCGGCCTTTCTCGACGAGCACCTGGATCGCCTGTTCGAGGGCGCGAAAGCGATCGCGCTCGACATCGGCCTCACGCGCGAAGCCCTCACCCGCGCCGTCTACGACACCCTGGCCGCCAACGCCATGGACGACGGCGTGCACGCGCGGCTGATGGTGACGCGCGGCGTCAAGCGCACGCCGTACCAGGACCCGCGCGCCGCGATCGGCCCGGCGACCGTGGTGATCATCGCCGAGTTCAAGACCGCCAAGCCCGAGACCCTGGAGCAGGGCTTGAAGCTGTTCACCGTCCACGTGCGGCGCGGCGCGCCCGACGTGCAGGACCCCAAGCTCAACAGCCACAGCAAGCTCAACTGCATCACGGCCTGCATCCAGGCCACGCAGGCCGGCGCCGACGAAGCGCTGATGCTCGACCCGCAGGGCTTCGTCGCCACCTGCAACTCGACCCATTTCTTCATCGTCCGCCGCGGTGCGGTCTGGACTTCCAGCGGCGACTACTGCCTCGCCGGCATCACCCGCGCCAACGTGCTGCGCCTGTGCCGCGAAGCCGGCATTCCCTGCTTCGAGAAGAACTTCAGCCTGACCGAGGTCTACGGCGCCGACGAGGCCTTCGTCACCGGCACCTTCGCCGGGCTGGCGCCGGTGCGCTCGGTCGACGGCCGCACGATCGGCGCCGAAGGCTCGGCCCTGCCCGGGCCGATGCTCGCGCGCCTGCAAGGCCTCTACCGCGAGCTCATCGAGCGCGACGTCGCAGCACGCGCCGCCGCATGACGGTGCTGCGCATCGCCGCCTGGAGCGGCCCGCGCAACATCTCGACCGCGATGATGCGGGCCTGGGAGAACCGCGGCGACTGCAGCGTGAGCGACGAGCCCCTGTACGCGCATTACCTCGCCGCGACCGGGCTCGACCATCCCGCCCGCGCCGAGGTCATCGCCGCCGGCGACAGCGACTGGCGCCGCGTCGTCGCCGCCCTCGCCGGCCCGGTGCCCGAAGGCCGGCCGATCTGGTACCAGAAGCACATGAGCCACCATCTGCTGCCGGCGATGGACAGCGCCTGGGTGCACGGCCTCGTCAACGTGTTCCTGATCCGCGACCCGGCGCTGGTGGTCGCGAGCTACGTCAAGTCGCGCGCCGAGGTCGAGCCCGACGACATCGGCCTCGTCCAGCAGGAGCGGCTCTTCGACGAGGTGGCTCAAGCGCTGGGTCGGGCGCCGCCGGTGATCGACGCCGAACGCTTTCTGCACGACCCCGCGGGACAATTGCGCTGGCTGTGCGAGCAGGTCGGCGCGCCCTTCAGCGAGCGCATGCTGAGCTGGCCCGCGGGCCCGCGCGCGAGCGACGGCGTCTGGGCACCGCACTGGTACGCGGCGGTCTGGAAGTCGACCGGATTCGAGCCGCCGCGCGAGCGCAGGCCCCAGCTCTCGGGCCCGGGCCTGCGCGCCGCCGAAGCCTGCCGCCCGGCCTACGAGCGGCTGCTGCGCCATGCCGCGGCGCTTCAGCCGGCTTCGGGCGCGATGCCTTCGGCGTAGTCGACCAGGGCTTCGAGCAGGGCTTGCGCGCGCTCGTCGGCGGTCTCGGCGAGTTCGTCGATGCGGTCGAGAAAGGCCGCCAGCGTCAGCGCGCCGCCGGCACCGCCGTGCAGGCGCTCGCGGCAATGCTGCTGCCAGCGCGCGCGCTCCTCGGCGTCGAGCGTCGGCTCGAAATTGCGCGCGCGATAGCGGAACAGCAGCTCCGCGAGGCGCGGGTCCTCGAACGAAGGCGGGCGCCCGGTGAGCTGCTCCGGCGACAGGCGGCGCAGCTTGTCGAGGCGGCGCCGGTCGTCGGCGCCGACGAAGCCGCCGTACAGGTCTTGGTCGACGTCGGGCGCCGCGGCCGCCGGCGCGCGCCGGAAGACCTCGGCCCAGAGCGGGTCGAGGCTGCGGCCGAGGGCGCGCGCCTTTTCGGCATGGCGCAGTGCGGCGTCGATATCCAGCCCCCAGCGCTCGCGCACCGGGGCGACGGTCTTCAGGTTGCCGATGACGATCGGCGACTGGTTGACGTGGAGGGTCTTGATCGGCAAACGCGTCACGCCTTCGGGCAGTTCGTCGGCGCGCGTGTACAGGCGTTGGCGCACGGCTGCCGCGTCCAAGGCGACGAGCTCGCTCGGATCCTGCGCCAGGTCCCAGACGATGAGCTCGTTGCGGTTCGTCGGATGCTGTCCGATCGGCCAGACCACGGCCATGCAGCCGCGCTCTACCGGATAGCGGCCCGAGAGATGGACGAAGGGCCGGTCGATGCCGATCTCGGCGCGCACCGCGTCCTTGTGGCGCAGCTTCAGGCAGAACTCCCACAGCCGCGGATGGCGCTGGCGGATGAGGCGCGCCAGCGCAATCGTCGCGCGCACGTCGGACAGCGCATCGTGCGCCGCCTCGTGCGCGAGGCCGTTCGCGGCCGTGAGATGTTCGAGCTTGAACGACGGCCGGCCGTCATCGTGGCGCGGCCATTCGATGCCCTCGGGCCGCAGCGCCCAGGCGCAGCGCACGGTGTCGAGCAGGTCCCAGCGGCCGCAGCCGTTCTGCCATTCGCGGCCGTAGGGCTCGATCAGGCTGCGCCAGAACATGAAGCGCGTCACTTCATCGTCGAAGCGGATGCTGTTGTAGCCCACGCCCACCGTTCCCGGCGCCGCGAGCTCGGCCTCGATGCGGGCCGCGAACTCGCGTTCGGGCAGGCCGCGTTCGAGCGCCTGCTGCGGCAGGATGCCGGTGAGCAGGCAGGCTTCGGGGTCGGGCAGGAAATCGGGCGCGGGGCGGCAGAACCACATCGCCGGCTCGCCGATCTCATCGAGTTCGGCGTTCGTTCGGATCCCGGCGAACTGCGACGGGCGGTCGCGCCGCGGATCGCGGCCGAAGGTTTCGTAGTCGTGCCAGTAGAAGCTCGGTTCGGTCATGCGCGACGATAGCAGCGGCGCCGCCCGGGCCGCGGCTTGGGCCGCGCCGGCCGCGCTGAACCGCGGCGCGACGCCTCGCGCCCAGGCGCCAGAATCCGCCCCATGAGCTGGAACCCCGACCAATACCTGCGCTTCGCCGAACCCCGCCTGCGCCCTGCCGCGGACCTGCTCGCGCGCATCAGCGGCGAGCCGGGTGCAATAGTCGACCTCGGTTGCGGCGCCGGCAACGTGACGCGACTCCTCGCCGAGCGCTGGCCCCGGGCGCGGCTGCAAGGCGTCGACGACTCGGCGGCGATGCTCGGCCAGGCGCGCGCGGCCCTGCCCGGGGTCGATTGGCAATGCCGCAGCATCGCCCACTGGCAGCCCGATGCGGCCCCGGACCTGATCTACTCCAACGCCGCGCTGCACTGGCTGCCCGACCACGCCCGGCTGCTGCCGCGGCTGGCATCGCTGCTCGCGCCGGGCGGCACGCTGGCGCTGCAGATGCCGCGCAACTTTCTCGCGCCCTCGCACACGATGATTGCCGACACGGTGCGCGCCGGGCCCTGGCGCACACGGCTCGAGCCGCTGCTCGCCGCGCCGCCGGTGGCCGAGCCCGCCGCCTACTACGACTGGCTGCTGCCGCAGGCGGCGGCGCTGGACATCTGGGAGAGCGAATACCTGCAGGTGCTGCAGGGGCCGGATGCGGTCAAGGAATGGACCAAGGGCACCTGGCTGAAACAGTTCCTGGATCGCCTCGAAGGCGCCGAGCGCGACGACTTCGAAGCCGACTACGCCCGGCGCCTGGCCGGCGCCTATCCAAGGCGCGCCGACGGCAGCACGCTGTTCCCGTTCCGCCGCCTGTTCATCGTGCTGCGCCGGGGCTGAGAGGCTTCCCGGCCGCCGACTACTTCTTCTTCGAGGTCGACTGCAAGGCGTCGGACATGCCCAGCAGCACGCCGCTGACCATCGCGGTGTAGCTCTCGGCCATCGCCTGGGCGGCGCGGATCGAGGCCGCGCGCGTGCTGCGCATCGCGCTTTGCATCTGCTCGGCGATCTGCTCGGCCGTGGTCTCGGCCTTGGCGCCGACCTGGCTGCCGCCGGCCTGCATCTTCTCGAGCACGGGCGCCCAGGCCCCGGCCAGCGGCGCGCCGGCGCCTTCGGCGGCCTTCTTCAGCGAGGCGAAGAAGGTGTCCTCGAACTTGTCGAGGTCGGTCAACGCCTTCTTCAGATGCTTCTCGCGCAGATCGGCGCCCTGGGCCACGAGCTGGCCGAGCGCGACCCGGTTCGCGTCGACCGCCTTCAGCAAGGCCGCATCCATGCCGGCGACCGCGCTGTCGAGCAGCTTGCCCACGTCGACCTCGGGCAATGCGTTCTTCGCGGCACCGGTACTGGCCGCGTCGGCCACCGCCTCGAGCGCGCCGCGGATGTTCTTCAGCGTCAGCTCGCGCCCTTGCAAGGCCGCCAGCGTCGCGTCGGTGACTGCCTTCTTCAGCTGCGCGCCTTGTTGCGCGGTGGCGTTCTCGAACATCGAGATCAGCGCATCCGGGTCGATCATCGGTTTGGCCATGGGCAGTCTCCTGTTGTGGAGCCCCGATGCTCGCATCCCGCGGCGGAGGCGGCAAGCCGTTTGCGGCGCCCCCAAAAAACGGAGCCCCGTGCGGGGCTCCAAGAGGACACCGACACAGCCGCAACACACGGCCGTGTCGATGCAGGGAATTATATTTTTCAAAGCCCCTCTACAGCGTTTGCGCCTTGCGCGTGCCGACTAGGGAATCCCCTGTGAAAATTTCCACGACCTTGATCGGATCGGCTGCGGTCCTGGTGCTGGCCGGCGCCGGCTACTGGTTCTGGCAGCGCCAGACCGCCCCTGCCCCCGCGCCGCAGCCGCAGGCCGTCGTGCTCCCCGTCAGCCCGCCTGCCGCGAGCGCCGCAACGGCAGCAACGGCCGCATCAACCCCAGCCGTGGAGCAGTATCCGGTCGCCGCGCCGGCGGCCACGGCCGCAGCATCGGCGCCGCAGGGCGTGGAGGACTGGCTGGCCCTGCCCTTCGGCCGTGCCGCGCTGAAGACGATCTTCATCAGCGCCGACTTCGTGCCGCATTTCGTCGCCACGGTCGATGGCCTCGGGCGCGAGCGGGCTTCGCCCCAGGTCTGGCCCGTGACGGGTCCGTCCGGACCACTCGTGGTCGGGAGCAGCGGCGACGCGGAGGTCATCGCCGGCGCGAATGGGGCGCGCTACAGCCCCTACGTGCGCCTGCTCGACGCGATGAACCTGGACCGCTTCATGGCGGCCTACCGCGCGCTGTATCCGCAGTTCCAGCAGGCCTACCGCGAACTCGGCTACCCGCACGGCTTCTTCAATGACCGCTTCATCGCCGTGCTCGACCAACTCATCGCCACCCCGGTTCCCCGCGCCGCGCTGCGCATCCGCCGGCCGGTGGTCGCTGGCTCGCAGCCCACGGGCGGCCACGTGCTCTACGTCTTCGACGACCCGGCGCTGGAAGCGATGGCCGCGGGCCAGAAGATCCTGCTGCGCATGGGCCCGATCAACGAGCGCCATGTCCAGGCGCGGCTGAAGGAGTTGCGGCGCCGGCTCGCTGCCGGCGCGCGCTGAGCCGGATCAGAGAAAGCCGATCGAGAACCAGGGCACGAGGACCAGGATCACGAGCGCGAGCAGCAGCGCCGCGAGGTGCGGCCAGACGCGGCTGATCGCGACATCGGGCGAGACGCGGCCGATGGCGCAGGCGGCGTAGAAGCCGACGCCGAAAGGCGGCGAGAACAGGCCCAGCCCCATCGCGAACACGACGACGATGGCGTAGTGCACTTCGTTGACGCCCATCATGCGGGCGATCGGGAACAGCAGCGGGCCGAAGAGCACGATCGCCGGAATGCCTTCGAGCACGCTGCCCAGCACCACGAATGCCAGGGCCGAGACCGCGAGAAAACCGAGCCCGCCGCCGGGCACGCCGGTCATCAGCCGCACCAGGTCTTGCGAGAAGCCCGATTGCGTCAAGGCCCAGGCCATCGCGGTGGCGCAACCGACGATGAGCAGGATCGCGCCCGAGAGCGAGGCCGTGTCCAGCAGCATCGGGTAGAGCGCGCGCCAGTTGAAGCGGCGGTAGACGAAGAGGCCTGCGAAGACGGTGTAGAAGATGCCGATGGTCGAGACCTCGGTCGCCGTGGCCACGCCCTCGACGACCGAGGTGCGGATGATGATCGGCAGCGCCAGCGCCGGCAGCGCCACCGCAAAGAGGCGCAGGATGCGCCCGAGCGGCGCGCGCTCGACGCCGCTCATGTCCTCGCCCCGGGTCTGGAGCCAGACGACCCCGGCCATCAACACCATGCCGACCACCGCCGGCATGAGCCCGCCGATGAACAGCGCCGTGATCGAGACCCCGGTCACCGAGCCGATCGTGATGAGCACGATGCTCGGCGGAATCGTTTCGCTCATCGCGCCCGAGGCCGAGAGCAGGCCGATGAGGTCGCCTTCGCGCGCACCGCGCTTCTTCATCTCGGGGAACAGCGCCGGCGCCACCGCCGCCATGTCGGCGGCCTTCGCGCCCGAGATGCCCGAGACCAGGTACATCGCGCCGAGCAGCACGTATTGCAGACCGCCGCGCACATGGCCGATGAGGCTGACGAGAAAGTCGATCATGGCCTTGGCCAGGCCGGTCATCTCGATCAAGGAGCCGAGGAAGACGAACAGCGGCACCGCGAGCAGGATCAGGTGCGACATGCCTTCCTGCAGGCGATTGGGCACGATGGACATCGGCGTCGTCGTCGCGAAGGCGATGTAGGACATCGTCGCGAGGCCGAAGGCGAAGGCGATCGGCACGCCGATCACGATGCAGGCCACGAGCAGCACGACGAAGAAGACGACGAGGTTGGCGTGGCCCATCGCGGTGAGCGCAGGCGCGCCGAGCCAGAGCGCCAGCGCCACCGCGCCGACTCCGGCCCCGGTGATCGCGATCTGCTTCCAGCGGGCGCGCGCGAGCAGGCGCTCGAGGGCGCTGGCCAGCATCAGCACCGCGCCGACCAGCACCGCGCTCGTGCGCCAGCCTTCGCTGATTTCGAGCGTGGGCGTGGTCACGTCCAGGTCTTCGTGGAAATGCTCCCAGGCCGGGCCCACCAGCAGCAGCAGGAAGGCCATCACGAGGAACATGCCGAGGGCGTCGACCCAGGCCCGCTGCGCCGGCTTCAGGCCCTTGACGAAGGTCGTGAGCTGCATGTGCGCGCCTCGCCTGAGCGCGATCACCGAGCCCAGCATCGCGAGCCAGATGAAGAGGATGCTGGCGAGCTCGTCGCTCCAGGTCAGCGGGTTGTGGAACAGGTAGCGCGAGACCGCGCCCCCGCCCAGGATGAAGATCTCGGCGACGACGAGCAGCGCCGCCGGCAGTTCGCAGCACCAGCCGACGACGCGGCCGAGCCAGCTCGGCGCGCTGGACAGGGGTGCGCTCAGGTCGGCGCCGGGTTCGAGGGCGGGGCCTTGCATCGCCGCCGCTGCCTTCAGGCCAGGCGCCCGGTGTACTTCTCGAGCACGCCCCAGGCCTCGTCGCCGAACTTGCCCTTCCATTCGGCGTAGAAGCCGGCGCTGCGCAGCATCTCGCGGAAGGGGGCGGTGTCGGGGCGGTTGAAGACGATGCCGGCCTTCTCGAGCTTGGCCTGGGCGTCGCTGTTCATGCGCGCGACATCCTTGCGCTCTTCGACGGCGGCGGCGTTCAGGCGCAGCGCGAGCGCGGCCTGCACTTCCTTGGGCAGCGACTGCAGCTTCTTCAGGTTGCCGAAGATGTAGTGGCCGTCCCAGGTGTGGCCGGTGAGCGAGCAGTACTTCTGCACCTCGTAGAGCTTGGCGCTCTCGATCAGCACGAGCGGGTTCTCCTGGCCGTCGACGACCTTGGTCTGGAGCGCCGAATACAACTCGCCGAACTGGATCGCGGTGGGCGACGCGCCCAGCGCCTTGAACATCGACAGCCACATCGGGATGCCGGGCACGCGGATCTTGAAGCCCTTCAGGTCGGCCGGCGTCACGATCGGCCGGGTCGAGGTCGTGATGTTGCGGTAGCCGTTGTCCAGCACCTTGTCGTAGGCGTAGAGGTTGACGCGGGCGAGCTTGGCGCGCACGTAGTTGCCGAGCTCGCCGTCCATCGCGGCCCAGACCTCGGCGTAGTCCTTGAACGCGAAGGCCACGCCGTTGATGCCGGCCGTGGGCACCAGGGTCTGCAGGTTGCTGCCCGCGGTGGACATCAGGTCGAGCGCGCCCGAGCGCGTCTGCGAAATCATGTCGGGCTCGCTGCCGAGCTGGCTCGCAGGGTAGACCTGGAGGTCGACCTTGCCGCCGGTGTCCTTGCGCAGCGCCTCGGCCGCTTCCTTGATGCGTGTCGTGCCCGGGTGGTCGGCCGGGAACGCGGTGCCGTACTTCAGCACGATGGAGGCCGACGCGGCGCGCGCGCCGGACAGGGCGATGGGGCCGAGGCCGAAGGCGATGGCGCTGCCGAACTGACGTCGATTGAGGCTCATGGAAGGATTCCTCCAGGTTGGGGTGGGGTGGCGGCGGAAGCGTCGATTCCGCGCCCGAACAAGGCCGTGGTGCCGCCATTTCGCAGCGTGGCCAGATGGCGCGCGAGCCTGTCGGACAGCGCGGCGCCGGAATCGGCCATGCCGAGCGCGTCGAGCGCGGCCGCGACCGCAGCGCGCGCGCTGCCGGCCGCGCGCAGCCGCGCCGCCAACATGGGCGCGCCGGGATCGGCGATGACGAGGGCGCGGCCGGCTTCGTCGCGCTCTTCGCACAGGTAATGCAGCCAGGCCGCGAGCGCGCGTTCGAGCCAGGGCCGCTCGGTGCCGGCAGCACGGCGCAGCGCGGGCAACCAGCGCACGGGAACCTTCTGGCTGCCGTCGCTGGCGATCTGCCGGGTGCGGTGGCCGAGCGCCGGATTCTCGAAGCGCTCGATCAAGGCGCGGCAATAGCCGGGGACGTCCAAGCCCGCGGGCCGCTCGAGCCCGGGCAGCAAATCGTCGACCATCAAGCGGCGCACGAAGGCCGCGAGCGGGGCGTCGGCCATGGCCTCGGCCACGGTCTCGCGCCCGCGCAACTGGCCCAGGTAGGCGAGCGCCGAATGGCTGCCGTTGAGCAGGCTGAGCTTGAGCGCCTGGAACGGCCGCACGTCGCTCGTGAAGAGCGCGCCGCCGGCTTCCCATTCGGGCCGCGCGGCGGCGAATCGGTCTTCGATCACCCATTGGCTGAAGGGCTCGCAGACCAGCGCCGCTTCGTCGCGCAAGCCGAGCCGCGAGGCGGCCCAGTCCAGCGATTCGGGCGTGGCCGCGGGCACGATGCGGTCGACCATGGTGTTCGGAAACGCGATCTCGGCGTCGATGCGCCGCGCCAGCGCCGGGTTCACGGCCTCGGCGTACTGCAGCAGCAGGCGGCGCAGGCTGTCGCCGTTGCTCGCCATGTTGTCGCAGCACAGCAGCGTCAACGGCGCGTCCGCGGCGCGCGCGGCGATGCCGGCGGCCAGCAGCCCCAGGGTGCTGCGCGGCGCCTCGGGATGGGCCAGGTCGTGCGCGATGTCGGGGTCCTGGAAGTCGAGTGCGCCATCGGCCGGACGCGGCGCATAGCCTTTTTCGGTGACGGTGGTCGTGACGACCGCCACGCCCGGGTCGGCCAGCGCGGCCAGCACGGTGGCGAGCTGCTCGGGCGCGAACCAGGCCGCGCGCAAGGCGCCGACGATGCGGGTCGCGGGCTCGCCGGCGCCGCGCTCGGTCACCGAATAGAGCAGCCCTTGCGCCGCGAGCGCATCGGCCATGCGGCGCCCGCGCAAATGGACGCCGGCGACGCCCCAGCGAAGATCGCCGCGCGCGATCGCGGCTTCGGTGTAGAGCGCTTGATGCGCACGGTGGAACGCGCCGAGGCCGAGGTGGACGATGCCGGTGGCCAGGCGCGAACGGTCGTAGCCGAAGCGCCGCACGGCGCTGGCGGCCTGGTCGATGGTGTCCGGGTGGAGCGATTTCACGGTCTGGATGGCTGATGTCTACCATGGCACAAATGCAGACAGGGACGAGTCTATTGATAAGACTCCGAAGCAATCACGGTGTTTTCCCCAATCTTGCTTCGATCTCGATCAAGTCATACCATGGTAGAAATTCGCACCGCCTTCCCACCCCTCCCTTGAAAGCCCCGCTCAAGCCCGCCGTCGACGCCGATCCGACCCTGGTGCTCGCGCTCCACGGTTTCCAGCTCGACAACCAGCGCTCGTACACGCCGCAGGTGCATCGCGTGCTGCGCGACGCCATCGTGCGCGGCAGCCTGCCGCCGCGCACGGCGCTGTCCGAGGCCGCGATCGCCGAGACCATCCGCCTGAGCCGCACCCCCGTGCGCGAGGCGCTGGCCCAGCTCGCCGAAGAGCAGCTGGTGCAGATCACGCGCAAGGTGGGTACGGTGGTGGCGCCGATCTCGGTGTCGCTGCTCGAGGAAGGCCGCTTCGCACGCAGCACGCTCGAATGCGCCAACCACGTGCAGCTGGCGCAGACCATCGCGCCGGAACAGCTCGACGAGTTCGCCGCCCTCGTCGACGCCCAGCGCCGCGCCGTCGCCGCCGACGATGTCGACGCCTTCTTCGAGCTCGACGAAGCGATGCACCGGCGCTTGTTCGAGTTCGCCGGCCACGGCCATGTCTGGACCCTGCTGCAGCCGATGAAGCGCCAGTTCGACCGCGTGCGCTGGCTGCTGCTCGACCGCGTCGCGATCCACGCCCGGCGCGCCCTGGCCGAGCACGAGCAGCTGCTGGCCCAGCTCGCCGCGCGCGACTTCGCGCGCCTGGGGGCGACGGTGGCCGGCCACATCGACCGCATCGGCGGCCATCTGCCCGAGGTGCGCGAGCGCGCGCCGGACTACTTCGTCGAATGAACCGAATGAAGATCGAACGCCTGCAAACCATCGTCACCTGCCCGGGGCGCAACTTCGTGACCGTGAAGATCACGACCAGCGACGGCGTGCACGGCCTCGGCGACGCCACGCTCAACGGGCGCGAACTCGCGGTGCGCGCCTACCTGGAAGAGCATGTCTTTCCCTGCCTCGTCGGGCGCGACCCGCGCGACATCGAGGACATCTGGCAATACCTGTACCGCGGCGCCTACTGGCGGCGCGGCCCGGTGACGATGAGCGCCATCGCCGCCATCGACATGGCGCTGTGGGACATCCTGGGCAAGCTCGCCGCCATGCCGGTGTACCGCCTGCTCGGCGGGCGCAGCCGCGCCGGGCTGATGGTCTACGGCCACGCCAACGGGCGCGACCACGAAGAGGCGGTCGACCAAGTGCGGCGCCACGTCGAAGCCGGCTACCAGGCGGTGCGCGTGCAGTCTGGCGTGCCCGGACTCGACAAGGTCTACGGCGTCGGCCAGGCCGCGGGCTTCTACGAGCCGGCGCAAAAAGGCCTGCCGCCCGAAGAGCGCTGGGACACCGCGCTGTACCTGCGCCACACGCCCGAGCTGTTCCGCAAGGTGCGCGAGGCGGTGGGTCCGGACCTGCACCTGCTGCACGACGCCCACCACCGCCTGACGCCGATCGAGGCCGGGCGCCTGGGCAAGGACCTCGAGCCCTACCGCTTGTTCTGGCTCGAAGACCCGACCCCGGCCGAGA
>JAGWTS010000516.1 GCA_028868875.1 Burkholderiales bacterium | reverse complement strand
GGGCAGGCCCTCGAGCACCAGGATGCGGTCCATCAGCTTGTCCGAGTGCTTCATCTCCTGGATCGATTCTTCGTACTCGTGCTTGGCCAGGCGATCAAAGCCCCAGTTGCGCATTTCGGCGAACGTGACCGCTGATTTCGGGATCGTGACCGATCGAGGGTCGATGCTGGGTTGCGCGGGGCAAATTGTAGGTATGAGGTTGGTCTGAGGGGGTGAAGTGCCTCCGATGCCGGCGGTGTTCGTGGACTGCAAGCCCGAGCGCCGTCTCGGGTTTTTGCAGTTTCTTCTTGTCTTTGCCTGTTCTTGGTGGTTGAGCCCTGTGGAGCTTGTGCGCAGCCGGCGGCCTGTGGCTGGGCGCGTGGGCAACCCGCAGGGTTGTCCATCCGGCCATCCACAGGTGAGCGCGTCAGCGCTCAGCCGGGCAGCCCGCGCCAGCGGGCCTGCGCACAAATCCACAGGGTCGCGCACCGCCGTCAGCCCTCTGCGCCGTCGGCGTCGCCGACCTTCACCGCGCGCATGGACTTGCCCTTCAACTGCAGCCGCTGGCTGCGCGGCAGCAACCGATCCAGGATCGCATCGGCGATGGTCGCGTCCCCGATCCAGGCGTGCCAGTGTTCGACCGGCAACTGGCTCGTGACAATGGTGGCGCGCGCGCCGGCGCGGTCGTCGATGACCTCCATCAGGTCCGAGCGCGTTGCCGCGTCCAAGGCGGTCATGCCCCAGTCGTCGAGCAGCAGAACCTCCGTGCGTGCCACGGTCGCCAGCCAGCGCGAGAAGCCGCCGTTGCCGTGCAGCATGCGCAACTCCTCCGCCAGGCGCGGCACCCGCAGGTACAGCGCCGAGTGGCCGCGCCGGCAGGCGTACTGCGCCAGCGCACACGCCAGCCAACTCTTGCCGCTGCCCGTGGCGCCGGTGACGAGGATCGCGCTGCCGTCCTCGACCCAGCGCGACAGCGCCAGGCTCATGAGCGCGCTGCGCTCGAAGCCGCGCCCGGCGCGGCCGTCGACATCTTCGATGCAGGCCTGTGGGTACTTCAGGCCGGCGCGCTTGAGCAGCGCGGCGCGGCGCTTGTCGCTGCGGTGGTGGACCTCGCGGTCGACCATGAGCGCCAGGCGCTCCTCGAAGGACAGCGCCGCGCCGGCGCCGCCGGTGAGTTGCTCTTCGAGCGCTTGCAGCATGCCGGCGAGCTTGAGATCGCGCAGCTGCGCTGCGGTGTTGTTCATCATCATGATCGGATCCTCGGGTGTTCGTCGGTCAATGGAAGTACGCCGCGCCGCGCAGGTTGTCGTGCTCGGGGGCGACCCAGGTCGCCGGCTGCGCAGGCGGCTCGACCAGGTCGGCGCCGTTGGCCAACATGTCGCGCACCTGCCGGTAGTACCCGGCCCCGAGCCCCAGGGCGAGGCCGCAGGCCGCCTCGAGCCGGGGCGCGCCGTAGCGCTTGGCCAGGCTGAGCAGGCCCAGGCAGCTGCGGTAGCCGTGCTCGGGATGGCGGAATCGCTGCAGCAGCTGGGTCACGAAGGCCTTGGTGCTGGGACCGACCTCGCCGCCCCAGTGGATCAGCCGCTCGGGCGTCCACTGCTTGTGCGCGCGGTGCGCCGCCGGCATGTGCTCGTCCAGGGTCGTATAGCCGCCACGGCGGGCGCTGCGGGCGTGGCAGGCCACGCGCTGGCCGCGGTGCAGCACCTCCACCAGCGCGTCGGTGACGCGCGCCTCCAACTCCAGCCCCACCAAGGAGTGCGGCACGCTGTAGCGGTGGGCATCGATCTCGACGTGGTAGTCGATGTGCGCGCGCACGGTCTTGAAGGTGGCCCACTGCCAGCGCTGCGCCGGCAGCGCCGACAAGGCCGGTGCGTCCAGCGAGGCGAACAGGCTCGCGCGGCTGCCGTCGATCTTCTGGAAGCGGCGCTCGTTGAGCGAAGGCAGCAGCGCGGCGATGGCTTCGTCGGCGGCATGCACGTCGGCCAGCTCGACGTGACGCAGCCGGGCCAGGATCCAGCGCGTGACGACTTGCACTGCAGATTCGGCGCTAGCCTTGTCCCGGGGCGCATACGGCCTGGCCGGAAGAATCGAGACGCCGTAGTAGCGTGCGAAGTCGCGCACGGTCGCATTGAGCTTGGGCTCGTAGCGGCAGGCGTCGGAGACCAGCGCGCGCGGGTTGTCGGGGACGATGAGTTGTGGCGCTCCTCCGTAAAAGGCCAGCGCCCGCGCGACGGCGCCGAGCCACGATCTCATGCTCTGGTCGGCGCTCGCGCAGGCGAAGGTGTAGCTCGACGCACCCATGGCGGCGACGAAGACCTGGGCGCGCGATCCGTCGGCGAGTGCCAGGGTCGGGCCGGCGTAGTCGATGAACAGCTTCTCGCCGGCGCGCCGTTGCTGGCGCATCGATCGCTTGAGCGATTTGGCAAATCGCTTGTAGTGCTCGCAGAACTGCGTGTAGGCCCAGGTCCGGCGGTCCGCGTGAGCGGAGCGGTACTCCGACCACAGCAGCATCAGCGTCATGCCCTTGCGGCGCAGTTCGATGTGCACGCGGGCGTAGTCGGGCTCGACGATGCGCTCGTCGGCGGCGTCGCGCCCGAGCAACCGGCGCTCGAGGCCCGCCTCGTCGAGTTCGGCCACGACGGCCCAGGTAAGGCCGGCGGCGCCGGCCAGGCTGAGGTACTTGGCGACGACGCCCTTGGAGATGGCCAGGCTGCCCGCGATTGCGGAGTGCGACAGGCCGCCTTGGTACTTGAGTCTGAGGATGT
>JAGWTS010000515.1 GCA_028868875.1 Burkholderiales bacterium | reverse complement strand
CTGCAGCAGGTGCTCGACGACTGGAACTTCATGAGCCCGCAGCTCGAGGACCTGTACGCGACGCTCAATGGCGGCAAGGCGCGCCACGCCTTCGAATTCGACCCGCGGCGCTGCATGGCGCCGCTGCCGCGCGCCTTCCAGTGGGCCGACGGCTCGGCCTACGTCAACCACCTCGACCTCGTGCGCCGCGCCCGCGGCGCCGAGCTGCCGCCCTGGTTCGAGTCCGACCCGCTGATGTACCAGGGCGGCAGCGACGACTTCCTCGGCCCGACCGAGGACGCGCGCTTCGCCGACGCGGCCTGGGGCATCGATTTCGAGGCCGAGGTCGCGGTCGTGACCGGCGACGTCGAGTTCGGCACGGGCGCCGACGCGGCGCTCGAATCGATCCGCCTCGTGATGCTCGCCAACGACTGGAGCCTGCGCCACCTGATTCCCGACGAGATCGCCAAGGGCTTCGGCTTTCTCCAGGGCAAGCCGGCCACGGCCTTCAGCCCGGTGGCGCTGACGCCCGACGAACTCGGCCCGGCCTGGCAGGGCGGGCGGCTGCATGGGCCGCTGCGCAGCCAGCTCAACGGCAAGCGCTTCGGCGAGCCCGACGCCGGGCCCGAGATGACGTTCCACTTCGGCCAGCTCATCGCCCATCTGGCGAAGACGCGACGCGTGCGCGCCGGCTCGATCATCGGCTCGGGCACGGTGAGCAACAAGGACTGGAGCCGCGGCTTCAGCTGCCTGGCCGAGCGGCGCGCGGTCGAGACGATCGAAAGCGGTGTCGCCTCCAGCCCTTTCCTGCAGCATGGCGACCGCGTGCGCATCGAGATGATCGGCGCCGAAGGCTCGAGCCTGTTCGGAGCGATCGACCAACGCGTCGCCATCGCCGGTCAAGACGAAACCGCGCCGGGCTGAGCGCCCCCAGGGGCCGGTCCCCGCGCGCCCGCTCGACGCGCGATTCGTGGCATCGTCCGGCCATGGCCTCGTCGACGATCGCCCGCGTTCTCGCCGTCTTGTGCGTTTGGGCGCTGCGTGCGGCCCTCATTGGCGGCCTGGGTGGAGCCCTCGATTCAGCCCTGGCCGCGCCCGCCTGCCCGCCGCCGCCGGCAGCGCCCGGGCCGGCGCAGTGGCGCGAGGCGGCGCGCCACGACCGCGGGTTCCTGTGGTCGATCGAGCGCGACGGCCGGACCTCGTACCTGTACGGCAGCCTGCACGTGGGACGGCCGCAATGGCAGCGGCCCGGCCCGCGCGTGGCCGCGGCGCTGGCGGCGAGCGACGTGCTGGCGCTCGAGCTCGACCCGGCCAACCCCGAGGTGGCGCAGGCGATGATGAGCGACGCCGGCGCCCAGGCGCCCGAATGGCCGGCCGCCTTGCGCGAGCGGCTGGCGCGCCAGATCGCCGCGGCCTGCCTGCCCGAAGGCGCGCTCGCGCGGATGGCGCCGGCCCTGCAGTTGATGGTGCTCGAGGTGCTGCAGGCGCGCTGGGCCGGGCTCGATCCGGCCTACGCCCAGGAAAGCGTGCTCGCGAGCGCGGCGCGCGCTGCCGGACGGCCGGTGCGCGCGCTCGAAACCGCGGCGCTGCAGAAGAAGGCCTTGATGGCCGACGCCGATCCGGGCCAGGCCGCGCAGGCGCTGGACGAACTCGCCGACGGCAGCGCCCGGCGCCAGATCGAGCGCATGGCCTCGGTCTGGGAGCACGGCGACTACGCCCGGCTCGCGCGCTACGCGCAATGGTGCGGCTGCGCCGACACCGAGGCCGGGCGCGCCGCCTTGCGCGCCCTCAACGACGACCGCAACCCAGGACTCGCCGACGGCATCGAGGCGCTGGCGCGCGAAGGCCGGCGCGTCTTCGCCGCCGTCGGGTCGCTGCACATGGTGGGGCCGCGCGGCCTGCCGGCCCTGCTGGCCGCACGCGGCTTCACGGTGCGGCGCATCGCCTTCGAGGCCCCGGTGCAACAATCGTCGCCGAACCACCAAGGAGACTGAAGATGGCCGGTGCAACCGACTTCACGAAGATGGTCCCAGGCTTCGATTTCCTGCAAGGCCTGATCAAGGGCGCCGGCGCCAGCATGCCTTCGATCGGTCAATGGGTGGCGCCGACGCTGGACCCCGAAGAGCTGGAAAAACGCATCGGCGAGCTGCGGACCGTGCAGTTCTGGCTCGAGCAGAACGCGCGCATGCTCGGCGTCACGATCCAGGCGCTCGAAGTCCAGCGCATGACCTTGTCGACGCTGCGCACGATGAACCTGCCGCTCGAGGAGATGCGCAAGGGCTTCGAGCTGCGTGTGCCCGACCTCGGCGCGCCGGCGGCCGAGCCCGCGCCGCCCGCCGCGGCCGAGTCGCCGCCGCCGAAGGCACAAGCGCACGAGGCCGCTGCCGCCACCGAAGCCGCGCCGAAAGGCCCGGTCGACCC
This sequence comes from Burkholderiales bacterium, assembly GCA_028868875.1. Lineage (GTDB taxonomy): Bacteria > Pseudomonadota > Gammaproteobacteria > Burkholderiales > Burkholderiaceae_C > Rubrivivax. Next base: position 376 of record JAGWTS010000515.1, on the reverse strand, counting down.
GATGCAGTGGTGGAGCGCGCTGACGCAGCAGTTCACCGAGCTGGCTGCGAACGCGATCAAGGACAGCAGCGCCGAGGCCGCGAAGAGCCTGGCCGCCAACGCCGTCAAGCAAAGCCTCGACGCGGCGGGCCGGACCGTGAAGGCCGCCAGCGCGCCGCTCGAGGCCGCCAAGGCCGCGGCGAAGGCGGCGCCGAAGCCCGCGCGCAAGCGCGCGAGCGGCTGACCGGGGACGGCGATGGCGCGATTCCATGTCGGCCACGCCAGCCATGTCGACTGGAGGGTGGCGTTCTCGCTCGCCGCTGCCATGGTCGACGCCTCGCGCACGCGCCAGAGCGCGGGCGGCCCGCTGACCCTGGGCTTCGCCTATTTCACCGAC
>JAGWTS010000514.1 GCA_028868875.1 Burkholderiales bacterium | reverse complement strand
GGTGCTGATCGACCTGCCTTTCGACGTCATGATGGCCGAGATCGAATTCGACATCGAGACCTACGAGCCGCTGGCCGCCTACAAGCCCGCTGCCAGCCGCAAGCAGATCGAGAAAGCGCTCGAGATGCTCGACACGGCCGAGCGCCCGCTCATCGTCGCCGGCGGCGGCATCATCAACGCCGACGCGAGCGACCTGCTCGTCCAATTCGCCGAGATCACCGGCATTCCGGTGATCCCGACGCTGATGGGCTGGGGCAGCATCCCCGACAACCACGAACTCATGGCCGGCATGTGCGGCTTGCAGACCAGCCACCGCTACGGCAACGCCACCATGCTGGCGAGCGACTTCGTGCTCGGCATCGGCAACCGCTGGGCGAATCGCCACACCGGCTCGCCCGAGGTCTATTGCAAGGGCCGCAAGTTCATTCACGTCGACATCGAGCCGACCCAGATCGGCCGCGTCTTCGCCCCCGACTACGGCATCGTCTCGGACGCCAAGGCCGCGCTCGCCCTCTTCGTCGAGATTGCGCGCGAATGGAAGGCGGCGGGCAAGCTGCGCGACCGTTCGGCCTGGGCCGCCGAATGCCAGGGCCGCAAGCGCTCGGTCGAATACCTGCGCAAGACGAATTTCGACAGCGTGCCGATGAAGCCGCAGCGCGTCTACCAGTGCATGAACAACGCCTTCGGCAACGACACGACCTACGTCTCGACGATCGGCCTGTCGCAGATCGCCGGCGCCCAGTTCCTGCACGTCTACCACCCGCGCCACTGGATCAACTGCGGCCAGGCCGGCCCGCTCGGCTGGACCGTGCCGGCGGCGCTGGGCGTGCGCGCGGCCGACCCGGCGCGCAAGATCGTCGCGCTGTCGGGCGACTACGACTTCCAGTTCATGCTCGAAGAACTGGCGGTGGGGGCGCAGTTCAAGCTGCCCTACATTCACATCGTCGTCAACAACAGCTACCTCGGCCTGATCCGCCAGAGCCAGCGCGGCTTCAGCATGGACTATTGCGTGCAGCTCGGCTTCGAGAACATCAACGGCACGCCGGGCGAAGCGCCGGCGCAAGGTTATGGCGTCGACCACGTGAAGGTCGTCGAAGGCCTGGGCTGCAAGGCGATCCGGGTGCTGCGCCAGGAAGAGATCGCCCCGGCGATCCGCCAGGCCGAAGCCTGGATGGCCGAATACCAGGTGCCGGTGGTGATCGAGGTGATTCTCGAGCGCGTCACCAACATCGCGATGGGCACCGAGATCGACAACGTGGTCGAGTTCGAGGAACTCGCGCAAGGCAAAGCCGACGTGCCGACGGCCGTCGCGATGCTGGATTGAACCCGACAAGGAATCGACATGCCGAAATTCGCCGCCAACCTGACGATGCTGTTCAACGAGCTGCCTTTCCTCGACCGTTTCGAGCAGGCCGCCCAGGCCGGCTTCGAGGCCGTGGAATTCCTCTTCCCCTACGCCTTCGAAGCCGCCGAGATCCGCCGCCGCCTCGACGCCCACGGCCTGAAGCTCGTGCTGCACAACCTGCCCGCCGGCAACTGGGACGCGGGCGAGCGCGGCATCGCCTGCCACCCGGACCGGGTGGACGAGTTCCGCGCCGGGGTCGCGCGCGCCATCGAATACGCCCAGGTGCTCGGCGTGAACCAGCTCAACTGCCTCGCCGGCAAGGCGCCCGCAGGAGTGCCCGAAGAGCGGCTGCGCAGCACCTTCGTCGAGAACCTGCGCTACGCCGCCGCGGCGCTGAAAGGCGCGGGCCTCAAGCTGCTGATCGAGCCGATCAACACCTGGGACATCCCCGGCTTCTACCTGAACCGCACGGCGCAGGCGGCGGCCATCCTCGACGAGGTCGGCGCCGACAACGCCTTCATCCAGTACGACCTGTATCACGCCCAGCGCATGGAAGGCGAGCTCGCGGCCACGGCACAGAAATACCTGGCGCGCATCGGCCACATCCAGCTCGCCGACAACCCCGGCCGCAACGAGCCGGGAACGGGCGAGATCAATTACGCCTTCCTGTTCGCCCACCTCGACCGCATCGGCTATGCGGGCTGGATCGGCTGCGAATACAAGCCGGCGACGAACACGCTGGCGGGCCTGGGCTGGCGCCAGCGCCTGGCGGTCTGAAGCGCTTCATCGACACCTTGTGAGCGCCCCCAGGGCCGGGCTGCGCCCAGCCCGCCCCCCGCGGGGGTTCAACCAAAGTGGCAAAGCCACATTTGCTCGAGAGAAACCAACATGGCTAGCGAAAAACTCTCCCTCGGCTTCATCGGCCTGGGCATCATGGGCACGCCGATGGCGGGCCAGCTGCTGAAGGCCGGCCACCGGCTCTTCGTCACCACGCGCAGCCAGGTGCCGGCGGCGCTGACCGAAGCCGGCGCCGTCGCCTGCGCCAGCGCACGCGACGTGGCGCGCCAGGCCGACATCGTCTTCATCATGGTGCCCGACACGCCCCAGGTCGCCGAGGTGCTGTTCGACGAGAACGGCCTCGCCTCGGGGCTGTCCAAGGGCAAGGTCGTGGTCGACATGAGCAGCATCTCGCCGATCGAGACCAAGGCCTTCGCCCTGCGCATCAACGCGCTCGGCTGCGACTACCTCGACGCCCCGGTCTCGGGCGGCGAGGTCGGCGCGCGCAACGGCACGCTCTCGATCATGGTCGGCGGCGACGAAGCGGTGTTCAACCGCGTCAAGCCCTTGTTCGAGGCCATGGGCAAGAACATCACCCTGGTCGGCGGCAACGGCGACGGCCAGACCGCCAAGGTGGCGAACCAGATCATCGTCGC
>JAGWTS010000124.1 GCA_028868875.1 Burkholderiales bacterium | reverse complement strand
CATGCGGCTGCCGGCGACGGTGCGGGTCGAATATGGCGGGCTCTACGCCGAACAGCAGAAGTCCTTCACTGGCCTCGTGGCCGTGTTTGGCGCCGCGATCCTGCTGGTTGTCGTCTTGCTCCGCTACCTTTACGAGAGTTGGGCCGCGGTATTGGCGATCCTCGCTGCGGTCCTGCTGTCGGTGGCAGCTGTGTTCATCGGGCTGTGGGTGACGGGCACTGAGCTCAACATCTCGGCGATGATGGGCATGACCATGATCGTCGGCATCGTCACCGAGGTCGCGATCTTCTATTTCAGCGAGCTGCAGGACCTGCAGCGGCGCGAGCCCGCGCGGCCGCTGCCCGATCTGCTGGTGCAGGCCGGCGTCAACCGCATGCGGCCGATCGCCATGACCACCATCGCGGCCATCCTGACGCTGGCGCCGCTGGCGCTGGCCCTCGGCCAGGGCGCGGCGATGCAGCAGCCGCTGGCGGTGGCCATCATCGCCGGCCTGGCGGTGCAGATGCCGCTGGTGCTGCTCGTCATGCCGGTGCTGTTCAGCCTGGTGCGCGGCAGCCTGGCCGACGAATCCGGGGCGGCGAGGGTGCCGACGTTGGCGTGACGGGGCGGCTTCGAGGACAGACCATGGACATCGAAAACCAACCGGCCCCGCCGACAGAGCCGAACACTGGCCCCGCGCTGTCGGCGCCCTTGCACCCGGCCTGCTGCGGCGCGCGTTCCCGGCGCGCCGCGGCGGCCTTGCTCGCGCTCGCCTGCCTGATCGGCGCCGCCGGCCGCGCCGAGGCGGCCGATGCCACGGCCGCGCCCTATGTCACCGTCCAGGCCCAGGCCGTGACGCAGGCGCTGCAGGCCTATGGGCAGGTCGAGCCGATGGCCGTCGTGCAGGTGCGCGCGGCGGCGGCGGGCCGCCTGAGCGGCCTGCGGGTGGTGCCCGGCAGCGTCGTCAAGGCGGGCGAGGTCCTGGCCCGCCTCGGCGGCCCGCGCATGCAGGCCCTGGCGGTCGAACGCGAGCAGGCCTTGCGCAGCGCCACGGCACGCGAGCAAGCGGCCCTGCGCGCGGTGCAGATCCTGCGCCGACAGCTCGCCGGCCAGCTCGCCACCCGGCAGGCGGTCGACGCGGCGCAAGCCGAGTCGGCCGCGGCCGCCGCGGCGGTGCGCAGCGCGCAGGCGCAGTGGCAGGAAGTCCGCAGCCTGCAGACGCTGCAGGCCCCGGCGGCCGCCACGGTGCTCGCAGTCCAGGCGGCCGACGGCGAGGAGATGGCGCCTGGCCAGGCCCTCGTCACGCTGCAGCCCGCCGGCCGGCTGTGGGTCCGCGCGTCGTATTACGGCGCCGACGCCGCGCTGCTGCATCCCGGGCTGACGGGTCGCTTCCAGCCCGCGGGGTCCGGCCCGGCCGTGGCGGTGAAGGTGGCCACGGTCTCTTCGGCGATCAGCGCCGACGGTGGCCTGCGCGTCGGCCTGTTGCCGGCCGACCCCGCCGCGGCGTCGGGGTGGATCAACGGGCAATGGGGACGGATCACGCTCGACGGGTCGACGACCCGCAGGGTGATGGTGCCGACGCAGTCGCTGATCCTCGACCGCGGCCAATGGTGGGTGCTGCTGCACACGCCGGCGGGCGACCGGCCGCAGCAAGTGGTGCCGGGCCCCGCGCAGGGCTGGCAGACGGCGATCGTCTCGGGTCTCGCCCCCGGCCAGCAGGTGGTCGCGGTCGACGCCTTCCTCGAATACCACCGCGGCATCGCCGCCCATTACACCCCGCCGGACTGAGCGATGGCGACCGACCAAGCCCTGCCGCGACTGCTGCGGCGCCGGGTGCTGTGGCTGCTGGTGCTGGGCGCGGTGCTGGCCTGGGCCGTCCACGGCTTCGTCAAGACCCCCGTCGAAGTCCTGCCCAGCTTCGCCTTTCCGCAGATCAGCGTCACCGCACACCTGCCCGGCACGACCGCGACCGAGCTCGAGCACCTCGTCGTCCAGCCGCTGGAAAGCCAGATCCTGACCCTGGCCGACCTGCGCAGCGTGCGTTCCGTGATGGGCAACGGCACGGTCGAGATCGACGTGCGCTTTCGCCAGGGCAGCAGCGCGCAGGCCGATCTGCAGGCCGTCAACGGCGCGATCGACCGCGCCCGCGCGCAGCTGCCGTCGCAGGCGCACCCCAGCGCCCAGGTGATGGGCAATTCGATCAACGAGGTGGCCGACTACACCGCGGCCATCCCGACCGGCGTCGCGCCGACCGAGGTGCAGCGCGCGGTTCAAGCCAGCATCGCCCCGGCCTTGCGCGCGATTCCCGGCGTGCAGTTCGTCAACGTCTACGGCGCGGGCGACGAGGCGCTGTGGATCCAGCCCGACCTGGACGCGATGCGGCGCTACGACGTCGGCATCGGCGCCCTCGTGCAGGCGGTGAAGTCGCAGGTGCTGCTCGAACCCGCCGGCTACCTGAGCCTGGGCCACAACGACGTGCTGATCGAGGCCCGCAGCCTGCCGGTGCACGCCGAACAACTGCGGTCGGTGACCGTCGCCACGGCGCAAGGCCCGGTGCCGCTGGGCGCGCTCGCCTGTGTCCTGCGTTCTGCCCTGCCGACGCACAACGCGGTCAGCCTGGACGGGCAGCCCAGCGTCGCGTTGACCGTGACCAAGCAGCCGGGGGCGTCGACCGAGACCGTCACCCAGGCCGTGCAGGCGACGCTGGAGCAGACGCTGTCGCAGTTGCCCCAAGGCGTGCACTGGGTGCAGACCTACGACCAGGGGCACCTCGTCCACATCGTCGGCGCCGACCTCGGGCGCAATCTGCTGATCGGCGCGCTGCTGGCGGTGTTGATGCTCTTCTGGGTGCTGGGCGCCGGGCGCGGTGTCGTCGTGCTGGCGCTGAGCATTCCGCTGTCGCTGGTCATTGCCATCGCCGCCTTGCACGCCTTCGGCCAGACCCTGAACCTGATGACCTTCGGCGCGCTGACCGTCGCCGTGGGGTTGCTGGCCGACGACGCCATCATCGTGTTGGAGAGCATCCACCACCGATGGGAAGCCGGCGACGGGCATTGGCAGGGCATCCGCGCCGGCCTGCGCAGCATCGTGATTCCGGACATCACCGGCACGCTGACCAATGTCGCGATCTACGTGCCGCTGCTCTTTGTCGGCGGACTCGTCGGGCTGTTCTTCATTCCCTTCTCGCTGGCGATGATCCTGGCGCTGCTGGCATCGCTGCTGGTCTCGCTGACGCTGATTCCGCTCGGGCTGGGCTTTCTTGGCGCGCGCCCGAGTGCCGGGACGAGCAGCGGCCAGCGCCTGATGCAAGGGCTGCAACGCGGCAACGAACATCTCTTCGACTGGGTCGCGCGCGCCCCGCGCACCAGCCTGGCCCTCACCTTCGCGGTGCTGGCGATCAGCCTCGCGGGGCTGGTGCTGGTGCCGATCGACTTCCTGCCGCTGCCCAACGAGGGCGCCTTGCTGGAATCGTTCACCTTGCCGCCGGGCGCCTCGCTGCTCGACACCCGCGCAGCCGTCAAGACCATCTCGCAGCGCCTGCTGCGCGATCCGGCGGTGGCCCATGTCTACGCTCGCATCGGCTCGTCGTCGTCCACCACCTACACCGAGCCGGCCTACGCGGGCGAGATCCAGGTGGCGCTGGCGCCTGGGGTGAGCGTGAACGCGCTCGACGCCATCGGCCAGCGCATCCAGCGCGCATCGCAGCTGCCGGGCGTGCAGGTCGCCGTCGACACGCCGACCATCGAGCGCGTGGGCGAGAGCCTGTCCGGCCTGCCCCAGCCCTTCGTGATTCACGTCTTCGGGGCCGAGGTGCCCGAACTGCGTCGCATCGCCGACGAGATCACGCGGCGGCTGCGCGGCATCCCGGCCCTGGCCGATGTCTTCAACAACGACGGCTACCCGGTCACGCAGCTGCAGATCGAGCCGCGCAGCGAAGTGCTGGCCGTGCACGGCCTGACCCCGGCCACGCTCTACGCCCAGCTGCAGCCCTTGATCGATGGCCAGGTGATCAGCCGCGTGCCGCAGGGCAACGTCGCGCTGAGCCTTTACGTGCGCCTGGCCGACGCGCCGCAGCACTCGGTGGAGGGGCTCGCGGCCTTGCCGATCCGCGTCGGCGACGGCGGCTGGACGCCGCTGGGCGAGCTCGCCACGCTGCAACTGGTGCCCACGCCGAATCAGATCCGCCATATCGCCGGCGCGCGCGCCCTGGACATCCTGGCCACGCCCACCGGCCCGCTCGGCAGCACCGAGGCCGCGGCGCGCAAGGCCCTGGACGGCATGACGCTACCGCCCGGTTACCGCATCGCCTTCGGCGGCCTCGCCGCCGAACTCGAACAGGCGGCGATCGGTCTGGTGCTGGCGACGCTGGCGGCTTTCGCGATCATGGTCGGCATCCTGCTGCTGCAGTTCGACGGGCTGCTGATCCCCGGCATCCTGCTGCTGGAAATACCGCTGGCGCTGACCGGCGGCACGATCGCGCTGGTCGCGAGCGGCGTGGGCCTGAACGCCACCGGCATGATCGGCTTCCTGACGCTGGTGGGCATCGGGCTGCGCCATTCCATCGTGCTGCTCGACCGCGCACGCGCCAACGAAAACGCCGGCATGGACGTCGAGCATGCGGTGCGGGAAGCGATCCAGGTGCGCTTCCGGCCCATCGTGTTGACGGCGGTCACCGCCATCCTGGGCATGCTGCCGACGGCGCTCGGCCTGGGCCAGGGCGCGGCGCCCGAGCAGGGGCTGGCGGTGGTGATCCTGGGCGGCCTGGTCTGGAGCGCGCTGCGTTCGACCAACCTGATCCCGGCGCTGTACCTGCACTGGCGGCGCCAGCAGCTCGCGCGGCAGGCGCCGGCAGGGGCGGCGGGCTGAAGGCGTGCCGCGCCCGGCTCGTTCCGCGCCGGGGCTGAAGGTCGATAGGCAGCGCGGGGCCCGGCAGAGCGTGGTGCTGCCGACGTGCCGTGACGAATCGCTCGAGCTGCCAGGCCTGCCTGCCGCGATCGGCGACCTGCCAGCCTGGTCACCCATCCCGATGCGGGTCAACGAGCCTTGCGCAGGTCAAGACTGCGCGCTGTACCGCCAAGGCGTGACTGGCTCCCGACCGGTCGTTCGTCGGCACCGGCAGACGGCCAGGCGCCGACCTACCGGGTTGCGATCGGACTGCCGCAAACCGGTCGTCGTTGGGAATAAGCGGATGCGGTCGGTGCGCCAACGACCTTAGCCATCACCGGAAGTCTTCCTCTCGCTGGTGCCGCACGGCAAGCACCATCACTGTCGGTCCCGCAATCTCGAAGAGCGCAACGTACCCCGCGGCGCCAAAGGGGATGACGAGCTCGCGGCGCGTCGAGCTGTCGCCGGCTTTGCGATAGAGGTATGGCGTTCTGGCCAATTGCGCCTTGCACGCGATCTCAATCTCGTCTACCGCCTCGTCGGCGAGTTGCAGGTCCTCGACCGTAACGGCTCGAGCGAGCAGTTGCTCGTGCAGACGAACCAGGTCGTCCGCCGCCACGTCGCTGAAGCGAACGTCGAAGCTCACCTCGCCTTGGACCTGGCCTCGAGTTCGAATCGGCGCGCAGCGGTCTTGCGCCGCAACTTGTCGAGAACCTCGTCGACCGGATACGACACACCAGTGCGCTGGTAGGCCTCCCAGGCGGCTTGGCCACGGGCGTGGAAATCAGACTGGATGCGGCGGTACTCGACCGACTTGCGCACAGCGGCCTCGACAAACGACGAGAGGCTTTCGCCTTCGGTCAGGACGGCCTCGAGGTCGGCCCGCAACTGCGGCTCGATTCGGATGGACGGAAGGGCCGCAGTTTTCATGCGGCAAGTGTAGCGCATTTGCAGCGCATGCCGATTTCGGCGAGACCCGGCGCGTTCACTCGGTGGGCCTCCATGACGTAAAGGCGATCTCGGCTGGCTCGCGCGCCGGTTGGCCGCCGATGTGGCTGGAGGTCGAAGCTGACGACGAGTGGCGGGGGCCGTCCGATGTCCCGCAGATGAGCTTCAACGCCAAGCGACCGCCATCAGTAGATCGGCGGTTGACTGTCGCGGTCCGCCGAGTGGTTCTTGACGGCCAGCAGCAGTCCTTCGCCAGCACCTGCTCCACGGCAACACGATCGCCTTTGCGAAGCTCGCTGCGAAGCTCATCTCGTGTGCCACGCTCCACAGTCGCTGGGAACGCGCTCCGTCGCCTGCTGCTGCCTGCTCCCGATCTCAGGCCGCATGGTGGAGCCTACGCGCCGTAGGCCTCCATGAAGACCCGCACGGCCTCGCGCAGAAGAGCCCTGTCTTCTCGGGAATCTGCCATCTCGAGCTTCAACAGTCCGCGGATGTGCCCGGAGCCCAGGAACATCGACAGGAACAGGTCGGCGGCCTGAAGCGGGTTGCGCACCTTCAGCGTGCGCGCCGAGTGGGCACTGCGCAGGTATGCAGCCAGCTCGCCCTTCACACGTTCCGGGCCTTGCCTATAGAACTCACGGCAGACATCCGGCTGCGCCCCAGCGACGCCGTAAACAGAACGCAGCGCACCCAGAGCGTCGTCGCCGCGCGTCAGCGCGAGAAACCGGGCGCCGATCGCCAGCAGCGCCTTCTCCGGCTGGTTCGGGTCCAGCGCCACGGCGCTTGTGACGCCAGCCACCACCTTCGCTGACCTGTCGCCCACGACCGCCTGGAACAACCCCTCCTTGGAGCCGAAGTTGTTGTACACGGTCGTCTTGGACACACCCGCGTCAGCGGCAATGGCATCCACGTTGGCACGCTCCAGGCCATGCTCGTTGAAGTGCCTTTGCGCCGCTTCCAGGAGGCGCCGGCTGCGCTCGGGATCGCGTGGCCGCCCGCGTTGGGGCTTGGGAGCGGGAGCCGGGGGGCGGGTCATGGGCATATTTAGTGAACTTGACAGTTCACTATAGCTCACGCACATTATTGAACTCGTAGGCCACTAAAGGACAGCGACCCGAGCAGCCCCCATGACGCAACAGGCGATCGAGCTGGGCTGGCAGCAGCACGCTGCGCGAGACGCGGTGAGCGCGAGCGCGTATCGCTCGACGATATTGCGCCGGCCCACAACACAAGGTGGCTTCCATGCAACGACCAGCTCTGCTGACCCTGGCCGCGCTTTCCACCACCGGCCTCGCCCACGCACAGTCCACCACCAAGCTCAGCCCGCCCCCCTCCATCCACAACACGGAGCCCATTGCCATGAATGACGTCATCATCATCGGCGGCAGCTTTGCCGGCCTCGCCGCCGCCCTGCAACTCGGCCGTGCCCGCCGCAAGGTCACCGTTCTTGATACCGGCCTGCCACGCAATCGCTTCGCCGGCCATTCGCATGGCCTGCTCGGCCACGATCACAAGCCACCGCTGGACATCCTGGCCGAGGCGCGGCAGCAGCTGGCGCGCTATCCCACGATCAGGCTCGTCAATGCCCGGGCCGACAGCGTCTCCGGCGCGATCGACCATTTCTCCGTCCGCACTGGCGAGGGCGAAAGCCTTGAGGCGCGCCGCGTGATCCTGAGCTATGGCGTCGCCGACCAGATGCCTGATGTGCCGGGCTTTGCCGAACGCTGGGGCAAGTCCGTCGTGCCTTGCCCCTATTGCGATGGCTTCGAAGTTGCCGGCCAGCATTGGGGCCTCGTCTGGTCCGGCCCGCAGTCGCACCAGTCTGCCCGGCTGTTCCACGATTGGACCAACAAGTTGACGGTCTTTGCCGATGGTCACGAAATTCCGCCCGAGATCAAGGCCGATCTGGCGCGCCGCACGATTCCTGTCGTCGTCGGCCGGATCATCGAGATCGCCCATCAAAAGGGCCACATCACCACCGTCAATCTCGATACCCGCCGCAATGTCGCGGTCGACATCCTGTTCGCCCATCCGCGCACCAAGCCGTCCGCAAGCCTGCACGAATCGCTGGGCCTCGCCACGCAGGCGACCCCGGGGGGCATCGCCCTCGAGGTCAACGAGCGCCGCCAAACCAGCTTGCCCGGCATCTATGCCGCCGGTGACCTCACGACGCCCCAATTGCCTTCAGTCACCCAGGCATCGTCGCAGGGCGCGATGGCGGGGATCTTCGCCCAGCAATCGATGCTGGCGTGAGAGCGCAGACTCCCTTCCCCGGTTGCGCGGGCTATTCACGGAGTGATATGAGCACGCTTGAACTGAAGGTTCCTCCTCCCATCGTGACGCTTGTCCTGGCGCTGCTCATGTGGCTGACCCCTGTTGTCGCGGGCCCTGAGCAGATTCCCTATCCGGCTCGCGTACTCTGCGCCATCGTATTGGTGTGCGTTGGCCTAGGCATCAGCATCGCCGGAATGTTTGCGTTTCGGCGCGCCAAGACCACCGCGAACCCGGTCAAGGCAAGCATGGCGTCCTCGTTGGTCATCCGAGGCGTGTACCGCTATACGCGCAACCCTATGTATGTCGGGCTCTTGCTAATCCTGTTGGCGTGGGCAGTGCTTCTGGCGAATCCGTTCGCTGTTCTGTGGGTTGTCGTGTTCGTGCTCTACATCACTCGGTTCCAGATCATTCCGGAGGAGCGTGTGCTGTCGTCTCTGTTTGGAGCGGAGTACGAGGCTTACAAGGGCAGGGTACGCAGATGGGTATAAGGCCTGACGGGTCTCAACGGCAAGTCAACCGCCTGACTTTCTGCCCGCACGTCACCCGCCACCGGCCGCCAGGCGGTCGCGCGCCAACTGGTCGAGCCGTGCCGTGCCATGCTGGTTGTCGAGATGGCGCACGGTCCGGCCGAGACCGCTCCATGTACTTCGGGCGGCTGAGCTTTTTTCTGATCAGGAATGGGCATCAACCCGGATGCGATCGACCGCTTCGTGGCGGTGAATTCAGAACTGCAATCGTCGTCGATGGGTCGGCTCCAGTCGACTGCCCCAAAGATCAACGCGCCGCAGACCTGCCCGTGACGGCAGGAACGGCGTCGAGGCATTCGGGCGCCTCGGTTCGCCGGGAACCCCGCGCCGAATATCGCGGCGAGATCCTGGCGCACGCCGAGCAGCCTGGCCCCATCCAATTGATCTGCGCGCTCGAAGTGGCCCCACAACAGTGGGAACTTCGAGGCCTGCCAGTTCCGCCGCCCTGGTATGCGCAGTCGCTTCCCTCGCACCAGCAAGCCGATGCCGGGCTCGAGTTCGATCTGATCCGGCGAGGCGTTGCGGGCCTAGACCATCCCGCCGCCAGACGGGCACCCCTTCCGTGCGGTAGCAGCGCACCTCGCCCAGCGGGTTGCACGGCGCCTGTGGCGCAGACTGCCGGCTTCAACTCGGCGATCGCAGGCCTGTTCCTGAAGCCGGCGCGTCCCCGCGATCGGTCTGCGCCGCGCGTGCTGGTAGAGGCTGGCCGGCTGCACGAGGTCGTCGATGTGGGAAGCCTCCTCGGCCAGCGCGGGCGACTCGATCTCCGGCGCGGCTTCGCCTTGTTTCTCCGCAACGGCCCCGATTAATCCTCGCCTCATCCCCCTTTAACCGAGCCCTCATCCGCGCCCGGTACCTTCGGCTTCATCCACTCCCCCACGAGGATCCATGATGAAGCTCAATGCCATTACTTCTGCCATTGTCACCGCCGGACTGCTGGGCGCCGGTGCAGCCAGTGCCATCAGCCTGCCGTCCTGGCTCCATCCCGGCGCCGCCAAGGCGGCGGACGCCACGGCCCAGGCGCAGAACGCGCCGGCGCCGATCCCGATGATCAAGGCCCAGGGCCTGGTGCCGGACTACCGCGCGATCTTCCAGTCGGCCGCGCCGGCCGTCGTCGGCATCACCGTCGAGGGCCTGCACCACACGACGAACGAGGAGCAGGGCGTGCCGCCCGGCCTGCAGAACAACCCCTTGTTCCAGTTCTTCGGCGGCATGCCGGGGGCGCAGTTCGGCGGCCAGCCGCCCGCGGTGCCTTTCCGCGGCCAGGGTTCGGGCTTCATCATCAGCAGCGACGGCCTCATCCTGACCAACGCCCACGTCGTGCACGAAGCCAAGGAAGTCACCGTGCGCCTGAACGACCGGCGCGAATTCACGGCCAAGGTGCTCGGCGTCGACCCCGTGACCGACATCGCCGTGCTGCGCATTCCCGCCAAGAACCTGCCGACCGTGCGCCTGGGCGACCCGGGCCAGCTGCAGGTGGGCGACCCGGTGATGGCCATCGGCACGCCCTATGGCTTCAGCCAGACCGCCACCGCCGGCATCGTGAGCGCCAAGGGCCGCTCGTTGCCGGGCGACGCCGTCGTGCCCTTCATCCAGACCGACGCCGCGGTCAACCCCGGCAATTCGGGCGGGCCGCTGTTCAACGGCAACGGCGGGGTGGTCGGCATCAATTCGCAGATCTATTCGCAGACCGGCGGCTTCCAGGGCTTGAGCTTCTCGATCCCGATCAACGTCGCGATGTCGGTCGAGCAGCAGATCCTCGCCACCGGCCATGCCGTCCACGGCCGCCTGGGCGTCACGGTGCAGGACCTGAACGAGGGCCTGGCCGAATCCTTCGGCCTCTCGAAGCCGGACGGCGCGCTCGTCTCGAGCGTCAGCCCCGACAGCGCCGCTGCCAGTGCCGGCCTGAAGGCGGGCGACGTGATCACCGCGGTCGACGGCAAGCCCGTGCTGCGCTCGGGCAGCCTCTCCAACCTCATCGGCATGTCGCCCCCGGGCGAGCAGGTCAAGCTCCAGGTCTGGCGCGACAAGGCCTCGCACGAGATCGGGGTCAAGCTCGGCAGCGCCGAGACCACGGTGGCGACGAACACCGGCGCCGGCAGTGCCCAAGGCGGCCGCCTGGGCCTGGCGCTGCGGCCGCTGACGAGCGACGAGCGCAAGCAGGCCCATGTCGATGGCGGCCTGCTGATCGAGGATGTCGGCGGCGCAGCGGCCCAGGCCGGAGTGCAAGCGGGCGACGTGCTGCTGGCCATCAACGGCCACCCGGTGCGATCGATCGATCAGGTGCAGGCCGCCATCGGCTCGAAGTCGAAGAGCCTGGCTCTGCTGATCGACCGCGACGGCAACAAGATCTTCGTGCCGCTGCAGCTCGGCTGATCCGGCAGCGGGCCGCACGCGGCAGGATGCAAGGGCCGCGCCTGGCGCCGCGCCTTCATCGCGTCGGCGCGGCCGACTGACTTCAGCTGGCGGCGCCGATCCCCGGATCGGCGCGTCGCGTTCGCGTTCGCGTTCAGCTTGGGTTCATGCCCCGGCCCGAAGATGTCCAGTCCCGCCCGCGGGACCATTCTTCGCCCACCCACCGCATGAAGCCGGGTCGCCACGTGATATCGATCTGCAGCACCTGCATCGCCCTGGCCGTTCGAACGGCCGCCTCGGCGCCGGCCGCGGGCCAGGACCCCGCATACACCATCGCGATCAAGGCGCACCGCTTCGTTCCGGCAACGCTCACCATCCCGGCCGGGACCAGGGTGCGCATCGTCCTCGACAACCAGGGCGCGACGGCCGAGGAATTCGACAGCCATGCGCTCAACCGCGAGAAGCAGGTGCCGCCGCTGTCGCGGGCCAGCGTCTTCGTCGGTCCGCTCGACCCCGGGCGCTACATCTTCGAGAGCGACGAGAGCGACGCTCCGGGCGGCCCGGCGCTGGGAATCATCGAGGCCCGTTGAGGGCCGGCGCCGCGTCGCGGGCCGGGGCGCGGCGGGAATTGCCGCCTTGCATCGCCGCTGATTGCATTGGCGCTGAATTCCGCGCGCTGCAAGATTCGCTTTCAATTGGAATACGAATCTTGAAGCCGCGCCCTCCGGCGTTCAGATTGGATTCATTCCGGGTCGCGAGACTTCTCCTCGTCAGGGCAATTCGCCCATGCCTTCCGAAGAGGGGAGTTTCCGATGAACACGCAATCGGCCTGCGACAGCCGGCGCCCGCGGTACCTGCCCGCCCGGGATCTGCCCGAGCGCGCCTTCGATGCGCAGCGCATCTTCGGCACCCGGCGCGGCGGCGCGGCGGCGACGAAGGTTTGCATTTATTCGCACGACACCTTCGGCCTCGGGCACCTGCGGCGCAACCTCGCGATCGCGGACCAGTTGCTGCGCAGCGAGAACCCGTTCGAAGTCTGGCTCCTCACCGGCTCGCCGGTGATCCGCCAATTGCCGTTGCCGGCCGGCCTGCACGTGCAGCCGCTGCCGCCGGTGGTCAAGACCGGTGCCGAGCGCTATGCCGCGCGTGCCCCGGGCCAGGTGTTCGGGCTCACCAAGGGCTACCGCGAGGCGCTCATCATGAAGCTCGTCGGCGAGCAATGCCCCGACGTGTTCCTCGTCGATCACGCGCCGGCCGGGATGAACGGCGAGCTGCTGTCGACGCTGGCGCTGATCCGCAACGAATTGCCGCGCACGCGCACGGTGCTCGGGCTGCGCGACATCCTCGACAGCCCCGAGAGCGTGCGCCGGACCTGGCAGGAGCAGGACATTCCCGCCCTGATCGAACACGCCTACGACGACCTGTTCGTCTACGGCAGCGAGCGCCTGCACGACGTGGTCTCGGCCTACGGCTTGTCGGCGAAGCTCGCGCAGCGGGTCAAATATTGCGGCTACGTTGTCGGGCCGGCGCGCTTCGAGCAGTTGCGGGCCGCGGCGAACGGCAAGGTCTGCTGGGATCGCCAGCGCAGCGGCTCGCGCCCGGTGGTGCTGGTCACGGCCGGCGGCGGCGGCGACGGCCACTTCCTGATGGATGCGTACCTGCAGGGAGTCTGCAAGGGTGCGGCGAACGACTTCTATTCGGTCATCGTCACCGGGCCCTTGATGCCGGGCCCCGAGAGCGAGGCGCTGCAGGCTGCGGCCGCCGGGCGCGACGACGTCGAGATCGTCGCCTTCGCGACCGAGCCGATGCCGAGCATCCGCGCCGCCGATCTCGTCGTCTCGATGGCCGGCTACAACACCTGTGTCGAGCTGCTCGCGGCGCGCAAGAAGGCGATCCTGGTGCCGCGCAGCGTGCCGCGCCAGGAGCAGAAGCTGCGCGCCGACCTGTTGGCCGGGCTCGGGCTGTTCGAGTCGGTGGAGGCGGATGCCGCAACCGCCGCGACGCTGGCGCACCGCGTGCCGCGCGCGCTCGCCGCACCCCTGGCGGGCGAGGCGTGCTGGGCCGCGGTCGATCTGCGCGGCGCCGAGCGCGTGGCCGCGGAGCTTGCGCCGCGCGCGCTGCGCGTCGAGCATCTGGCGGAGAACCTGGCATGAGGGCGCCGGGCTTCTCCCAGGCGCCGGCGGCCGCGGGCGCCGGCGCGCAAGAGGCTCAGGCCGGGTCGTCGGACCGGGGGCCGGTCGCCTATGTGCTCAAGCGCTATCCGCGCCTGACCGAGACCTTCATCCTCAACGAGATCCGGGCCATGGAACGGCTCGGCGAGCAACTGCACATCTTCTCGCTGCTGCCGCCGGAGCCGCCGCCGCACCACCCGACGGTCGCCGAGGTGCGCGCCAGCGTCCATGCGCCGCCCTCGGGCTGGCGCGAGACCTTGCGCGTGTTCGGCGCTGCCCATGCGTCGATGCTGGTCGCCTCGCCGCTGCGCTACCTCAACGCCTTCGCGCACGCGGCGTGGACCACGCTCGGCTCGCGCCAGCCGCTGTCGCATTGGCGCCAGTTCGCGCGCGCCGGCGTCGTGGCCCGGACCTGCCAGCGCCAGGGCATCCGCCACATCCACGCCCATTTCGCGAATGCGCCGACCGCGGTCGCTGAGTTCGCGCACCGCATGAGCGGCATTCCGTTCAGCTTCACCGCCCATGCGAAGGACATCTATCTCTCGCGGCCGTCGATCCTGCGGCGCCGTCTGCAGGCGGCGGAATTCGTCGCCACCTGCACCGGCTACAACGCCGAGTACCTGC
The DNA here is from genome assembly GCA_028868875.1 of Burkholderiales bacterium. Lineage (GTDB taxonomy): Bacteria > Pseudomonadota > Gammaproteobacteria > Burkholderiales > Burkholderiaceae_C > Rubrivivax. The sequence continues at coordinate 180 of JAGWTS010000124.1, read as the reverse complement.
GCCGCGTCGCGCCGCAGCTCGACGCGCAGCGCATCCATCTGGTCTATCACGGCATCGACCTGCAGAACTTCCACGCGGCCGAAGCGCCGCGGCCGCAGACGCCCGGGCGCGCGCGCATTCTCGCGGTCGGCCGGCTGGTTCCGAAGAAGGGCCACGAGGACCTGATCGCGGCCTGCGCCG
>JAGWTS010000513.1 GCA_028868875.1 Burkholderiales bacterium | reverse complement strand
CGTCGGCTTCGTCTCGCTCGGCTGCCCGAAGGCGCTGACCGATTCCGAGCTCATCCTCACCCAGCTCAGCGCCGAGGGCTACCAGACCTCGAAAACCTTCGCCGGCGCCGACCTCGTCATCGTCAACACCTGCGGCTTCATCGACGAGGCGGTCAAGGAAAGCCTGGACACGATCGGCGAGGCCCTGGCCGAGAACGGCCGCGTCATCGTCACCGGCTGCCTCGGGGCGCGCGCCGATGCGGCCGGCGGCAACCTCGTTCAGCAGGCCCACCCGAAGGTGCTCGCGGTCACCGGGCCGCATGCCACGGCCGAGGTCATGGAAGCGGTGCACCGGCACCTGCCCAAGCCGCACGACCCCTTCGTCGACCTCGTTCCCGCCGCCGGCATCAAGCTCACGCCGCGCCATTACGCGTACCTGAAGATCAGCGAAGGCTGCAACCACCGCTGCACCTTCTGCATCATCCCGAGCCTGCGCGGCGACCTCGTGTCGCGGCCCATCGGCTCCGTGCTCGACGAAGCGCGCGCGCTCTTCGCCAGCGGCGTCAAGGAACTGCTCGTCGTGAGCCAGGACACCAGCGCCTACGGCGTCGACCTGCGCCACCGCACCGGCTTCTGGGACGGCAAGCCGACGAAGACGCGGCTGCTCGAACTCTGCACGGCCCTGGCCGAACTCGCCGAGCCTCACGGCGCCTGGGTCCGGCTGCACTACATGTACCCGTACCCGCATGTCGACGAGCTGCTGCCGCTGATGGCCTCGGGCCGCATCCTGCCTTACCTCGACGTGCCGTTCCAGCATTCGCACCCCGATGTATTGAAGCGCATGAAGCGCCCGGCCAGTGGCGAGCGCAACCTGGAGCGCATCGCGCGCTGGCGCGAGGCCTGCCCCGAGCTCGTCGTGCGCTCGACCTTCATCGCCGGCTTTCCCGGCGAGACCGAAGAAGAGTTCCAGCATCTGCTCGACTTCGTGCGCGAAGCCGGCATCGACCGTGCCGGCTGCTTCGCCTACTCCGCGGTCGACGGCGCCGCAGCCAACCTGCTGCCCGGCATGCTCGCGCCCGAGTTGCGCGAAGAGCGGCGGGCGCGCTTCATGGCGGTGGCCGAGGCCGAATCGGCGCGGCGCCTGGAGCGCCGAGTCGGCGCGACGATGCAGGTGCTGGTCGACCATGCGCCGGCGCTGGGGCGCCGCGGCGGCCAGGGCCGCAGCTACGCCGACGCCCCCGAGATCGACGGCCAGGTGCGCCTGCTGCCGCCCGAGAAGGCGTCGCGCACCCTCAAGGTGGGCGAGTTCACGCGCGCCCGCATCGTCGCGACCGAAGGCCACGACCTCGTCGCCCAGCCCATCTGAACGAGCCCCGGCATGAAAAGACAAACGGCCACCGAACTCATCCACCACCCTTACCGCGCGCCGGCCGGTTTCGAGGCGCCGCAGACCGGGGTGCACAAGGCCTCGACCGTGATCTTCGCCCACGTCGCCGCCCTGCGCGCGCGCGACTGGCGCCACAAGAACGGCTACACCTACGGCCTGCACGGCACGCCCACGACCTTCACCCTCGAAGAGCGCATTGCCAGCCTCGAAGGCGCGCGCCACTGCGTGCTCGCGCCCAGCGGCCTGGCGGCGATCGCCCTCGTCGAAATGGCCTTGCTCGAGAGCGGCGACGAAGTGCTGCTGCCGGCCAATGTGTACGGCCCGAACCGCGAATTCGCGCGCCATGAACTCGCGCGCTGGGGCATCACGCACCGGCTCTACGACCCGCTGGACGCGGCCGGCTTCGAGGCCCTGATCGGCGAGCGCACGCGCCTCGTCTGGATCGAGGTGCCGGGATCGGTGACGATGGAGTTTCCCGACCTCGCCGGCCTCGTCGCCGCCGCGCGCCGCCACGGGGTGACGACGGCGCTGGACAACACCTGGGGAGCGGGCATCGCCTTCGACGGCTTCGAGCAGGGCGCCGACATCGTGATGCAGGCCTTGACCAAGTACCCCAGCGGCGGCGGCGACGTGCTGATGGGTTCGGTCTGCACGCGCGACGACGCGCTGCACGAGAAGATACTGGGCTGCCACATGCGCCTGGGGCTGGGCGTGGCCGCCAACGACGCCGAACTGGTGCTGAGATCGCTGTCCTCGCTGCCCCTGCGCTACGCCGCGCAGGACGCCGCCGGGCGCGAGCTCGCCGACTGGCTCGCGACGCGCGGCCAGGTCACGCGCGTGCTGCATCCGGCATTGAACGGTGCCCCCGGCCACGCCCATTGGCAGGCCGTGACGACGCGCGCCGCCGGCCTGTTCTCGGTGCTGTTTTCCGAGCGCTACAGCCCCGCCCAGGTCGACCGTTTCGTCGACGCCCTGAAGCTCTTCAAGATCGGCTATTCCTGGGCCGGGCCGACCAGCCTCGTCGTGCCTTACGACGTCCAGGCCATGCGCCCGGACGGTCATTGGCGCGGCCATCTGGTGCGCTTCTCGATCGGCCTCGAAGAGGTCGAGGCCTTGCGCGCCGATCTCGAACAGGCGCTCGGCGTCGGCTTCGGCGATCATGGCGCGGCCGGCGGCTGAAAGCCGGCCCTGAATCGACTATCCATTCCAGCGTCAGGCATCGCGCGCGTCGGTGCAACAGGAGTCCAGCCCTTGATCACGATCGGCATCGACATCGGTACCTCCAGCGTCAAGTCGGCGCTGGTGGGGGAGGGCGAGCAGGTGCTGGCCAGCGCCAGCCGCCCTTTGCACGTCAGCCGCCCGGCTTCGGGCTTCAGCGAACAGAACCCGCAGGACTGGTGGCAGGCCGTCTGCGAGACGCT
>JAGWTS010000123.1 GCA_028868875.1 Burkholderiales bacterium | reverse complement strand
CTTCGCCCACGAAGCCGGCCATGCGATGCACACCGTGCTGTCGTACGAGCGCCAGCCCTTCGTCACCGCCGACTACACGATCTTCGTCGCCGAAGTCGCGTCGATCACGAACGAGCGCCTGCTGCTCGACGAGCTGCTGCGCCGCACCGATGACCCGAAAGAGCGCTTCCTGCTGCTCGAACACGCGGCCAGTGCCATCGTCGGCACCTTCTACACCCAGGCCTTGTTCGCCGACTTCGAGCTCCAGGCGCACCGCCTCGTCGAGCGCGGCGAGCCGGTCACGACCGAGGTGCTGTGCCGCCTCTATGCCGGCCTGCTGCGCGACTACTGGGGCGATGCAGTCGAGGCCGACGCGTTCTACCAGTACACCTGGGCGCGCATTCCGCACTTCTACAACTCGCCGTACTACGTCTACCAGTACGCCACCTGCTTCGCGTCGTCGGCGAAGCTCTACGCGGCGATGACCGAGGGCGACCCGGCCGCGCGTGAGGCGGCCACGGCGCGCTATCTCGAACTGCTCTCCAGCGGCGGCAACGACCACCCGATGGAGCAGCTGCGCAAGGCCGGCGTCGACCTCACGGACCCGGGGACGGTGCAGGCCGTGGTCGGCCAGCTCGACGCGCTCGTCGAGCGCATGGAAGCGGAGGCGGCGAAGCTGGCCTGACCGAGTTCAGGCCGCGTCGACGAGGCGAAAGCGCGCGACCCGCGCCAGCAGTTCGGAAGACTGCTGTTCGAGCTCGCTCGTCGCGGCCGCCGCCTGCTCCGAGAGCGAGGCGTTCTGCTGGCTCGAATCGTCGAGCTCGCGCACCGAGCCGCTGATCTCGGTCACGGCCTGGCGCTGGCGCCGCGCCCCCTCGGCAATGCGGCCGAGCAGGCCGCGCACGCCGTCGACGTTGGCGACGACGCGCTTCATCGTCGCCCCCGCGCTCTGCACGGCCTGGGCCCCGGCCTCGACGTTCTCGACGCTGCTGCCGATCTGCTGGCGCACCTCGCGCGCCGCGGCCGTGGTGCGCTGCGCCAGCACCCGCACCTCGCTCGCGACGACGGCGAAGCCGCGCCCCTGCTCGCCGGCGCGCGCGGCCTCGACCGCGGCGTTGAGCGCGAGGATGTTGGTCTGGAAGGCGATGGCGTCGATGACGCCGATGATGTCGCCGATGCGCTTGGAGCTCGCATGGATGGCCTGCATCTTCGCCACCATGACCTCGACCGTGGACGCGCCTTCGGCGGCGACGGAGGCGCTCTGGTGCGCGAGCTCGGCGGCGCGGTCGGCGGTCTCGGCGGTCTCGGCGACCGTGGCCGAGATGTCGCTCATCGACGACGAGGTCTGCTGCAGGTTGCCCGCGGTGCGCTCGGTGCGCGAGGAGATGTCGCCCACGCCCTGGGCGATCTGCAGCGTCGAGCTCGCGATCTGCTCGGCCGTGCCGCGCACGCCGGAGACGATCTCGCGCACCGCGGCCTGCATGCGCAGCAGCGAGGCCATCAGGTCGGCGGCGTCGTCGCGGCCCCAGGGCGAGGGCGTGCTCGTGAGGTCGCCCTCGGCCATGCGGTCGAGGTGGCGCCGCGCTTCGGCCAGTCCGCCGTTCATCACGAGGAAGAACGAGTACAGCATGTAGCCGGCGAGCGCGAGCGAGACCGCCACGGCAGTGCCCACCCACAGCAGCGAGGTGTGCAGCGCCTGCGCGCGCGCGTCGAGCACGTTGCCCAGCAGCGCCAGGACCCGGCCCTGCTCGCCCCAGGCGGCTTCGAGCGCGTGGTCGGTGAGCTGATGCAGCCGCGCCGCCTTCTCCGCGCCGCCGCTGCCGGGCTCGTCGGTGGCTTCGTCGCGCAAGGCGTCCAGGGTCTTCAGCGCCGGCGCCGGGTCGACCGCGGCCGCGGCCTGCGGGTTCATGGCCTGCACCTTGGCGATCGACGAGCCGACCTCGCGCGAACGGTCTTCCACGAGCGTGTCGAGCCGGTTCAGCTCCACCTTGGCGATGTCGCCGCCCTGGCCGACGGCGGCGGTGGCCGCGGCCAGCGCGCCCATGCGCTCGGCTTCGTCGATCATGCGCGGCAGGCGCACCGCGCCGACGCTGGTGAGGCTGGTCGCGACGAGCTCGGGGTCCAGCGTCAGCCCGCCGCCGTCGGCGGCCGCGGCGATCAGGGTGTAGAGCTTCTCGATGAAGCGGGCGTTCGAGGCATAGACCTTGAGCAGGCCTTCGGCCGGCGGCGCCACGCTTTTGAGCTGCTCCAGCGCCTTGGCCAGCACCGGCGTCGTGCCGAGCGCGGCGCCGAGCGTGCGGTCGCGATCGCCGAGCTTGGCGATCTGCGCGTCCAGTGCCTGGCGCGCGCGGGCGCTGTCGCCGCCGGGCTGCTTGCTCGCTTCGAGCAGGGCCTGGCTGCGGTATTCCTGGGCGCGCCTCAGCAGCAGCACGGCGTCGCGGGTGTAGGCCAGGCTGCTGCGTTCGAGCTCGGTGCGCCGGATCGCGTCGAGCCGCGCCGGCACGAAGAGCGCGCCCAGCACCAGCACCGGCACCAGGAAGGCGATCGCGATGAGCGAGGACTTGCCCGCGAAGCTCATGACCCGGAAGCTGCGCACCCCCGGCGCCCAGATGCCGTGGTAGCGGAAGTAGTCGGCGAGGCCACTGCGGTCGGCGGGTGAAACCTTGGTATTGCTCATGAGGTACTGCTTTCAGTCAATGCCAATGCAGGGACGCAAGAAGCGCCGAAGGCGCTGCGGGGGAGCCCTATCCTCGGGCGTCGAAACCTAGGATGGCCGAGGCGACCCGGTCGAGCGACATCACCTCGTCGACCCCGCCCATGCGGATGGCTTCCTTGGGCATGCCGAAGACGACGCAGCTTTCTTCGTCCTGGGCGATGGTGCGCGCGCCGCGCTCGTGCATCGCCTTCATGCCGCGCGCGCCGTCGTCGCCCATGCCGGTGAGGATGATGGCCAGCGCGTCGCGCCCGGCGCATTCGGCGGCGGAGCGGAAGAGCACGTCGACCGAGGGCTTGTGGCGGTTCACCGGCGGGCCGTCGGCGACCACGGCGAAATACTGGCCGCCGGCCTTGCGCAGGGACATGTGGCGCCCGCCCGGGGCGATGAGGGCGACGCCGCGCTCGAGCCGGTCGCCGTCGCGCGCCTCGCGCACGTTCATCGCGCACAGGCTGTCCAGGCGCTGCGCGTACATCGCGGTGAACTTCTCCGGCATGTGCTGGACGATCGCGATGCCCGGCGCGTCGGCCGGCAACTCGCGCAGCACGTTCTCGATCGCGAGCGTGCCGCCGGTCGAGCTGCCCAGCACCACCGGCTTGTTCACCGAGAGCGCGTGCAGCCCGGCCGGCGCGGTCGCGGGACGCGGTGCCGCCGCCTCGCTGCGCGGGCGGGCCGCACGCGGGCGCGAGCGCGCCGCGGTCTTGAGCGTCTGCACGAGTTCGTGGCGCGACTCTTCGAGGTACTGCTTCAGCCCCAGGCGCGGCTTGGCGACGACGGCCACCGCGCCCGCGGCGAGCGCGTCCAGCGCCATCTTGCTGCCCTGGGCCGTGAGGGTCGAGCAGATCACGGTGGGGATCGGGTCCTCCTCCATCACCTGGCGCAGAAAGGTCAGGCCGTCCATGCCCGGCATCTCGATGTCCAGCAGCAGCACGTCGGGCCGCGTCTTGCGGATCACGGGCCCAGCGATGAGCGGGTTCGGCGCGCTGCCGACGAGCTCGATCGCGGGGTCGCCCTGGAGCAGGTGCGCCATCGTCTGGCGCACCACGGCCGAGTCGTCGACCACGTAGACCTTGATTGCCATCGCTTCGGCCCTCCTCAGACCGCCACCGCGGTGACCTCGGGCGCGTCGGGGCCGACGGTCCAGGCCAGGCGCCGGTAGGTGTTGCCGCCCAGGTCGTGCGAGAGCACGCGCACGCCGTCGGCGGCGAGCGCCTCGAGTGCCCAGCGCGCGTTGCAGGTGCCCACGTGCGAAGTCGGGAACAGCTCCGGGAACATGTTGCCGCCGCCGAAGATGTAGGCCTCGCACATCAGCGGATTGATGCCGTGGGCGCGCAGCATCTCGTACATCGAGTGCAGCGCCACGTCGGCGTAGGCGGCGCTCGCCGGGGCCTCGGCCGGGGCCGGGCGGCAGTGCACGATGTGGCACATCGCCCCCATCGTGCGCCGCGGGTCGGTGAGGACGATCGCGACGCAGGAGCCGAGCAGGGTCTCGAGGCGGTCGCCGCGGGTGGCGCAGGCCACGTCGCCCGGGTGCAGGGTGTAGAGGTTGCCCAGGGTCGCGGTGTCGGCGAAGCGGCTGGCCTGCAGCGGCCTCACGAGGCCACCTTGCGGAAGGCGCCGGGCGCGATCACCTGCAGCGGCGTGTCGCAGGGCACGCGGCCCTCGGCGGTGCCGATGAAGAAGAGGCCGCCCGGGCGCAGCCGCTCGAGCACGCGGTCGACCACGGCCTTCTTCGTCGGCGGGTCGAAGTAGATCAGCACGTTGCGCAGGAAGACGACGTCGAAGGGCCCGAGCGGCTCGATCTCGTCGCACAGGTTGAGCTGGCCGAAGCGCACGCGCTCGCGCAGCCGCTCGTGGATCTGGACCAGGCCTTCGGACTCGCCTTCGCCGCGCAGGCAGTGGCGGCGCAGGCGCTCGGGCGCGACCTGGCGCAGCCGGTCGGCCGGGAAGATGGCCTCCTTGGCGCTGCGCAGCACGCGCTCGCTGATGTCGGTGCCGAGCACGCTCCAGCCGTCGCCGACGCGGCCGATGCGCTGCAGGTCGTCGAGCAGCATGGCGCAGCTGTAGGCCTCGTCGCCGAACGAGGAGGCGGCGCTCCAGACGGCGGCGGCCGGAGGCCGGGTGCGCGAGAGCTCGGCTTCGAGGATCTCGAAATGCGCCGGCTCGCGGAAGAAGTAGGTCTCGTTGGTCGTGAGCAGGTCCACCGCCATCTGGAACTCGCCGCCGTCGTCGTCGCTCGCGATCAGCGCCAGGTAGTCCTCGTAGTCGTCCAGGCCCAGGCGCTGCATGCGCGGCGCCAGGCGCGACGAGACGAGCGGCTTCTTGCCGACGGCGAAAGACAGGCCGACGCTGGCGTGCATCAGCGCCGCCAGGCGTTCGAAGGTGGGGTCGCTGAGGGTGGCCATGAGGTGGGGACCGGCTGAAAGAACGGGGCGCGGATCAGGCCGCGAGTTCGGCGCTCGCCGATTCGCACAGCGCGCCCATCTCCGCGACGTCGAAGGCCTTGTCGGGGTCGAGCACGATGACGAAGCGCTGGGCGACGCGGGCGATGGCGCGGATGAATTCGCGCCGCACGCTCGCGCCGAAGCTCGGCGGCGAATCGAGCGCATCGGCGGCGATGTCGATGACCTCGCTCACCGAGTCGACGAGCAGGCCGAGATCGGCGCGCTCGCCGTCGCGGATCGCGTCGAAGATCACGATGCACGACTTCTTGCCCAGGCGCGCCGCGGGACGGCCGAAGCGCGCGTGCAGGTCGATCACCGGCACCACCGCGCCGCGCAGGTTGATGACCCCGCGCACGAACTCGGGCATCAGCGGCACGCCGGTGATCGAGGCGGCCTGGATGATCTCGCGCACGTTGCGGATGTCGAGCGCGAAGACCTCATCGCCCAGGCTGAAGGTCAGCACCTGCGAGGACGCTGGCGCGTCGGCCTTGTCGTCGTCGGGGTTCATCGCTCGCTCCATGGGCTGGCTTCAGAAGGGGCGGAAGTTGGCGCGGCCGGCGTTCGCCACCTTGGGCAGCAGGCCCACCGGCGCGGCGCCGCGCAGCGGCGAGTTCGGCGCCCGGCGTTCGGCCCGCGGCTCGGCCCCGGCGCGTCGCACCGCCGGCGCGCCCTGGGCGCCGCCGCCGAAGAACGCCACCGAATGCGAGAGCTGCTCGGCCTGGCCGCTCAACTCCTCGGACGTCGCCGCCAGCTCCTCGGAAGCCGAGGCGTTCTGCTGCGTCGCCTTGCTCAGCTGGCCCATGGCGCCGCCGATCTGCGTCACCGACTGGCTTTGCTCGGACGAGGCCGCGGCGATCTCCTGCACCAGCTCGCTCGTGCGCTGGATCGAGGGCACGATCTCCTCGAGCAGCTTGCCCGCGCGCTCGGCCGTCGAGACGCTGTTGCCGGCGAGGTCGCCGATCTCCTTGGCCGCTTCCTGGCTGCGCTCGGCGAGCTTGCGCACTTCGGCCGCCACCACCGCGAAGCCCTTGCCGTGTTCGCCCGCGCGCGCGGCCTCGATCGCGGCGTTCAACGCGAGCAGGTTGGTCTGGTAGGCGATGTCGTCGACGATGCTGATCTTGGCCGCGATCTGCTTCATCGCCGCCACCGTCTGCATCACCGCGCTGCCGCCTTCGTCGGCTTCCTTGCTCGCCTTGGTGGCCATGCTGTCGGTGACCTTGGCGTTGTCGCTGTTCTGCGTGATCGAGGCCGAGATCAGGTCGATCGACGAGGTGGTTTCCTCGACCGACGAAGCCTGCTCGCTCGCCGCCTGCGACAGGCTTTGCGCGGTCGCGCTCACCTGGTTGGCCGCTCCCGTGAGCGCGTCGGCGGCGGCGCGCACCTCGTCGATGATCGAGGCCAGCTTGTCGCAGCTCGCGTTGGCGTCTTCCTTGACCTGGGCGAACACGCCCTGGGCGTCGCCGCCGATGCGCTGCGTCAGGTCGCCCTGGGCCAGGCCCGAGAACACGCGCACCACGTCGTCGATGACCGAGGCGAGCTTCTCGCTCGTGCCGTTGGCGTCGGCCTTGACCTGGCCGAAGGTGCCGCTGTAGTCGCGCTCGATGCGCTGCGACAGGTCGCCCTCGGCGAGCGCGCCGAAGACGCGGCCGACGTCGGTGAAGATCAGCGCCGTCGTCTCCATGAGCGAGTTCACGCCGCTGCAGAGCTCGGCGATCGGACCGGTCTTGCCCTCGAGCGGGATGCGCTGGCCGAGGTCGCCGTCCTTGGCCGCGCTCGTCACGCGCTGGGCCTGCTCGACCGCCTGCACCAGCATGCTGTTGGCGCTGACCTCGGCCGTCACGTCGGTGGCGATCTTGACGATCTTCACGACCCGGCCCATCTCGTCCTTGACCGGGGCGTAGACGGCGCGCAGCCAGGCCGCCTTGCCGGCCTTGTTGACGCGCTTGTAGACGTCGCTCTGGGCCCGGCCCTCGTTCAGGTCGCGCCAGAACTGGGCATAGGCGGCGGAAGCCGCGTCCGCCGGGTCGACGAACTGGCGGTGGTGCTTGCCGCTGACGTCGGCCAGCGCGTAGCCCATCAGGTCGAGGAAGTTCTTGTTGGCCGTGAGCACGTGGCCGCCGAGGTCGAACTCGACGTAGGCGTAGCTCGCGTCGATGGCCGAGAGGATGCCGCGTGCGTTCTGGCGCTCGATCTCGGTCTCGGTGATGTCGTAGCGCACGCCCAGGTACTTCATGGGCTTGCCGTTGGCGCCCAGGATCGGCGCGATCACGGCGTCGACGTAGTAGGGCGTGCCGTCCTTGGCGCGGTTCTTGACGACGCCGCGGAAGATGTCGCCGCGGCCGATCGTCTGCCACATCTGCTTGAACACCGACTTGGGCATGTCGGGGTGGCGCGTGATGCTGTGGGGCGAGCCGATGAGTTCGTCGCGGTGGAACTTGGACACCTCCATGTACTTCTCGTTGATCGAGAGGATGTCGCCCTTCTTGTCCGCCTCCGAGACGATGCTCGTGAGATTCATGATGTCGGTGCGCACCTTGAGCTCGGATTCGAGCGAGGCGACGCGCGCCTGCAGCTCGGCCAGCTGCGATTCGGCCGCGCTGCGCGCGCTTTCCTGCTCGCGTCGTCCGGCCTCGGCGCGCTCGATTTCGCTGCCGGCGACGAGGCGGGCGAGCCAGGAGGTGTTGGGGGTGGTCATGAGGCGAGTCCTTCGGTGGTTGGCGAGGCGGCGGCCGGGACGCTGCCGGGTTGCCGGGAGGGCTGGGTGGATGAAGGCGGCGTGGCCGCGAGCTGGTTCAGGGCATGGACGTCGAAGATCAGCGCCACTTCGCCGTTGCCCAGGATCGAGGAACCCGAGATGCCGCGCAGGCTGCCGAGCAGGCGTCCGAGCGGCTTGATCACGGTCTGGTGCTGGCCCAGGAGCTGGTCGACCTGGACCCCGAAGCGGCGCGCGCCGCTGCGCAGCACGACGACGCTGCTGCGCTCGGCCTGCGGGGCCTCCAGGCCGTAGAGCCGGCGCAGGCTCATGACGGGCATCATCCGGCCGCGCATCTCGAGGGTGCCGCAGGCCTGGCCCGCGGCAAAGCTGCAGTGGCGGCCTTCGATGACCTCGACCACGGCTTCGAGCGGGAAGATGAAGCGCGAGCCGGCGACGCCGACGAGGAAGCCGTCGATGATGGCGAGCGTGAGCGGCAGGCGGATGTCGATGCGGCTGCCGCGCCCCTCCTCGCTTTCGACGTTGACGTTGCCGCGCAGCGCCTCGATGTTGCGCCGGACCACGTCCATGCCGACGCCGCGGCCCGAGAGGTTGGTGACCTTCTCGGCGGTGGAGAAGCCGGGCTCGAAGATCAGGCGCAGGATCTGGTCGTCGGGCGGCACGGTGCCGCGCTCGACGAGGCCGCGCTCCCAGGCGCGCTCGAGCACGCGCTCGCGCTGGATGCCGCGGCCGTCGTCGACGATGCTGATCTGGATCGTCCCCGATTCGTGGCAGGCCTCGAGCGTGAGCCGGGCCTGCGCCGGCTTGCCCGCGGCCAGGCGCTGCTCGGGCGTCTCCAGGCCGTGGTCGAGCGCGTTGCGCACGAGGTGCATGAGGGGGTCGGCGATGCGCTCGACCACCGACTTGTCGAGCTCGGTCTCGCCGCCGACGATCTCCAGCACCACGTCCTTGCCGAGCTCGGCCGCGGTATCGCGCACGACGCGGCGAAAGCGCGCGAAGGTCTCGCCGATCGGCACCATGCGCAGCTGCAGCGTGCCGTTGCGGATCTCCTCGACGAGGCGGCTGATCTGCTGGTTGGCTTCGATGAGCGTGCCGTTGCGGGTCTGGCGCGCCGCGAGCGAGGCGCCGGCGCTGGCGATCACGAGCTCGCCCAGCAGGTTGATCACGGCGTCGAGCCGGTCCGCCTGGACCCGGATGAAGCGTCCTTCCTCGCCTGCGGAGGCGGGGACTTCGCGCTGCTGGCGCTGCTTGTCGAGCGCGGCATTGACGAGCTTGGGGTTGACGCCGGCGCGGTGCTGCAGGATCTCGCCCAGCGGCGGCGCCACCCCTTCGCGGCTGGCGGCCGCGGCCTGGGCCTGCAGGCCCTGGCGCAGCTGTTGCTGCGAGATCGCGCCCACGCCGACCAGGATGTCGCCCAGGCGCAGCTGGTCGGGCAGGGCTTCGATGCGCGCCGTCAGCGCCTGCATGCTGGTCTGCGGCTCGATGATCTCGAGCGCGCAGTCGTCGCGCACGAAGCTGAACGCGGCCTCGATCTCCTCGCGCCGCGCCGCCGTGTCGAGGCTGAAGTCGAAGCCCAGGTGGCAGGTCTCGGGGTCGAGGGCGTCGAGCGTGGGCACCGCGGTGTGGGCGCAGGCCATGTCCTGCAGCGTGCCCAGGCCCTGCAGGTAGTAGAGCACCGCGAGCGGGTCCATGCCGTTGCGGAAGGTCTCGCTGCCGAAGCGGGCGCCGAGGTGCCAGCGCGCGGCGTGGGCTTCGGTGGCGGCCGGCACGGGGGCCGCGGTGCCGGCCGTCTTGCCGGCGGCGCGCAGCCGTTCGATCAGCGCCTCGCGCGCGGCCAGCGCCGCGGCGTCGTCTTCGTCCGGGCCGAGGCCGGCGTCGACGAGCTTGCCGATCTCGTCGTTGCATTCGAGCAGCAGGGTGCCGAGCGCGGGCGTGAGCGCGACCTCGCCTTCGCGCACCAGGTCGAGCAGGGTCTCGACGTGGTGGGTGAAGCCGACCACGCGGTCGAGCCCGAAGATGCCGGCCGAGCCCTTGACGGTGTGGGCGCAGCGGAACAGGGCGTCGAGCAGCTCGCGCTCGCCGGGGCGGTCTTCGAGCTCGAGCAACAGCTGCTCGATGCGCTCGATCTGTTCGCGCGCTTCGCTGATGAAGGCGGGCAGCGCCTCGGCCAGGAAGCCGTGGTCGAGATCGTCGCCCTTCATGCCGCGGCTCCGGCGGTGAGCAGGTCCTGCAGCCCGAGCGTGCGGCAGGCCGTGGCCAGCGCCGGGCTCGGGTTCTCGAGCGCGAAGGCCTGGTGTTCGGCGGCGGCGCTGTGGGCGAGCGCGACCAGCATCTGGACGCCGGCGGCGTCGACCTCGGCGACCGCGGCGCCGTCGACGCGCCAGGGCTCGCCGCTGCCGGCATTCATCCAGGCGAGCCAGGACGGGCGCAGTTCGCCCACGGTGTAGATCGTGAGTTCGGACGGCAGGGCCAGGGGGGTGCTCATCGGTGGCTCCTAGGGCAGGATCAGCTTGGACACCGCGTCGAGCAGTTGCGGCGGGTTGAAGGGCTTGACCATCCAGGCCTTGGCGCCGGCGGCGCGCCCTTGTTCCTTCTTCGCGTCCTGGCCCTCGGTCGTGAGCATGATCACGGGGGCGAACTTGTGGCGCGGGTGCTGCTTGACTTCCTTGACGAAGCTGATGCCGTCCATGTTCGGCATGTTCACGTCGCTGATGATCAGGTGCACCTTGCTGTTCTCGCCCAGGCGCGCCAGGCCCTGGACGCCGTCGCCGGCTTCGAGGACGTCGTAGCCGGCGCGCTCGAGGGTCATGCGCACCACGGTTCGCAGCGATCCGGAATCGTCGACGATGAGGATGGTCTTGGCCATGAGGGGGTACGTCCCGGGTCAGAAGAAGGTGGTGGAGGTGTTGCTGTCCGCGACCGCGGCCGCGCCGCCACCGCTGACGGCGCGCTGTTCGTCGGTCGAGTAGCCGGCTTCGAGCAGCGCGGTCCAGGCGCCGGCCTCGGGCACCCTGCCGCGGGCGAGCGAGTCGCGCAGTTCGGCGCAGGCCGTGACCATCGACTGCACGACCTGCTCGACGATCTGCTGCACCCGGTCCTGGAACTGGAAGGCCACCATCAGCTGCTCGACCTGGGTCCGCACCACCTGGCCGCGGGCGCTGAGTTCGGCGGCGCGGGTGTTGAGTTCGGCGACGGCGCCGTCGACCTCGCCCACCACTTCGCTGATCGTGCGCTCGGAGTCGTGGATCACGCCGGCGTCGTGCTGGTTGTTCTGCGTCGCCTGGGTGAGCGCGGAGTTCATGCGCTCGCCGAAATCGGAAGCGTGCTCGCCGATGCGCCGCCCGGTGTCGCCCGATTCGGTCGAGAGCCGGCGCACCTCGGCGGCGACGACGGCGAAGCCGCGTCCGCTGCTGCCGGCGCGCGCGGCCTCGATCGCGGCGTTGATCGACAGCAGGTTGGTCTGGCGCGCGAGCTTGGCCACGTCCTCGGCCATCTCGCGCAGCGTGCCCGAGGCGCTGGCCAGCGAATGCACCGACTGCATCACCTCGTCGCGCGAACGCACGAAGTCCTGGAAGTTGTCGATGAGCGCGCGCAGCCGGCTCTCGCAGGCCTGCAGCACCGCGGCGCGGCGGTCGACGCTGGCGCCGCCGGCGGCGCCGGATTCGGGGTCGATGATGGTGTCGAGCTGCTGCAGGATCTCGGCGAAGCCGGCCAGGAGCTGGTCGGTGGCTTCGCGCATCTGGCCCTGGGCGGTGCGCAGGTGGCTGGTCCAGACGAAGGCAGCCTCGTCCAGGCGCTGGCCGACGGCGACGCCGAGCGCGCCATCGGCTTGGGCCGGCGCCGGCGTCGCCTTGCCCCACAGGCGCTCGCGCAGGCGTCGCACCCAGCCCGCGATGGCCGGGGCGGCCTGCAGGCGCGGGAGACGATCGGAGCTGGAGAGTGCGGTTGGCATCATCGGTTTTGTGAGAAGTTCATCCGGACAACCCTGACCGGTCGCTTGGTTTTCGGCGGATGCAATTCGATATTTAGGCTGAATTCACCGAAATCAGTTTGCACCGCTCGGGACCGGTCTGATCGAGCAAATAGCGCCCGTTCGCGGCTCATTTCGAAGCTCGGTTTCGCCGCGGACCGTGGAATGGTTCCCCAAATGCAAACCGCCGCCCGGTCGAGGGCGGCGGTTTTGGGGCGGGCGCGCGGCAGGGGCGGGCGCGCCGGCCCGCCGCGGGGCGGCGGCGGGCGGTAGGGGGCAGGAGGGCCTACTTGCCGCTCGGCACCTTGCCTTCGACGCCCTTGACGAAGAAGTTGATGCCGCCCAGGAACTTGTCGTCGGCGACCTCGTCCTTCTTCAGCACTTCCTTGCCGTCGTTGCTCATGATCGGGCCCTTCCAGATCACGAAGCTGCCGTCCTTGAGGCCGGCCTTGACCTTGTCGACCGCGGCCTTGGCGTCGGCCGGCACCTTGTCGTTGATCGAGACGAGGTCGATCGCGCCTTCCTTGACGCCCCACCAGCTCGCCTGGTTGCCCTTCCAGGTGCCGTCGAGCACCGACTGGATCGCCTTGCGGTAGTACGGCTCCCAGTTGATCACGGCCGAGGCGACGTGGGCGTCGGGGGCGTAGGCGCTCATGTCGCTGTCCCAGCCGAAGGCCCATTTCTTGTTCTTGGCCGCGGTCTGGAGCACGGCCGAGCTGTCGGTGTTCTGGAACAGCACGTCGGCGCGGGCGTCGATCAGGCTTTGCGCGGCCTCGGTCTCCTTGGGCGGGTTGAACCAGTCGTTGACCCAGACCACCTTGGTCTTGATCTTCGGGTTCTGGCTTTGCGCGCCCAGGGTGAACGAGTTGATGTTGCGGATGACCTCGGGAATGGGGATCGAGCCGACGATGCCCAGCACGTTGGTCTTGGTCATGTGCCCGGCGAGCACGCCGGCCATGTAGGCGCCCTCGTAGGTGCGGCTGTCGTAGGTGTTCATGTTCGCCGCCTGCTTGTAGCCGGTGGCGTGTTCGAACTTCACGTCGGGCAGGTCGGCCGCGACCTTGAGCATCGGCTCCATGTAGCCGAAGGTGGTGCCGAAGATGAGCTTGTTGCCCTGGCTCGCCATGTCGCGGAAGACGCGCTCGGCGTCGGCGCCCTCGGGCACCTTCTCGACGAAGCTGGTGACGATCTTGTCGCCGAATTCCTTTTGCACCGCCTTGCGCGCGTTGTCGTGGGCGAAGGTCCAGCCGCCGTCGCCGACCGGGCCGACGTAGGCGAAGGCCACCTTCAGCGGCTCGGCCTTGGCCGGCGCCGAGGCCGCTGCCGGCTCGGAAGCCGCCGCCATGGGGGCCGAGGCCGCCGGGGCGGCCGCTTCTTCGGTCTTGCCACAGCCGACGAGGGCGGCGGTGGCGGCGATCGTGGACCAGCCGGCCAGCTCGAGCAGACGGCGCTTCGATGCAAGGGTCATGGAAAAACTCTCCTGGTTGGGGTGGGGAACATTATCGGGCTCGTCAACTGCCCGGGAAGAAGGGCTTGCCCAGAGACGCCGGCATGTTGGCGCGGATCCAGCCCGCGTTGCGCGAGATCAGCACGAGCACGACGACCGTCGAGACATAGGGCAGCATGCTCAGGAACTGGCTCGGGATCTCGACGCCGCGGCCTTGCAGGCTGAATTGCAGCATCGTCACGCCGCCGAACAGGTAGGCGCCGAGCAGCACCCGCGCCGGTCGCCAGGTGGCGAAGGTGGTGAGCGCCAGCGCGATCCAGCCCTTGCCCGCGACCATGCCCTCGACCCACAGCGGGGTGTAGATCACCGAGAGGTAGGCCCCGGCGACGCCGCAGAGCGCGCCGCCGAACATCACCGCGGCCATGCGGATGCGCCGCACCGGATAGCCCAGCGCATGCGCCGATTCGGGCGATTCGCCGACCGCGCGCAGCACCAGCCCGGCGCGCGAGCGGTAGAGGAACCAGGCGATGGCGAATGCCAGCGCGATCGCGAGGTACACCATCGGGTGCTGGCGGAACAGCGCCGGGCCGAAGAACGGAATGTCGGCGAGGCCGGGGATGCGGAACTGCTGGCGCTCGGTGAGCTTGGCCTGGACGTAGCCGATGCCGAGGAAGGCCGAGAAGCCGGTGCCGAAGAGGCTGAGCGCGAGGCCGCTGGCGTACTGGTTGGTGTTGAGC
>JAGWTS010000512.1 GCA_028868875.1 Burkholderiales bacterium | reverse complement strand
GTCGGCAGCATCGGCGTGCTGATGGACGGCTTCGGCTTCACCGGGCTGATGGACAAGCTGGGCATCGAGCGGCGCCTGCTCACCGCCGGCGACAACAAGGGCATGCTCGACCCCTACAGCCCCGACAACGAGCGCCAGACGGCGTACGCCAAGGCCATGCTCGAGCAGATCCACCAGCAATTCATCGCCGCCGTTCGCCAAGGCCGTGGCGCGCGCCTGAAGGAGGATGCCGACACCTTCTCGGGCCTGTACTGGAACGGCGAGGAAGCCGTGAAGCTGGGGCTGGCCGACCACCTCGGCAGCCTCGATTACGTGGCGCGCGAAGTGGTCAAGGCCCCGGACGTGGTCGACTACACGCCGCGCGAGAACGTGGCCGAACGCCTGGCCAAGCGTTTCGGCGCCTCGCTCGGGGCGGGGGCGGTGAGCGCGCTGCGTTCGTTGTCCCCGATCCACTGAAGCGCCGTGCAGGCGTGCGGGGCGCGGGTGGAGCGCCGATAGAATCGCCCGCTCCCGTGACCGACCGCCTCGCCGTTCTCCCGCAGTACCTGGTCCCGAAGCAGGCGCTCACGGCCTTTGCGGGCCGGGTTGCGCGTGCCCGCGCCGGGGCCTTGACGCGGGCGATCGTGCGCGCCTTCATTGCGCACTACGGTGTCGCGATGGACGAGGCGGCCGAACCCGACCCGGGCGCCTACGCCAGCTTCAACGACTTCTTCACGCGCGCGCTGCGGCCCGAGGCCCGGCCGTTCGCGCCACTGGGGCTGCTCTGCCCGGTGGACGGGGCGATCAGCCAGTTCGGTGCGATCGAGGGCGACCGCATCCTCCAGGCCAAGGGCCACGACTACCGTGTGCGTGAGTTGCTGGGTGGCGACGCCGAACTTGCATCGAGCTTCGAGCGGGGATGGTTTGCCACCTTGTACCTGAGCCCGAAGGATTACCACCGCATCCACATGCCTTGCGCCGGCCGGCTGCTGCGCATGATCCATGTGCCGGGGACGCTGTTCTCGGTGAACCCGACGACGGCGCGCCGCGTGCCCGGGCTGTTCGCGCGCAACGAGCGCGTCATCTGCCTCTTCGAAGGCGAGCGCGGGCCCTTCGTGTTGGTGCTGGTGGGGGCGACCATCGTCGGCAGCATGGCGACGGTCTGGCACGGCGTGGTCAACCCGCCGCGGCCGGGGCGGCTGCGCGAATGGCGCTATGAAGACGCCCGCATCGAACTCGCGCGAGGCGCCGAGATGGGGCGCTTCCTGCTCGGCTCGACCGTCGTGCTGCTGTTCCCGCCGGGGCCGCTGGCGTTCAGCCCGCAGTGGGCGCCGGGGCGCTCGGTGCGGCTCGGCGAAGCGATGGCGGAGGCGGCTTGAGCCGCGCGGGGCCCGCGTGCGGGCGAGCCGACCGGAGCCCCGTGGCGCCAGCCGTGCTGCCTGGCCCGAGGCCGGCCGCGAACAAGGCCTGGCGATGACGCGCGAGCGCCGCGCCCTGGTCCTGCTCTGGGTGGTGCCGGCGCTGTGGTCGTCCAACTACCTGATCGCGCGGGCCGCGCGCGGCGTCATCGGGCCGCACCTGCTCGCGTTCGGGCGCTGGTCGCTGGCCCTGGTGCTGCTGCTGCCGGTGGCGGGCCCGGGGCTCTGGCGCAAGCGCGCGCTGCTGCGCGAAGAGGCCTGGCATTGCCTCGTGCTGGGCGCATTCGGCATGTGGATCTGCGGCGCCTGGGTCTATCTCGGCGGCCAGACCACGAGCGCCACCAACATCGCGCTGTTCTATGCCGCGACGCCGATCGCGATCTCGGTGGCCGGCGTATTCCTGCTGGGCGAGCCGCTGTCGGTGCCGCGGCGCTGGGCGGTGGCCCTGGCCCTGTTCGGCGTGCTGCTGGTGATTGCCAAGGGCGATCCGGCCAACCTGCTCGGGGTGCGGCTCGTCGTCGGCGATGCCTGGATCCTGGCCGCCGCGGCGAGCTGGGTCGCCTATTCGGTGCTGCTCAAGCGCTGGCCCTCGGGGCTCGGTCCGGCCGAGCGGCTCGCGGCCATCATCGCCGGCGGCCTGCTCCTGCTTGCGCCGTTCACGCTCTGGGAAAGCTGGCGCGCCGGCTGGCCGCGGCCCGACTCCCGGGCGCTGGGCCTGATCGCGCTCGCCGCGGTGCTGCCCGGGGTGCTGAGCTATGGCGCGTATTCGTACCTGCAGCGCGAACTGGGCGCCTCGCGCACCGCCTTGCTGCTCTACCTGGCTCCGGTCTACAGCGCGATCCTGGCCTGGCTGCTGCTGGGCGAGCGGCCGGCCTGGTACCACCTCGCGGGTGCCGCCTTCATCCTGCCCGGAATCTGGCTCGCGACGCGGGCTTGACGGCGGGCGGCGCCGGTCAGAAGGTTTCGGCGGCGTCGAAATCGAGTTCGACCCGGGCCCCGTTGGGGTCGAAGGTGAAGAGCTGCCAGGTGCCGACGTCGGGCAGGCGGCCGAGTTCGTAGCGCTGGCCGGCCGCGTCGAGCCGCGCCTTCACGCCCTTGAGGTCGCGCGCGCTGAACGCCATGTGGTCGATCACGCCGCGCCGCGCCTCGGGCAGCTTGCGGCCGAAGACGATGTGCAGGATCGGCGGGCCGTCGCCGGCGCTGAGCCAGGCGCCGGGGAAATCGAAGCCGGGGCGCCAGGTTTCGGACAAGCCGAGCAGGCCGCAATAAAAGGCCAGCGTCTTCTCCCGGTCCTCGGCGAGGATGGTGAAGTGGTTCATCGCATCGATCATGGGGGACTGCTCCTGTCGAAACTCGGGGTCGGCGCGGCGGCGGCGAACTCGGTCAGGCAGCTCAGGCACAGGCAAC
>JAGWTS010000511.1 GCA_028868875.1 Burkholderiales bacterium | reverse complement strand
AGGCCGAAATGGCTGGACGCGAACCAGGCGCCGTACATGCCGAACATCACCAGCTCGCCCTGGGCGAAGTTGACGATACGGATGACGCCGAAGATCAGGTTCAGGCCGATGCTCACGAGGCCGTAGATGCCGCCGAGCAGGAGGCCGAAGACGAGCACGGTGCCGATGTGGTCCATGGGGGTTCAGCGCTTGCGCTGTCCTCGTCGGTTGTGGCGTGCCTCAGGGCCGGGCCAGCGGCACCAGCTTGGCGCCGGGCAGCACCGCGAGCTTCGGGAACACCGTCACCATCTTGCCGTCCTGCCACTGCGAGGCGGTGAAGGGCGCGCGCTGGTTCTGCATGTTCTTGTCGAAGTGCACGCCGTAGCCCGAGGGGAAGGTGTTCTCGGGAATGTCCATCTTCGCGGCGGCGGCGCGCACCTTGTCGACATCGACCGCGCCCGCGGCCTTGAGCGCCTGGGCCATGATCATGAAGCCCGAATAAGCGGCCATGCCTTGCGGCGCCACCGGGTTGCTCTTGTACTTGGCCTGGTAGGCGGCGAGGTAGGCCTTGTTGCCGGGGCCGTAGGCCTCGCTGATGTCGTTGCGCGGATAGCCGACGACGATGACGCCGTTCAGGTCCTTGGCGCCCAGGGCCTGCAGGGTCTCGGGCGTGTCGCCGGTGCCGACGAGCACGATCGCCCCGGGCTTGAAGCCCTGGTCGCGCGCGGTGCGCAGCAGCAGGTTGCCGTCGGGCACGTAGCCGGTCTGCAGCAGCACGTCGGGCGCGGTCTGCTTCGCGCGCAGCACGGTGTCGTTGAGGTCGATCGAGCGCGCCGAATGCGCGCCCATGCCCACGACCTTGGCGCCGAAGGCCTCGAGGATGCGCTTCTGGGCCTCGGCGATCTGCGTGCCGTAGATCGAATCCTCGTGCTCGATCCAGACCTTCAGGCCCTTGATGTCCTTCTTCAGCGCCGGCGCCACGAGGTCGCGCACCACCGCCGACGAGGTGTTGGCGAAGGCCGCGCCGTCGGGGCCGCTGCGGATGAAGTTGGGCAGGCCGCGGTCGGTCAGCGACTGCGCCACCGCGTTCGTCTCCCAGTAGAGCTTGTTGTAGCGCTGGGCGGCGTCGCTCGCGGTGAGCGAGATGGCGCTGATGTAGGTGCCGATGAAGAGGTCGACCTTGCTCTCGTTGGCGAGCTGGTCGACGGTGGCGATGCCTTGCTGCGGGTTCGTCACGTCGCCGCGCACGATCTCGATCTTGCGCCCGAGCAGGCCGCCGGAGGCGTTGAGCTTGTCGGCCGCGAGCTCGTAGCCGCGCGTGACCTCGGTGCCGTAGAGCGAGAGCGGCCCGCTGTAGGGGTTCAGGGCGCCGACCTTCAGCACCCCCTGGGCCGAGGCGGCCGGGGCGAGCGTGGCCGCGAGGGCGAGGGCGGCGCTGCCGAGCAGGGTCTTGATCGGATTCATGAAGTCGTCTCCTTGTCGTTGAAGCTGAAAGGGCGCGGGTCGGGGGCGAGGGCGCCGGTGGCCTGCGCCACCGGCCAGTAGAGCCCGGCCCCGGTGACGCCGCCGTCGACGGCGATGTCGGCGCCGCTGACGTAGGCCGCACCGGGTCCGAGCAGGAAGAAGACGACGCCGGCGACCTGTTCGGGCGTGGCCATCGCCTGCATCGGGATCAGGTTCTGCAGCGCCGCGAGCAGCGCCGGGTTGTCGTGGATCATCGCGGTGTCGACGACGCCGGGGCAGACGCAGTTGACGCGCACGCCGCGCGGCGCCAGCTCCATCGCGGCGCTGCGCGTCAAGCCGCGCAGGGCCCATTTGCTGCAGCTGTAGGCGGCGCTGTGGTAGCCCGTCAGGCCGACCGTCGACGAGATGTTGACGATCGCCGCGCCGCGCACCATCAGCGGCGCGAGCGCGCGGATGGCCAGCATCGAGCCGCGCAGGTTGACCGCCATCACGCGGTCCCAGTCTTCGAGCACGGTGGCGGTGACGGTGTGGCGCGGCCCGGTGAGGCCGGCGTTGTTGACGAGCCCGGCCAGCGGCAGGCCGCCGGCGCGCAGATCGGCGGCCAGGCGCTCCCAGGCAGCGGGGTCGGCAACGTCGTCGTTGCGGCAGACGAGGCGCGAGCCGGCTGCCTCGGCCGCGCCGCGCAAGTCGAGCCAGGCCGCAGCGGCGGGGTCCAGGGTGTCGAGCACGTGAACCTCGGCTCCGGCCTGCAGCAGCAGGCGCACCAGCGCCGCTCCCTGGCCGCGCGCACCGCCGCTGACCACGGCCGACTTGCCGCGCCAGGGGCCGGGCTGCGCGACGGCGGTCGTGTCCAGGGTGATGGCGGTCGGGTTCAAGGCGCTGGCTCCGGGTCTCTCGGGTCAGGCCGGCGCGAAGCGCGCCACCGAGACCGCGCCTTCGGCTTCGATGACCAGCTTCAGGCGCTGGTCGATCTTCAGCCGCGCCGCGTCGCCGATCACGTTGGCGATCATGCGCGGCCCTTCGTCGAGCTGCACCACGGCCACCGTGTAGGGCAGGCGCTGGGCGAAAGCCGGGTGGTAGGCGTGGCGGTAGACGACCCAGCTCACGAGCGTGGCGCCGCCGGCTGCGTCTTCGCGCTGCCAGTCGTCGCCCAGGCATTCGGGGCATTCGCTGCGTGCCGGCAACCAGGCGTGGCCACAGGACTTGCAGCGCTGGAAGCTCAAGGCGCCTTGCGCCAGCCGTTCCCAGAACGGGCGGCTCGAATCGGTCATCTCGGGCAGCGGGACTTCGAGCTCGGTGGTGTCGTTCATCGTCGGCTCCTTCATCACCGGCCGAGGATCAGCGTCGAATGCGTGTGCATGATTCC
>JAGWTS010000510.1 GCA_028868875.1 Burkholderiales bacterium | reverse complement strand
CGCCCATTTCGGCAAGCGCGTGCAGGCCCTGGGCGGCGCCAAGAACCACATGGTGGTGATGCCCGACGCCGACCTCGAGCAGGCGGTCGACGCCTTGATCGGCGCCGGCTACGGCTCGGCCGGCGAGCGTTGCATGGCGATCAGCGTCGCCGTGCTGGTGGGCGACGTGGGCGACAGGATCGTGCCGCTGCTGGCCGCGCGCGCACGCGCGCTGAAGGTCAGGAACGGCATGGAAGCCGACGCCGAGATGGGGCCGGTCGTCACGAAGCAGGCGCTCGAGCGCATCGAGGGCTACATCGCCCTGGGCGTCGAGGAAGGGGCGCAACTCGTCGTCGACGGCCGCGGCCTGAAGGTGCCGGGCCACCCGGAAGGCTTCTTCACCGGCGGCAGCCTGTTCGACCACGTGAAGCCGTCGATGCGGATCTACAGGGAAGAGATCTTCGGCCCGGTGCTGGCCTGCGTGCGCGCCCGCGATTTCGCCGAGGCGGTGCAACTCGTCAACGACCACGAGTTCGGCAACGGCGTGGCCTGCTACACGCGCGACGGGCACGTCGCGCGCGAATTCGCGCGCCGCATCCAGGTCGGCATGGTCGGCATCAACGTGCCGATCCCGGTGCCGATGGCCTGGCACGGCTTCGGCGGCTGGAAGCGCAGCCTCTTCGGCGACACCCATGCCTACGGCGAAGAGGGCGTGCGCTTCTACACCCGGCAGAAGTCGATCATGCAGCGCTGGCCCGAGAGCACCGGCAAGGGCGCCGAGTTCGCGATGCCGACCGCGAAGTAGCCGCGGCGTGCCGCGCTCGTTTGCGCCTGCAAGGCGGCTCGATGGCCGAATCGGCCGGCGGACTCAGTCCGGACGAGCCGCCATTTCAACTTGAACATGCGAGGTTTGACTCATGAAAGAACTGGGAGTGGCGCTGATCGGCACGGGCTTCATGGGCATGACCCATGCATTCGCGTACCGCTCGGCGAGCGCGATGTTTCCGCA
The DNA here is from genome assembly GCA_028868875.1 of Burkholderiales bacterium. Classification (GTDB taxonomy): domain Bacteria; phylum Pseudomonadota; class Gammaproteobacteria; order Burkholderiales; family Burkholderiaceae_C; genus Rubrivivax. The sequence continues at coordinate 1,824 of JAGWTS010000510.1, read as the reverse complement.
GATTCCAAAAGCGCGCCTCGTGGTCGTCGCCGACGTGACCGAGGCCGCCGCCAGCCGTGCCGCGCTGCAGTTCGGATTCGAGGAGTCCACGGCCGACTGGCGCCGGGCCATTCACCATCCGGCGGTGCAGGTCGTCTCGATCACGACGCCGAACGCACTCCACAAGGAAATGGCGCTGGAGGCCCTTGCGGCGGGAAGGCACGTGCTGTGCGAAAAGCCGCTGGCGCCGACCTCGGCCGATGCCCTGGAAATGCTGCGCGCCGCGCAGCATTCGAAGGTCCTGACCCAGGTCGGCTACAACTACATCCAGAATCCGCTGCTGCACCTGGCGCGCGAGATGATTGCCGCGGGTGAATTGGGCGAGATCACCGATTTCCGGGGCATTCACGCCGAAGACTACATGGCCGATTCCGAGGTGCCGCACAGCTTTCGCGTCGCCAAGGAAGGGGGTGGGGCGCTGGCCGACATCGGCAGCCACATCGTGGGCCTGGCGCGTTTTCTGCTGGGCCCGATCAGCGAGGTCTACGGCCAGCTCGAAACCCTGGTCCCGAGCCGACCGGTGGCACGTGGCGCGGCCGAGCGCAGGGCGGTCGAGGTCGACGACGTGGCGCGGCTGCTGCTGCGATTCGAACGCGGCTGCGGCGGTTCGATCCAGGCGAACTGGGCCGCGACCGGGCGCAAGATGCAATTGGCCTTCGAATTGACCGGCACCAAGGGCGCGCTGGTCTTCAATCAGGAACGCCTCAACGAGCTCCTGCAGTACCGCACCGGCCAGGACCCGCGCACCTCGGGCTTCGTGCGCATCGAGGCCGGTCCGCAGCATCCGCCTTATGGAAACATCTGCGTCGCCGGCGGGCACCAGCTCGGCTTCAACGAGTTGAAGACCATTGAAGTGGCCCGCTTCTTCGAGGCCATAGCCGGGGGGGCCCAGAACTTCCCGGATTTCCACGAAGGCTGGGCGATTCAGGCCGTGATCGACGCCGCCGTCCGGTCTTCCGCCGACAAGGCCTGGGTCGCGATTCCGCAAGGCTGACTCGCACAACGAATGCGCATGCCCGCAGTGACCGATGCGCGGGGCCCTGCTGCACGGCAAACGAACAACGAACCAGGAAGCGCCTGCCATGCAATTGAATGCCAAACTGGGAATCGCACCGATTGCCTGGTCGAACGACGATTTGCCGCAACTCGGCGGCAATACACCGCTCGAGACCTGCCTGGCCGAAAGCCGGCTTGCGGGATTCTCCGGAGTCGAAACCGGGGGCAAGTTCCCCAGGACCGCCGCCGAACTGAGGCCGCTGCTGCACGAGCATGGGCTGCAACTCGTCTCGGGCTGGTACTCCGGCACCATGCTGGACTCGGACCTCGCAAGCGAAAAGGCGAAGGCGCTGCCGCAACTCGCCATGTTCCGCGAGCTGGGTGCCGCCTGCCTCGTCTACGGTGAAACCGCGGGAACCATCCAGAACCGCCAGGACGTGCCGCTGGCGCAGCGCCGCGTCCTCGACGACAAAGCGATGCGCGCCTATGGTCGCAAGCTCAGCGCGTTCGCCGAGTTCTGCGCCGAACAAGGAGTGCCCTTGGCGTTCCACCACCACATGGGCACTGTGGTCCAAAGCGAAGCCGACATCGACCGCCTGATGGCGGCAACGGGTCCGGCGGTGCACCTTCTTTTCGATACCGGCCACTTGACCTTCGCCGGCGCCGACCCGCTGGCGGTTCTGGAACGGCATGGAGATCGAATCGTCCACGTCCATGCCAAGGACGTGCGCAAGTCGGTTCTCGACAGCTTGTCGTGGAGCTCCGAATCCTTCCTCGATGCCGTGCTCA
>JAGWTS010000509.1 GCA_028868875.1 Burkholderiales bacterium | reverse complement strand
CGCCTTCGGCCACCGCCAGCGCCATGACCGCGCTCGCGCTGCGTGCGTTCGCGGTCCGGCCGCGGGCGCGTAATTCGACCGCGGCGCCGAAGCGCCTGACGACGCTCGCGAGCAGGCCGGCCGGGCGCGCGTGCAGGCCGCCGCCGTGGCGCACGACGGCCCAGCCCTGCGCCTGTTCTTCATCGCCGGGCGGCGCGTCGACGGCGTCCTGCCCAGTCCCGCTGGCCGCGAGTTGCAGCAGGGGATCGCCGCGCGCGATGCGCCGTGCCGTGCTGCGCCAGACGATCGGGTGCTCCTCGCCGTTCTCGACCACGAGCAGGGTCAGCGCCGGCCTGCCATGACGCGCCAGCACCGCGGGGTCGAATTCGATCAGCAACTGGCCCGCGCTCACCGCTGCGCCCGTTTCCACTCGCGGCACGAAGCCTTCGCCGGCGAGCAGCACCGTGTCCAGCCCGATGTGCAGAAGCAGGCGCGCGCCAGCGGCCGTTTCCAGGGTGCAGGCATGGTGCGCCGCGTGGAGCTGCACGATGCGGCCGGCGCAGGGCGCGCGCAACTCGCCGTCGTCGGGGTCGATGGCGATGCCATCGCCGAGCATGCGGGCGGCGAACACCGGGTCGGGAACGGTTTCGATCGGCAGCAGGCGGCCGCTCGCGAACGCCGAAAGATCGAGGGGGGCTGCAGACATCGGAGGCCTCCGCGATGCGAGGCCGTGCCGGCGGATGCCCTGCAACTGGTTGGCCCGATCGAAGAGACCAGTGTAGTACCAGTTTGAACTTTGTCAAGTCGAGCCGCGCAGTGCAAGCTGACGCCAATGGACGCGCTTCGCCTTTATAAGGAGCATCCACGGTAGTCGGCGGGAAATCCGCGCCGGTTCGATGAGCTTGATTTGAATCTCAAGTGGTAGTAAAGTGGGCTCTACAATTTCAAAATCCTGCGCCCCATGACCCATCGTGTTGCCGGTTGCATCCTGACGCCCCAGGGCTGGGTGCGCGGTCTGGTCCGCTTCGACCAGCGCATCAGCGCCATCGAGGGCGAGTCCGTGGCCGCACCGCGCGAGGGCGACCAGCTCGTCCTGCCGGGCTTCATCGACCTTCACGTCCACGGCGGCGGCGGGGCCGACGTGATGGACGGCGAAGGCGCGATCGACACCCTGGCGCAGACCCATGCCCGCTACGGCACCACGAGCCTGCTCGCGACGACGATGACGGCGCCGCGCGCCGATCTCGAGCGCGCGCTGGCCGATGTCGGGCGCGCGATGAAGCAGCGCGCGCGCGGCGCGGCGCGGGTGCTCGGCGTCCATCTCGAAGGGCCGTTCATCAGCGCCGGCCGGCTCGGCGCGCAGCCAGGCTTCGCGCGTCCCGGCAATCTCGACGAACTGGCGGCGCTGCACGCGCTGGCGCCGATCCGCGTGCTCACGCTGGCGCCCGAGGTCGAAGGCCATCTCGACTTCATCCGCCGCCTCACTGTTGCCGGCGTCAAGGTGCAGCTCGGCCACAGCAGCGGCAGCTACGAAGACGGGGTGGCCGCCCTCGAAGCCGGGGCCACCGGGTTCACGCACCTGTTCAACGCGATGAGCGAACTCCACCATCGCAAGCCCGGCATGGTGGGCGCGGCCTTGGCCCACGCCGAATACGCCGAGATCATTCCCGACCTGCTGCACGTGCATCCGGGGGCGATCCGCGCCGCGCGCCGGGCCATCCCCCGGCTCTATGCCGTGACCGATTCCACCGCCGGCGCCGGCATGCCCGACGGCGAGTACCACCTGGGCGCGCACCGCGTCACCAAGTGCCTGGGAGGAGTGCGCCTGGCCGACGGCACGCTCGCCGGCAGCGTGCTGACCATGGACCAGGCGTTTCGGAATCTGGCCGCGGTCGGCATCCCGCTGCACGAGGCGGCGCGCCAGGTCTCGACCCATCCCGCCGACTACCTCGGCGAACACCAGCGCGGTCGCTTGCAGCGTGGCGCCGAAGCCGACCTCGTCGTGCTCGCCCCCGACCTGCGCCTGCTCGACACTTACATCGAAGGAGAATCGATTGAACTCGCACATGCTCGTTGAGAGCGGCTCGGCCCCGGCGCAGGTCGCGGCCCAGCTCGAGGCCGACGCCGAGCGCTACGCTGCCCTCGGCGCGGCCTTGCGCGCCGATCCGCCTTCGGCCGTGATCACGGTCGCGCGCGGCAGCTCGGATCACGCCGCGGGCTACCTCGCCTACCTGCTGATGGCGCGCTATGGCCGGCTCGTGACCTCGCTGCCGATGTCGCTGATCACGTTGTACAAGGCGCCGCTCAGCACCCACGGCAGCGCGGTCGTCGCGATTTCGCAATCGGGGCGCAGCCCGGACCTGATCGAGCCGATCGAGGTCTACCGGCGCGGCGGCGGCACGACGGTCGCGCTCGTCAACGACGAGACCTCGCCGCTCGCGGCGGCGAGCGAATGGGTGTTGCCCTTGCGCGCCGGGCGCGAGAACAGCGTGGCCGCCACCAAGAGCTTCATCTGCAGCCTGAGCGCCGGGGCCCGGCTCGCCGCGAGCTGGCACGGCGACATCGGCCTCGCCGCGGCGCTGGCCGACCTGCCCGCGGCCCTGCAGGCGGCCTGCAAGGTCGACTGGTCGACCGCCATCGAGACCCTGGCCGGCGCGGAACGCATGATGGTCCTCGGCCGCGGCACCGGCCTCGCCGTCGCCCAGGAAGCCGCGCTCAAGCTGAAGGAAACCTGCGCCATCCAGGCCGAGGTCTTCAGCAGCGCCGAGGTCCAGCACGGGCCGATGGTGCTGATCGAGGCCGGCTATCCGATGCTCGTGTTCGCGCCGCGCGGGCCCGCCCAG
>JAGWTS010000122.1 GCA_028868875.1 Burkholderiales bacterium | reverse complement strand
CGCCTGGGCCGAGATGGGCTTGCTCGGCCTGCCCTTCGCGGCCGAGCACGGCGGCAGCGCGATGGGCGCGGTCGAGGCGATGCTGGTGGCGCGCGAGCTCGGCCGCGCGCTCGCCAACGGCAACTGGTTGTCCAACGCCTGCCTCGCGGGGCCGCTGATCGCCGAACTCGGCAGCGCCGAGCAGCAGGCGCAGTGGCTGCCGCCGCTGGTGGCCGGCCGGATGCAGGTCGCGCTGGCCTTGCAGGAAGAGCCGGCGCGCCACGACCTCGCCGACATCGAGACCTCGGCGCGGCGCGAGGGCGGGGACTGGCGCCTCAGCGGCCGCAAGACGCTGGTCTTCGGCGGCGATGCCGCGGCGCTCGTCCTCATCGCCGCACGCAGCGCCGGGGCGCGGCGCGAATGCGCCGGAATCACGCTGTTCGCGGTCGACGCCGCCGCGTTGCGGGTGCAGCCCTTGCAGATGCTCGACGGCCGGCGCGGCGCCAACGTCGAGCTGCCCGACCTGCGGGTCGGCGACGAACGCCGCCTGGGCGAGGTCGGCGCCGCCTGGCCGGCGATCGAGCGCGCGGCGGCGCGCGCCAACGCCGCCCTCTGCGCCGAAGCCGCCGGCGCGCTCGAAGCCCTGCTCGCGCTGACCGTCGAGCACCTGAAGACGCGGCGCCAGTTCGGATCGCCGCTGGCGCGCTTCCAGGCCTTGCAGCACGGCCTGGCCGACATGGCGCTGGCGCTGGAACAGGTCGATTCGATGGCCTGCGCCGCCGCGCTCGCCCTCGATGCGCCCTCGCCCGCCGCGCGCGAGCGCCTGGCCAGCGCCGCCAAGGCCCTGGTGGCGCCGCTGGCGCGGCGCTCGGCCTTCGCGGCGATCCAGATGCATGGCGCGATGGGCATGACCGACGAATGCCGCGCCAGCCATTACGCGCGCCGCCTGATCGCCCTGGGCGCCGCCTTCGGCGACGCCGACCACCACCTGCAGCGCTTCGCTGCGCTTGCCCCCGAGCCCGAGGAGACCCCGAGATGAACCGCTTTTCCGTACGCCGCGCGCTGCTGGCGCTCGCCCTGACCGCCACCGCCTTCGCCGCCCCGGCCCAGGGCGACAAGCAACCCATCCACCTGCTCGTCGGCTTCGCCCCCGGCGGCGCCGCCGACACCCTGGCGCGCCTGCTCGCCGACAAGCTGCGCGAGCCGCTGGGGGGCCAGCAGATCATTGTCGACAACAAGCCCGGCATCGGCGGCCGCCTCGCGGCGATGGCCTTGAAGAACGCCGCCCCCGACGGCCTGACCTACATGGTGGCGCCCAACGCCACGCTGGTGTTCCAGGCGCTCGAGTACCCGGTGAGCGTGCTGCACTACGACATGGCGACCGACTTCACGAGCGTGGCCCAGGTGGTCTCGTATCCGATGGCGATGGTGGTCAACGCCAGCACCGGTGTCGCCAATGCGCGCGAGTACGTGGCCTGGGTCAAGGCCCATCCCGAGCAGGCCAACTTCGGCACCGCGGGGCTGGGCGGGGATACGCATTTCAACGGCCTGCAGTTCGCCAAGGTCGCCGGCATCAAGATGAACCCGGTGCCTTACCGCGGCAACGGCCCGCTCGTGACCGACCTGCTGGGCGGCCAGATCCTGGCCGCCAACCTCGTCGCCGGCGACGCGCTGCAGCACGTCAAGGCGGGCAAGCTGCGCTATATCGGCGTCTACGCGCCGGCGCGCTCGCCGCTCCTGCCCGACGTGCCGACGATGGCCGAGCAAGGCTTCGACACCGGCGGCAGCAACGGCTGGATGGGCTTGTGGGCCCCGGCCAAGCTGCCCAAGGCCGAGCTCGAGCGCATGCAGGCCGCGCTGCAGCAGGTGCTGGCCGAGCCCGAGGTCAAGGAGATGATGGCCACGCGCTTCGCCCAGGTCGCCGACTACCGCAGCGGCGCCGAGGTCGACCGCGAACTCCAGCGCGAGCTCGCCCACTGGGGCCCGGTGATCAAGGCCTCGGGCTTCTCGCCCCAACCCTGAGGCGGACTCGCGATGAGCCTGAACGGCAGCGCCTGCATCGTCGGCGCCTACGAACACCCGACGCGGCTGGCCGAAAACCTCTCGGTGCTGCGCCTGCACGCCGACGTGGCGCGCGGCGCGCTCGCCGACGCCGGCCTCGCGATGAGCGACGTCGACGCCTATTTCTGCGCCGGCGACGCCCCCGGCCTGGGCACCGCGACGGTGGCCGAATACCTGGGGCTGAAGCTGCGCCACCTCGACAGCACCGAATGCGGCGGCTCGGCGCCGATCCTGCACGTCGCCCACGCCGCGGCGGCGATCGCCGCCGGACGCTGCAAGGTCGCCTTGATCACGCTCGCCGGCCGGCCGCGCGCCGCGATGGCCGAGGCCAAGGCCGCTGCCGCCGCCAGCGCCGGCAAGGACGGCGCGAAGCCGGCGCGCGCGCCGCTGGCCTTGCGTCCGCCCGACCCCGACGCGCCCGAGCTCGCCTTCGAGCTGCCTTACGGCCCGGCGACGCAAAACCTCTATGCGATGGTCGCGCGCCGCCACATGCACGAGTTCGGCACGACGAGCGAGCAACTCGCGTGGATCAAGGTCGCGGCCTCGCGCCATGCCCAGCACAACCCGAACGCGATGCTGCGCAAGCCGGTCACGGTCGACGAGGTGCTGGCCTCGCCGCTGGTCAGCGACCCGCTGCACCGGCTGGACTGCTGCGTGATGAGCGACGGCGGCGGCGCCCTGGTCGTCACCCGGCCCGAGATCGCGCGTTCGCTGGCGCGGCCGATCGTCACCGTGCGCGGCAGCGGCGAGGCGCCGCGCCACGGCCGCGGCGGCGACATCGACCTGACGGTCTCGGCGGCGGCGGCCTCGGGGCCGGCGGCGTTTGCCGAAGCCGGCATCACGCCGGCGCAGATCCAGTACGCCTCGCTCTACGACAGCTTCACGATCACGGTGCTGATGCAGCTCGAGGACCTGGGCTTTTGCGCCAAGGGCGAAGGCGGGCGCTTCGTCGCCGACGGCGGCCTGATCGCCGGCGTCGGCCGCCTGCCTTTCAACACCGACGGCGGCGGCCTGTGCAACAACCACCCCGCGAACCGCGGCGGCGTCACCAAGGTGATCGAGGCCGTGCGCCAGCTGCGCGGCGAGGCCCACCCCGCGGTCCAGGTCAAGGATTGCGCCTGGGCCATTGCCAGCGGCATCGGCGGCGCGCTGGCCTCGCGCCACACCGCCGCGACGCTGATCCTGGAGAGAAGCCGATGAGAGCCATCCCCGCCCCGCGCGTGCTGCCCGAGACCCGCGCCTACTGGCAGGCCGCCGACGAAGGCCGGCTGCTCGTCAAGCGCTGCACGGCCTGCGGCCGCCACCACCATTACCCGCGCGACGTCTGCCCTTTCTGCTGGAGCGACGCCACCGAATGGACCGAGGCCCGCGGCCAGGCCACGGTGTATTCGTTCAGCACGATGGGCGAAGGCGAGGCCGCCTACACGCTGGCCTACGTGACGCTGGACGAAGGCCCGACGATGCTGACCAACCTCGTCGACGCCGACCCCGCTTCGTGGCGCATCGGCCAGCGCGTTCGCGTCGTCTTCCGCGCCAGCGCCGGCGGCCCTGCGGTCCCGATGTTCGCCCCCGCGTGATGACACAAGACCACTCCCCCCGGCACGCCGGCCCCTTGAGCCGCTTCACCGTGCTCGACGCCTCGCGCGTTCGCGCCGGGCCGACGGCGGTGCGCTTGTTCGCCGACCTCGGCGCGCGCGTCATCAAGCTCGAGATCCCGCCCGGCGCCCCGGGTGGCGACGACATGATCGGCGGGCGCGACCACAACCGCGCCGACTACGAGAACCTGCACCGCAACAAGGAAAGCCTGACGCTGAACATGAAGGAGCCGCAGGGGCTGGAGATCCTGCACCGGCTCGTCGCGCGCGCCGATGTCTTCATCGAGAACTACCGCCCCGACGTCAAGCACCGCCTGGGCATCGGCCCCGACGACTTGCGCGCGATCAACCCGCGCCTGGTCTACGCCAGCATCTCGGGCTTCGGCCAGGACGGGCCTTGCGCCGACTGGCCCGGCTTCGATTCGATCGCGCAAGGCATGGGCGGGCTGATGAGCCTGACCGGCAAGCCCGGGCAAGGGCCGATGCGCGTCGGCATCCCGATCGCCGACCTCTGCGCCGGCCACTTCTGCGCGATGGCCATCCTCGCCGCCTTGCTCGAGCGCGACGCCACCGGCCAGGGCCAATGGGTGCAGACCTCGCTGCTCGAGGCCCAGGTCGCGATGCTCGACTTCCAGGCCGCGCAATGGCTCGTGGACCGCAAGCTGCCGCGCCAGCACGGCAACGAACATCCGCTGACCGTGCCGACGGGCGTGTTCGCGACGGCAGACGGCCACCTCAACGTCGCCGCGATCGGCCAGACGATGTGGACCCGGCTGTGCCAGGCGCTGGACCTGCCGCATCTGGTCGACGAACCCGGCTTCGGCTCCGACCCCGAGCGCGTCGCCCACCGCGACCAGGTCAACGCCGCGATCGGCGCCGCCTTTGTCCGCCGCACGACGGCTGACTGGACCGCGCGCCTGCTCGCCGCCGGCGTGCCCTGCGGGCCGATCCACCGCGTCGACGAGGTCTTCGCCGACCCGCAGGTGCGGCACCTGGGCATCGAATGGCCGCTCGCCCATCCCGAGCTTGGCGCGGTTTCGCTGGTCGGCCAGCCGATGCGCTTCTCGGCCCATCCGCGGCCCGAGCATCCGCGGCCGGCGCCGCGCCAGGGCGACGACACCGACCGCATCCTGCGCGAACTGGGTTACGGTGCAGAGCGCATCGCCGCGATGCGCGCCGCCATCGTCGTCTGAGGAGCAGCACATCATGGCCCGAATCGTCGCCGCCTTCGGCTCGTCGCACAGCATCATGCTGGTGGCGCAGCGCGAAGACTGGAGCCAAGGCTTTCGCCGCATCGACCAGAACAACCCGCATTACTACGACCGCGAAGGGCGCAAGACCGATTACGCCGCCCTGCTCGCGGCAGCGCCGCCGGAGGCCGAAGACCTCGCTTCGCCCGAACGCTTGAGCCAGCGCTACGACGCCGCGCAGGCCGCGATGGACGCCCTGGGCGCGCGCATCCGCGCCGCCCGGCTCGACCTGCTGATCATCGTCGGCGACGACCAGAACGAGCTCTTTCGCACCAGCAACAACCCGGCGATCGCGATCTTCCACGGCGCGACGATCCGCAACACCGCACGCGAACCGGCCGCGCCCGGCGACCCCTGGGTCAAGTCCGCGCGCATGTGGCGCCACGAGCCCGAGACCGACCGCGACTACCCAGTCAATGCCGCGTTCGGCGCCTGGCTGATCCGCCGGCTTTGCGACCGCGATTTCGACATCGCCGCGATGGACGGACTGACCCCCGGCCAGTCCGAAGGCCATGCCTTCCAGTTCGTCCACCGCCGCCTGCTGCAAGGCCATGAGCTGCCGGTGCTGCCGGTCATCCTCAACACCTTCGACCCGCCGAACCAGCCGACGCCGCGGCGCTGCGTGGCGCTCGGCGCGGCCTTGCGCGAACTCGTCGCCGAATGGCCGCAGGACTTGCGCGTCGGCGTCATCGCTTCCGGCGGCCTGAGCCATTTCGTCGTCGACGAAGCGCTCGACCAGCAGGTGCTGGGTGCCATCCGCCGCAAGGACGGCGCGGCGCTCGCGGCGCTGGCGCCGCATCGGCTGCAGGCCGGCAGCTCCGAGATCCGCAACTGGATCGTCGCCGCCGAGATGGCGCGCGAGCTCGACCTCGAATGGGTCGAATACATCCCCGCCTACCGCAGCCCGGCGCTGACCGGCACGGGCCTGGCTTTTGCGGCATGGAAGACGCTGAAGTGAATCCCCCCCGAAGCGCCTCCGGCGCTCCCCCCCGGGGGGGCGACGCCAGCGGCCCGGCAGAGCCGGTTCCGCGGCGTCTGCTTGACTCGCCGATTCATGCGTCGCGGGTAGCGCGAAGCGCAGTGGAGCAACTGGAATGACGACGAACGACCCCCCAGTCCAACGCCTGCGCCGGCTCGACGCCTGCGCCGTCAGCGATGCGCTCGACAAGCTGGGGCTGCGCGGCGCCGTCAGCGGCCTGCCGCAACGCAGCGGTAAGGGCCGCATCGCCGGCCGCGCGGTGACGATGAAGGTCGGGCCCGGCCAGCCGCCGCCGGGGCCGCCGCTGCACCTGGGCTGCAGGGCGATCGCGCTCGCCGGCCCCGACGAGATCATCGTCGTCGAACAGCGCAGCGGCGTCCAAGCCGGCTGCTGGGGCGGTTTGCTGACTCTCGGCGCGCAGGTGCGCGGCGTCGCCGGCGTCGTCGCCGACGGGCCTTTGCGCGACCTCGACGAAGCGCTCGCGGCGGACTTCCCGGTCTTCGCGCGCAGCCTCACCGCACGCACCGCGCGCGGCCGCGTCGTCGAACTCGGCACCCAGGTGCCGGTGACGCTGGGCGTTGGCGACGACGCGACGGTCGTGAACCCGGGCGACTACCTGATCGCCGACCGCAGCGCCGTCGTCGTGGTCGCCGCGGCCGAGGTCGAGCGCGTGCTCGATGCCGCCGAGGCCATCGCCGCGAAAGAGGCCGCGATGGCCAAGGCGATCCTTGCCGGCACGCCGATCGCCGACGTGATGGGCGGCGCCTACGAACACTTGCTGAGCGATTGACATGAACGACACCGACCCGAACGTCGCGCGCGCCGCGCGCCTGGACTGCGCGAGCTTGAGCGACGCCCTCGACCGCCTGGGCATCGCCGGCCAATGCGCGCGCATCAAGCCGCGCGGCGAAGGTTTTCGCATGGCCGGGCGTGCCTGGACCCTGCTCTACGGCCCCGCGGCCAACCCGCCGGGCACGGTCGGCGACTACATCGACGACGTGCCCCCGGGCAGCGTCGTCGTGCTCGACAACGGCGCTCGCGAGAACGCCACCGTCTGGGGCGACATCCTGACCGAGATCGCGCACCGGCGCGGCATCGCCGGCACCGTGATCGACGGCGTCTGCCGCGACGTCGCGCTGTGCCGCAGCCTGGGCTACCCGGTGTTCAGCCGCGACCACTGGATGCGCACCGGCAAGGACCGCGTGCAGGTCGAGGCCACCGGCGTGCCGGTCAACATCGGCGACGCCCGCGTCGCCCCCGGCGACATCGTGCGCGGCGACGCCGACGGCGTCGTCGTGATCCCGCAGGAACACGAGGCCGCGGTGCTCGACAGCGCCGAGGCCATCGAACGCGCCGAGCATGCGATCCGCGAGGCGGTGCGCGGCGGCATGCGGCTGGACGAGGCGCGGCGCCAGCACCGCTACCACCAGCTCCAGACCCGGGCCGAGCCGTGAAGCGCCACGAATGGGCGACGACGACGCGGCGCGACCCGCCGCGCGTCGATCACGCGGTGGTCGAGGCGGCGCGCACGCTGCCGACCTCGACGCTGCACGAAGCCGGCGCCAAGGTCGGCGCCCTGCCCTCGGGCCTGCGCCCGCTGGCGCCGACGATGCGGCTGTGCGGTCCGGCGCTGACCGTGCACTCGCCGCCGGGCGACAACCTCTGGCTGCACCGCGCGCTCGACATCGCGCGCCCGGGCGAGGTGCTCGTCGTGCACGTCGGCGGCGCCTGGGAGCATGGCTACTGGGGCGAGATCATGGCGACGATGGCGCAGGCGCGCGGCCTCGCCGGCCTCGTCATCGACGGCTGCGTGCGCGACGGCGCGCGCCTCGTCGAGATGGGATTCCCGGTGTTCGCGCGCGGGCTGTGCATGCGCGGCACCGGCAAGGACTTCGGCGCCATCGGCTGGATCAACCACCCGATCCGCGTCGGCGAGATCACGGTCGAGGCCGGCGACCTCGTCGCGGGCGATGGCGACGGCGTCGTCGTGCTGCCGCGCGAGCGCGCAGCGGCCATCGTCGAGAAGGCGAGGCAACGCGAGGTCGACGAGGCCGGCTTGCTGCAAAGCCTGCGCGCTGGCGAATCGACACTGGACTTGTATGGCTGGAGATGAAGCCCCGGGCCAGCCGCCCTCGCTCGCCATCGACGGCGTCATCGCGACGATCACCTTGCGCCGCCCCGCGGTCGCGAACCGCCTCGCGCGCGCCGACCTCGACGCCTTGCAGGCGCAGATCGCCGAGGTCGATGCGCGCCCCGAAGTGCGCGTGCTGCGGCTCCAGGGCGCGGGCCGCCACTTCTGCGCCGGCTTCGACATCCGCGAGGTCGGGATCGACGGCGAAGACGCCGGCCAGCGCTTCGAAGCCCTGGCCGGCGCGCTGGAGGATGCGCGCCCGGTGACGATCGCGGCGATCCAGGGCGGCGCCTACGGCGGCGCGGTCGACCTCGCCTTGGCCTGCGACTTCCGCGTCGCGAGCACCGTCTGCGAGATGCGGATTCCGGCCGCGCGCCTGGGCCTGCTGTTCTACCGCGGCGGGCTCGAACGCCTCGTGACCCGGCTCGGGCTCGCCGCCGCCAAGCGCCTGCTGCTCGCCGCCGAAACGCTCGACGCCAGCGCGCTGCGCGAGATCGGCCTCGTCGATCGCATCGTCGGAGCCGACGCGCTGGCGGACGAGGTCGATGCGATGAGCCGCAAGCTCGCGGCGATGGCGCCGCTCGCGATGCTGCCGATGAAGAAGCACTTGAACGCGATCGCGCGATCGAAGCTCGACGCCGACGAACTCGCGCGCGACATCGCCGTCGCCAATTCGTCCGACGACTTGCGCGAAGGCAGCCGCGCCTGGCAGGACAAGCGCACGCCGGACTTCAAGGGCCGCTGAAAGCGCAGCCGCCCTCCCACGCGAGCACAAGGAACACGACATGGACCTCGGAATCCGCGGCCGCACCGCGCTCGTCTGCGCTTCGTCGCAAGGCCTGGGCCAGGCCTGTGCCTTGGCGCTGGCGCAGGAAGGCTGCCGCGTCTTCATCAACGGCCGCGACGCCGCGAAGCTCGAAGCCGCGGCGGCCGGCCTGCGCGCGGCCACCGGCGCCGAGGTCGTCCCGGTCGCGGCCGACCTCGACACCGAGGCCGGCCGCGCCGCGCTGGTGGCCGCCTGCCCCGCGCCCGACATCCTCGTCAACAACAACGCCGGCCCGCCGCCGGGGGTCCTGGCCGACTGGGACCACGCGGCCTGGATCGGCGCGCTCGAAGCCAACCTGATCGCCGCCGTGCTGCTGATCCGCGCCCTGCTGCCGGGCATGCGCGAGAGGCGCTTCGGCCGCATCGTCAACATCACCTCGGCGATGGTGAAGACGCCGCATGCGGCGATGGGCTTGTCGACCGCGGCACGCGCCGGCCTCACCGCGGTGAGCAAGGCGCTGGCGCGCGAGGCCGTGGTCGACAACGTGACGATCAACCAGCTCCTGCCCGAGCGCTTCGACACGCCGCGCCAGGAATTCATGGCGCGCCGCTTGATGGCCGAGCACGGCATCGGCCGCGACGAAGCGCGGCAGCGCATCGCCGACACGCTGCCGGCGCGCCGCCTCGGCCGGCCCGAGGAATTCGGCGCCGCCTGCGCCTTTCTGTGCGGGGCCCAGGCCGGCTTCATCACCGGCCAGAACCTGCAGCTCGACGGCGGGGCTTACGCCGGGCTGGTGTAGCGCGCGACGGCGGGCGTTCTCGGCAGCGCGTCCTGCGCCTCGATCGCCCCGATCGCTTCGGGAAGCGGGCGCAAGGCCCTGGCGCGCGATGGCCGCCTGCCAAACGGCGGCCCGCCTCGGCGCAGGGGCCCACCCTATGATGCCCCCACACCCGGCCTCGACTTCTCACGGCGATGCGCCGGGCCAACCAAGGAACTGGAATGGATCTGGACGAAAAAGGTCTCGCGACGCGTCGCGCCGTGCTCGGCGACGCCTATGTGGATGCCACGCTCGCGAAGGCGACGCCCTTCACCGAAGCGCTGCAGGAACTCGTCACGCGCAACGCCTGGGGCAACACCTGGCAGCGCGGCGGGATCGACCTGCGCACGCGCAGCATCGTCACCGTGTCGATGCTCGTGGCCCTGGGTCGCATGCACGAGTTGAAGGTCCACGTCCGCGGTGCGCTCAACAACGGCGTGACCCGGGAAGAGTTGCAGGAGATCTTCCTGCATGCCAGCGTCTACTGCGGCTTTCCTGCGGCCGTGGACGCCTTCCGGACTGCGGCCGAAGTGATCGACGCGACCTGACGCGGCGCAGCGCGAGCGGGCGCCGGATCCGCTTCGCCCGCCGCGGCGCCGTCGCGGGCTCAGCCTTCGAACCAGGCCAGCACGCGCATCTCGAGGCTTTGGCGCGGCGGCGCGTCGGGCGGCGCCGACGGGTCGTCGAAAGCGGTGTGCGCCGCCGCACCCGGCGCGGCGGCGCGGCCCCCGTCGTAGTGCACGAAGACCGTGACTTCGTCGCGCCGCTGGCCGGGGTATGCACCCGGCCCACCGGCTCGCGCACCGCGGCGAAGGATCCGCCCACGCCGTCGAGCGCCGGGCGGCTGGCGGCGCGCCGGCGCAGCGTGTGGTCGAAAGCGCGCGCGAAAGGCGCCCCGGTGAGCACGCGCACGAGCGCTTCGGCCTCGGGGTAGGCGGTCTTCAGCAGCTGGGCCGGGTCCCAGAAGTCGCGCACCGCGCTGCGGTGCGGGCACAAGGTGAAGCCGCTGCCGGCGAGGCCGGGGGCCGCGGCGCGCGCGTCGGCAATCGCCATCGCATGGGCTTCGAGCCGGCCGTCGAAGCGCGGCGCGCCGTCGGGCGGGTCGTAGGCGTAGGTGCGAACCCGCGCCGGACCCGGCGCAAGGTAGTTCAGCGCAGCGACGAGGGCCTTCAAGGCGGTCGGCGGTTCAGAAGAACGCCATCGTCCGCAGCTCGATGCTCTCGCGCTTCATCGCCCCCGGCGGCGTCGTCGGGTCCTCGAACGCGCTGTGGCCCATGAAGCGGGCGCGGCCGTCGGTTTCCGAGTCGTAGGTCTTGAGCAGCAGCGCGTGCCGGGCCTGCATCTGCGGGAAGTAGTACCAGACATGCCGGGGCGAGTAGCGCATGACGTAGATCTCGCCGGTGCGCTCGCGGTATTTCAGCTCCATCAGCAGCAGGTCGCCGGGCTCTTCGGTGCGCGCATCGCACATCGCCAGCGGCAGCTCCTCCACCTGGCGGTACAGCGGCTTCCAGACGTTGAAGAAGGCGACGCGGCGCTGCAGCAGGGCCTCGGCCTCGTCCGGGACGATGTCGCGCACGCGCTGCGGCCCGCTGCGCGGCGTGTAGTCGCTGTGCACCAGCAGCACCGCCGGGCGCTGGACCTCGGTCTGCTGCTTCAGGTCGGCCGGCAGGCGCTTGCGGATCGTGTGGTCGAAGACCTCGACCCGCTTGGCCCCGGTGTGCCGCTTCACGAACTCGACCACCTGCGGGTAGAAGACGCTGCGGATCGACGCCTCGTCGTCGAACTGGTCGAAGCGCCCCGCAAAGTCGTGCAGCTCGAAGCCCTCGCGGTCGGCCGAGAGCCGGTCGCGCAGCGACCAGGCGTCGTGGATGTCGACCTCGCGCAGGTCGGTTCCCGGCGGGTTGAGCTTCACCCCGGGGTCGGGCTCGTAGAAGTAGTAGTCGGGGGCGACGCCGTTGTCGACCGTGTAGTTGAGGGTCGCGCGGACCTTGGGCAGGCTGCTCATGGCGGGGGGTTCGGCCCTCAGGCCGGGCGTTGGGTCGTGAAGCCTTCGTAGACCGTCGTGTCCTGCCAGCAAGGCAGTTGCTCGACCCGGCCGGTGAGCCAGCGAACGAGGTGGGGATGGTCGCCCAGCGGCAGCTTCTGCCAGCCGTGCAGGTGCATCGCCGAGGCGACCGCGATGTCGGCGATCGTCGGGCCCTGGCCGACGAGCCAGTCCTGGTGCGCGAGGCGGCGCTCGAGCACGCCGGCGAGCTTGTGGAACTGCGCCAGCTGGGCGTCGAGCACGGCCGGGTCGGGCTGGCCGCCGAGCAGCGGCTTGACGCAGTTCTCGACCAGGAAGACGTAGCAGCTCGGGAACCAGCTCGCCGACTCCCAGAACATCCAGCGGTTGACGTCGGCGCGCGCCTGCAGCTCGCGCGGGTAGGCGCGCTCGTTGCCGACCTTGTCGGCCGCGTATTGCAGGATCGCGTTCGATTCCCAGAGCTCGAACGCGCCGTCGGTCATCGCCGGCAGCGCCGCGTTCGGGTTCAGCGACAGATAGGGCTCGAGCTTCTGCTCGCCCTTGAAGTAGTCGACGTGGACCAGCTCGTAAGGGGCGCCGATGAGCTTCAGCCCGGCGAGCACTTTCCGGCAGTTGACGGTGATCGGATCGGCGTGGATCTTCAGGGTCATCGCTTGTCTCCTGGTGGATGGGCGCGGTCTCGGTGCGGACGGCGTGGCGCGAATCTACAAGTTGACCGAGAACAATTCAGCTGGTTGAATGCGAACGGTTTGTATTGAAGTTGGAAACAATGACCGTCTCCGCGGACATGCTCGCGGCTTTCGCATGGGTGGCCGAACTCGCCAGCGTCAGCCGCGCCGCGGACGAGCTCGGGGTCGGCAAGAGCGTCGTCAGCAAGCGCGTCGCGCAGCTCGAAGCCGAACTCGGTGCGACCTTGTTCAGCCGCAGCACGCGGCGCGTGGCGCTGACGCCGGCGGGCGAGGGTTATCTCGAATACGCACGCCGGGCGCTGCAGGAAATGGCCGCCGGCGACGAGCATCTGCGGGCCTTGCGCTCGGAGCTGACCGGCCTGATCCGCCTCACCGCCACCGTGTCCTGGGGCCAGCGCGTGCTCGCCAAGCAGTTGCCCGAATTCGCCCGCCTGCACCCGGGGATCGAGCTCGAGCTGCACCTGGACGACCGCGTGGCCGACCTCGCGTTCGGGCGCCTGGACCTCGCGTTGCGCTGGTCGGCGACGCCGTGCCCCGACCTCGTCGCGACGCCGGTCGCCCGCATCGATTGGGCGCTCGCGGCAGCGCCCGCCTACCTCGCGACAGCGCGCGCGCCGCAAGCGCCGGCCGAACTCGCCGGCCACGCCTGCCTGTGCTACTGGCGCGAGGCCGCCGACGAGCTCTGGACCCTGGAGTCGGCCACCGAAACCGCCCAGGTGCGGGTGCGCGGGCGCTACCACGTCGACAACCCCGAGGCCGTCGCCGATGCGGCCGTCGCCGGGCTCGGCATCGCGATGCTGCCCGACTATCTCTGCCGCGAGGCCCTCGCCGAAGGCCGGCTCGTGCGCGTCCTGCCCGAGTGGTCGCCGCAGACGCGCTACGGGACCCAGATCACGGCGGTCGCGACCCCCGAGCGCATGCGCTTGTCGCGCAACCGGGCCTTGCTGGAGTTTCTGCGGCAGCGCTTCGAGTAGGCGAGTGAGCGCGACCGCGCCCGGGCGCGCGTGGCTCGGCGCTCGCTGCCACGGGCCCGGGGGCAAGGGTCCGGCGCGCCGGACCTGCCCTCAATGCCTGGGCCAGGCCGCCTTCGCCGTCGCCAGCGCCGCCGGATAAACAGGAACCGGCTCGCCGTTCTGCCATTGCAGCACCACGAGTTCGGCGCCTTCGCGATGCCCGGCGGCGTCGAAGCGCAGGGGCTGGCCCGGGAAGAAGCGGGCGGCGCCCGTCTTGCTGTCCATGGCGTGGAGGGCGGCCCCGACCTTCTTCGGATCGGCCGACTTCGCCTGCTCCATCGCATCGGCCAGCAGCATCACGTCGCCGTAGGTCGAGATGCTGTCCTGCGTCATCCAGGGCTCTCCGGTCTTGGCGCGGAAGGCCTTGATGAGGTCCTCCTGGCCCTTGCCGCCCCAGTTGGCGATGGCGACCATCACGCCTTCGAGCATGTCCTTGCCCACGACCTTCAGCAACTCGGGCGCGCCCATGTGGCCGCCGTTGGTCAGGATCGGCAGCCGGCCCTTGCCCAGCCCCATTTCGTTGAGCTTCTCCAGCAGCAGCTTGGTGTCGGGCACGTTCGTGGTCAGCAACAGCAGCAGGTCGGGCCTTGCATTGCGCACCTTCTGCACCAGCGAGGTGGCGTCGGCCAGCGGCGGCGTGAAGGTCTCGTCGACCACCAGCTTCAGCCCCTCCTTCTGGAAGCCGCCTTCGCGCATCGGCTTGGTGAAGCTGACCGGCGACGCGGTGTTGTCCATGACGATGCCCACGGTCCGGGGCGCCGCGACGCCCGCGCGCTTGGCGATCTCCAGC
>JAGWTS010000508.1 GCA_028868875.1 Burkholderiales bacterium | reverse complement strand
GTAGGCGCGCAGCCGCAGCCGCAGTTCGGCGCGCCGCAGCTTGCGCTTCAGGCTCTGATCCGGACCGGCGGGCGCCGCGGGCGGGGGAGCGATCGACATCGTGGTTGAACTCGAGGCGTTCATTCGGGTTGTCAACGGTCAATGGTTTTCGCTCGACCCTGCAGGGGCGGTTACTTGGCGAGCCAGGCGGCGAACTTCTGGTTCAGCTCGTCGGCATGGTCGGACCACCACGCGGCATCGGTCTGGAAGCCGCGCCCACCCTGGGCCGGACCCGGCAGCCAGGCGCGGGTCTTTGCTTCCACGAGCTTCAGCGACGACTTGCGTGCCGGCGCGTAGGGGATGAACCGGGTCTGGTCGGCGAGCGGCTTGGTGCCGGTCGCGAACATCACGAAGTCCGTCGCCGCCTTCAGGTGCTTGGTGCCCTTGACGATGACGAACAGGTCGGGCACCGTGATCTGGCCGTCCCAGACCACGGCGAAGTTCTTGCCGTCCTTGATGTCGGCGTCGTAGATGCGGCCGTGGAAGGCGGAGGTCATCGCCACTTCGCCCGAGGCGAGCAATTGGGGCGGCTGCGCGCCGGCGCTCCACCACACGACCTGCGACTTGATCGTGTCGAGCTTCTTGAACGCGCGCTCGACGCCCGCCGGCGTGGACAGCACCTTGTAGACGTCGGCCGGGGCCACGCCGTCGGCCATCAGCGCCCATTCGAGGTTGACGTTGGGCTCCTTCTTCAGCCCGCGCTTGCCCGGGAACCTGGCGAGGTCGAAGAAGTCTTCGAGCCGGGTCGGCCCCTTGTCGCCGAATTTGGCCTTGTCGTAGGCGAAGACGTTGGCATAGGAGATGTTGGCGATGGCACAGGTGTTGACCATGCCGGGCAGGAAGTCGGCCTTGGCGTCGCTGCCGTCGCTGCCCTTGGGCAGCTTGGCGGGGTCGATCTTCTCGAACAGGCCTTCGTCGCAGCCGCGCAGCGCCTCGGCGTATTCGACGTCGACGACGTCCCACTTCACGTTGCCGGTGCTGACCTGGGCGCGGATCTCGGCCAGGCCGCCGTTGTAGTCCTCGCTCAGCACCTTGACGCCGCTCTGCGCCGCGAACGGCTGGTACATCACCGCATCCTGGCTCTTGGTGTAGGCCCCACCCCAGGACGTGACGGTGATCTGCTCGGCCCCGGCGCCTGCGGCGACCAGTGCGAGCGCGGCCGCCGCGAGAAGAGTCTGCAATTTGAACCCTGGCTTCATCGATCGCTCCTTGCTGATAAGTCCGTTGGTGAATGGGCGCCAGCCCCGGCCCCCCCGGGATGCCCGGCCGTCGTCTTCTTCTTCAGGCCGCCGCGTCCAGCGCGTGGCAGTCTTCCGCGCGCCAGCCGATGCGGATCGCGTCGCCCTCGGCGACCGCGCGCACGCGGCTCGCATTCGGCAGCTTCATCACGATCTCCTGGTCGCCGAACGCCACCACGCGCAGGCGCAGGTGGTCGCCGAGATAGGTCACGTCCTTGATGCGGGCGTCGGCTGCGACATCGCAGCCGCTTTCCTCGGGCCGCATCAGCACGCGCTCGGGGCGCAGCGAGAGCAGGGTGCGCGAGCCGGCACCGCCCGCGGCCACAGCCTTGGCGCCCACCTTGCTGCCGTCGGCCAGCCGCACCTGGCACCAGGCGCCGTCGTTGGAGTCGACGGTGCCGCCGAGCTTGTTGTTCTCGCCGATGAAGCTGGCGACGAAGGCATTGGTCGGGTGTTCGTACAGGCCTTCGGGCGTGTCGAGCTGCTGGATCACGCCGGCGTTGAAGACGGCGACGCGGTCGGACATGGTCAGCGCCTCGGCCTGGTCGTGGGTGACGTAGACCACGGTCACGCCCAGGCGGTGGTGCAGTTGCTTGATCTCGTACTGCATCTGCTCGCGCAACTGCTTGTCCAGCGCTGACAGCGGCTCGTCCATCAGCACCAGCTTGGGCTCGAAGACGAGGGCGCGTGCGACCGCGACGCGCTGCTGCTGGCCGCCCGACAACTGGGCTGGCCGGCGCTCGCCGAAGCCTTTGAGGCCGACGAGGGCGAGGATGCGCTCCACCCGCTCGCCGGTCTCGCTGCGCGCCACGCCGCGCACCGACAGCGGAAAGCCCACGTTTTCCGCCACCGACATGTGCGGAAACAGGGCGTAGCTCTGGAACACCATGCCGATGTTGCGCGCCTCGGGGGCAAGCCGGTTGATCGGCTTGCCGTCGAGGAAGATCTCGCCGTGCGTGGCGGTCTCGAAACCGGCGAGCATCATCAGCGTTGTCGTCTTGCCCGAGCCCGAGGGGCCGAGCAGGGTCAGGAACTCGCCTTCGGCGATGTCGAGGTTCAGATCCTTGACGACGAGATGCTCACCGTCGTAGGTCTTCTGAACGCCCTTGAGCTGGACGATCGGGCGGTTCACGGTGTCAACCTTTCGGGGCGCCTGAATGCGGTGGATTCTTGTTCCGCGGCGTGCCACGGGCCAGAACGAATTTTCGACGGCGCCCGTCGGAAACTTCGAGTCCGGGCGAACCCGATGCGTCGTTCAGACCGGGATGATGTTGTGCGCCGGCCCATAGGGGAAACCCGTGAGGTTTCGGTGGCCGTCCGGGGTGATGACGAGGATGTCGTGCTCGCGGTAGCCGCCGGCGCCGGGCAGGCCCTCGGGCAGCATGATCATCGGCTCCATCGAGATCACCATGTCGGGTTCGAGCACGGTGTCGATGTCCTCGCGCAGTTCCAGACCGGCCTCGCGCCCGTAGTAGTGGCTGAGCACGCCGAACGAGTGGCCGTAGCCGAAGGTGCGGTACTGCAGCAGGTCGTGCTCGGCGTAGATCTTGTTGAG
>JAGWTS010000121.1 GCA_028868875.1 Burkholderiales bacterium | reverse complement strand
TGCGCGTCGAGGTTGGACAGCGGCTCGTCGAAGAGGTAGAGCTTGGGCTCGCGCGCCAGGGCGCGGCCGATCGCGACGCGCTGGCGCTGGCCGCCCGAGAGTTGGCGCGGCTTGCGGTCCAGCAGATGCTCGATCTGCAGCAGCTTGGAAACCGACTTGACGCGTTCCTCGCGGCTGGCCTTGTCGACCTTGCGCATCTCGAGCGGAAACTCGATGTTCTTGGCCACCGTCATGTTCGGGTACAGCGCGTAGGACTGGAACACCATCGAGATGTTGCGCTCGGCCGGCGCCACGCGCGTGATGTCGCGGCCCTCGAGCTGCACCGATCCGCCAGTGGGTTCTTCGAGCCCGGCGATGATGTTCATCAAGGTGCTCTTGCCGCAGCCCGAAGGGCCGACGAGGACGAGGAATTCGCCATCCTTCAGGCCGATCGAGATGTCGTGCAGGATCTTGATCGGGCCGAAGCTTTTCTGGACGTTGAGCAAGTCGAGAGATGCCATGGATGTTTCCCTTTAACCTTTGACCGAGCCGGCCATCAGGCCGCGCACGAAGTACTTGCCCGACAGGATGTAGACGACCAGCGTCGGCAAGGCGGCGATGAAGGCGCCGGCGAAATGGACGTTGTATTCCTTGACCCCGGTGCTGCTGTTGACGAGGTTGTTCAGCGCCACCGTGATCGGGAACGAGCTGAAATCGCTGAACGAGACGCCGAACAGGAATTCGTTCCAGATGTTGGTGAACTGCCAGATCACCGTGACGACGATGATGGGCGCGCTGTTGGGCAGCAGGATGCGCCAGAGCACGCCGAAGAAGCCGGCGCCGTCCATGCGCGCCGAGCGGATCAGCTCGCTCGGGAAAGCCGCGTAGTAGTTGCGGAAGAACAGCGTCGTGAAGCCGATGCCGTAGACCACGTTGACGAAGATCAGCCCCTTGACCGTGCCGGCCAGCCCCAGGATGCCCAGCGTCTTGGCCATCGG
Organism: Burkholderiales bacterium; assembly: GCA_028868875.1. Classification (GTDB taxonomy): domain Bacteria; phylum Pseudomonadota; class Gammaproteobacteria; order Burkholderiales; family Burkholderiaceae_C; genus Rubrivivax. The sequence continues at coordinate 13,132 of JAGWTS010000121.1, read as the reverse complement.
GATCAACACGATCTGGAACGGGATGAAGACCGAGAACAGCATCGCCGCGAACAGCAGTTCGGCGCCGCGGAAACGGAACTGCGTGAGGATGTAGCCGTTGAGCGCGCCCAGCAGGGTCGAGATCACCACGGCCGGCACCACCAGCAGGAACGAATTGATGAAGTAGGGCCGCAAGCCGGTGGGCTGGACGCCGATCTGCGCCGTGCTCCAGGCCGTCAGCCAGGGCTGCACGGTCCAGGCGTGGGGCAGCGCCATCAGGTTGCCGCTGCGGATCTCGTCCAGGGGTTTAAGCGAATTGACGACCATCACGTAGACGGGCATCAGGAACACGAAGGCGAGCACGGCCAGCGCGACGTACATCACGATGCGGCCGACACCCAGCGTGGTGGCGGGACCGCTCGCCCCGTGCGACGCCGGGTGGGGCAGGGATTGGGCTTCAGACATTTTTTGCCTTTCGCATCTCGCTGGCGAGGTAGGGCAGGACGACGACGCCGATCGCAACCAGCATCAGCACCGAGCTCGCGGCGCCGACCGCCATTTCGTTGCGGGTGAAGGTGTACTGGTACATGAAAACCGAGGGCAGCCAGGTCGAGCGCCCGGGCCCGCCGTTGGTCAGCGCCACCACGAGGTCGTAGCTCTTGATCGCCATGTGGGCGAGGATCACGAAGGCCGAGACGAACACCGGGCCGAGCTGCGGCACGATGATGCGCAGGTAGATCTGCCAGGTCTTGGCGCCGTCGACGCGGGCGGCGTTGATCTGCTCGCTGTCGACGCCGCGCAGGCCCGCCAGGAACATCGCCATCACGAAGCCGGTGGTCTGCCAGACCGCGGCGATGACGACGCAGTAGATCGCCATGTCGCTGTCCTTGATCCAGTCGAACGAGAAGCTCACCCAGCCCAGGCTGTGCAGCGTGTGCTCGAGCCCGACGCCGGGATCGAGCAACCATTTCCAGGCCGTGCCGGTGACGATCAGCGACAGGGCCATCGGATACAGGAAGATCGAGCGGAAGGCGCTCTCGGCGCGGATCTTCTGGTCGATCAGGATCGCCAAGCCCAGCCCCAGGGCCATCGCGATGACGATGTACAGGCTCGCAAAGGTGGCCAGGTTGGTGAGCGAGACCGTCCAGTTCTCCAGCCCGAGCAGCCGATGGTAGGCGTCGGCGCCGTTGAACTCGTAGCTCGGCATCATGGTCGATGTCGTGAACGAGAGGTAGAACGTGAACATGATGTAGCCGTAGACGCACACCAGCAGCAGCAAGGCGCTGGGCGTGATCAACAGCTTGGGCAACCAACCGGCTTTCATGGGCGTGACTCCGTCGCTCCCGTCGGCGCAAGGCACCGACGGGATGCAGTAGGCTCTCGGGAGGGCTTCAGTTCTGCGCCGCGGACACCATCTCGGCCACGGCCTTCTTGTCGTCGATCTGGCCGTTGAAGTGGCGCGTGATCACGTCGTAGAAGGCGTTCTTGATCGCGGCCGGAACGGCGTGGCCGTGGGCGATCGAGCCGACCAGGGTGTTGTTCCGGTTCGCCTCGGCGAGGTCGGCGATGCCCTTCTTGCCGCAGGCGTCGAAAGCGGTGTCGGGAACGTCGGTGCGCGCCGGCACCGAGCCCTTGACGACGTTGAACGACGACTGGAAGCTCGGCGCCATCACGTCGGCCGCCATCTTCATCTGCGCTGCGGTCTTCTGCGGGTCGGCGAGCTTGAACATCGCGAACTGGTCCGAATTGAACGAGACCATGCCTTGCGTTCCGGGGAAGCGGAAGCAGTCGAAGTCCTTGCCCGGCACCTTGTGGGCGTGCAGGAACTCGCCCTTGGCCCAGTCGCCCATGATCTGGAAGCCGGCCTTGCCGCTGATCACCATGCCCGAGGCGACGTTCCAGTCACGGCCCGAGAAGTCCTTGTCGACCAGCTTCCTGATCTGCGACATGCGCTGGAAGACCTTGAGCGTGGTCGCCGAGTTCAGCGCCTTCGGGTCGAGTTCGACGAAGGCCTTGCGGTAGTAGTCGACGCCGCCGGTGGTCAGCACGATGCTGTCGAAGATGGTGGCTTCCTGCCAGGGCTGGCCGCCGTGGGCGATGGCGATGTAGCCCGCCTTCTGCACCTTCTCGGCGTCGGCGATGAATTCGTCGAAGGTCTTCGGGTCGCTGGTCACGCCGGACTTGGCGAGCACGTCCCTGTTGGCCCAGACCCAGTTCGTCGAGTGCACGTTCACGGGCACCGCGACCCACTTGCCCTGGTACTTCGAGAAGCGCTGCAGCGCCGCCGGCACCACCTTGTCCCAGCCTTCCTTCGTCGCGAGCGGGGTCAGATCGGCGAGCACGCCCTGCTTGGCCCAGTCCTGGATGTCGAAGCCCAGCAGTTGCACGGCGGTGGGCGGGTTGCCCGAGGTGACGCGGGCGCGCACCGCCGTCATCGCGGCTTCGCCCCCGCCGCCGGCCACCGGCATGTCGTTCCACTTGACCCCCTGCTTCTCGAGGTTGGTCTTCAGGACGTTGAGCGCGGCGGCTTCACCGCCCGAGGTCCACCAATGCAGGACCTCGACGCTCTCTTGCGCCACGGCGGGGATGGAAAAGGCGGCGCTGACGGCCAAGCCGATGATCAGTTTCTTCATGGATGTCTCCAGTTTGGGAGCGGTGGGGGGGGGGGAGGGGACGTGATTACTGCGGCACGTACCAGTCGGTGCGCGCGCCCAGGTGCATGTGCAGGGTCTTGGTTTCGGTGTAGTCCTCCGTGGCGAAGCGACCGAGTTCGCGGCCGATGCCGCTTTCGCGATAGCCGCCGAAGGGCAATTCGGCGTGGCCTTCGAGAAAGGTGTTGACCCAGACCGTGCCGGCGCGGATGCGCCTGGCGGCTTGCAGGCAGGTGCTGAAGTCATTGCTCCAGACCGCGGCTGAAAGACCGTAGAGCGTGGAGTTGGCCAGGGTGACCGCGTCGTCCAGGTCCTTGAAGCTCAGCACGGAAAGGACCGGGCCGAACACTTCCTCGCGTGCGATCGCCATGTCGGGCTCGACGCCGGTCACGACCGTGGGCTCGACGTACATGCCTTCGCGATCCATGCGCGAGCCGCCGAGCGCGATCGTGGCGCCGGCGCGGCGCGCCGCTTCGATGTGCGAGAGGATCGTCGCCAACTGCTTTTCGGTGGTGATGGCTCCAACCTGGGTACCGGCCACCAGGGGGTCTCCTACCACGATGTCCTTCGAGCGCTCGACGACCGCGGCGGCGAAGCGCTCGGCGATCGACTCCTGCACCAGGACGCGGCTGCCGCTGTTGCAGCATTGGCCGGCGTTGAAATAGATGCCGTAGACGGCCGCATCGACGGCAGCGTCGAAATCGCAATCGGCGAAGACGATTTGCGGGTTCTTGCCGCCCAACTCCATCGAGACCTTCTTCAGCGTGGCGGCGGATTTCGCCACCGCCTGCTTGCCCACCGCGGTCGAGCCGGTGAACGAGATCATGTCGACCTCGGCGTGCGTGACCAGCGTTTCGCCGACCACGGCGCCGAGCCCGACGAGGATGTTGACGACACCGGCCGGCACGCCCGCGGCCTGCAGGATCTCGCCCAGCAGCAAGGTCGTGCCGGAAGTGAATTCCGAAGGCTTGACGACGGCAGTGCAGCCGGCGGCGAGTGCGAACGGGAGCTTCTGGCTGACGATGAGAAACGGGAAGTTCCAGGGCGTGATGACGCCGACCACGCCGATGGGCTCGCGCAGCACCACGCCCAGCGTCGCCTCCCCCAGCGTGTTGTAGCTTTCGCCGTGGAGCTGACGCGCGAGGCTGGCGGCGTAGTGCCAGAGGTCCGCCGCGCCTTCGACCTCGGCCAGGGCCTGGGCCACGGGCTTGCCGTTCTCCAGTGCTTCGAGGGTGGCGATCTCGTGCTTGCGCAGGAGGATGGCTTCCGCCACCGCGCGCAGGACGCGGGCGCGCTCGGCCCCCTTCATGCGCGGCCAGGGGCCTCGGTCGAAGGCACGGCGCGCCGCGGCGATGGCGCGTTCGGTGTCGGCGACGCCGGCCTGGGCGTAGATGCCGACGACGCGGTCGTGCGCCGGCGAACGGCGTTCGAGCGTCTGGCCGTCGGCGGCTTCGTGCCAGGCGCCGTCGATCAGCAGCTTGCCGCGAAACGGGGGCTTGGCGAGAACTTCGTGCGAGGAGGGAGTCATGGGATTTCGGTCTGGGAGGGCCCTGGGCGCTTCAGCGGCCCAGGTATTTCGGGGCGCGCTTTTCGCGGAAGCTGCGCACGCCTTCGGCGCCGTCTTCGGTGGTCGCGGCCAGGGCGCCGGCGATCGCTTCGAGCGTCACCGCGGCGTCTTCGCCGGCGGCCGCGTTGATGAGTTGCTTCGTGAGCTGCAGCGAGACCGGCGCCTTGCCGGCCATCTCGCGCGCCAGGATCGTCGCGCGTTCGATCACGCCGGCTGCCGGAACCACCTCGTGCACCAGCCCGCTGGCCAGGGCGCCCTGGGCCGAGACCCGCTGGCCGCTCAAGGCGAGGTACTTGGCGTGGCTGGGCCCGACCAGCTTCACGAGCCGCTGCGAGCCCGACCAGCCCGGGCAGGTGCCGATGGAGGCCTCGGGCAAGGCGAACTGGGCGTTGTCGGCGGCGATGCGGATGTCGGCCGTGATCGCCAGTTCGAGCCCGCCGCCGAAAGCGTGGCCGTTGATCGCGGCGACCACCGGCTGGCGCAGCCGCGCCCATTGGTCGAACACCTGGTGGCCGCGGCGCACCCAGCGCCGCCACATGTCCAGCGGCTGGAGCGCCGCCCACTCGTTGATGTCGGCGCCGACGCAAAAGGCCTTGTCCCCCGCCCCGGTGAGCACGACGACGCGCAGCTCGGTGTCGGCCTCGATGCTGCGGGCGATGGCTTCGAGCTCGTCGAGCATGGCCGGCGTCAAGGAATTGAGCTTGGCCGCCCGGGCCAGGGTGACGACGGCCATGTCGCCGTCGCGGCTGCAGGTGACTTGGGGCTCAGCCACGGCGCGGCTCCTCGGCTCCGAGCTTCAATCCGAACGGCGCATCGCGGAACAGCGCCGCATCCATCAGCCGCAGGTCCTTGGGCACGCGCAACGGAAACTCCGCCAGGTCGAGCACGTCGCGCTGCAGATCGATGCCGGGCGCGATTTCCTTGACGACCAGGGCGTCGTCCTCGAGGTCGATGACGCAGCGCTCGGTGACGTAGCTGACGCGCTGGCGGCGCTGGCGGCCGACGACCCCACTGAAGGTGATGTGCTCGGCCTTCGCGACGAACTTGCGCGTCCTGCCTTCCCTGACGATGGTCAGCCGGCCCTCGCCGACCTCGAGCTGGGCGCCGGCCGTGAAGAAGCCGGCGAAGACGATGCGCCGGGCATGGGCCGTGATGTCGACGAAGCCGCCGCAGCCGGCCGTGAGGTAGGGCTTGGCGCCGAGCTTGGAGACGTTGACGCTGCCGTTGCCGTCGACCTGCATGAACGACAGCAGCGTGACGTCGAAGCCCCCGCCCTGGAAGTAGGTGAACTGGTTGGGCGAGGCCATGATGGCGTCGGCGTTCGACGCACAGCCGAAGGCAAAGCCGAGCAGCGGCATGCCGCCGACCGCGCCTTGCTCGATGGCCCAGGTCACTTCGCCGTGCAGCCCCTCTTCGAGCAGGATGCGCGGCACGTTGGCCGAGATGCCGAAGCCGAGGTTGGCCGCGTGGCCGTGGGCCAGCTCCATCGCCGCCCGGCGCGAGATCACCTTCTCCGGACCCCAGGCCTGGTTCTCGAAGGTGGCCAGCGGCTGCAGGATCTCGCCGCTGATTGCGGGGTCGTAGACCGTCTGCGTGGTCTGCCATTGGTCGGCATCGACGACCACGTAATCCACCAGATTGCAGGGGACGTTGACATCGTGCGGGCGCAGGCTGCCGTCCTTGACGACGCGCTTGACCTGGGCGATGACGATGCCGCCGTTGTTGCGCGCCGCCAGCGCCTGGTCGAGGCCGCCGAGCAGGGCGCCTTCGTGCTCGTAGGTGAGGTTGCCGCGCTCGTCGGCGGTGGTGGCGCGGATGATCGCGACGTTCGGAACGATGGCCGGAAAATAGAGCCAGTCGCGGCCGTCGAAATGCTCTCTGCGCACTACGGAATGGCGGGCGGCGGCTTCGTTCATCGCGCAGCCTTGCTGCTCGGGGTCGCAGAAGGTGCCGATGCCGACCTGGGTCAGCACCCCCGGCCGCCGTGCCGCCGCATCGCGGTGCATGTCGAAGAGGATGCCGCTCGGAATGTTGTAGGCCTCGACCTGGTTGTCGACCACCATGTGCCAGATGGCGGGCATGGGCAGCGACGAAGGGCCGCTCGGGTAGGAGCCGGCGAGAATGCGCGCCAGCAACCCGGGTTTGGCAAGGTGATCGATGCCCTTGATGCCGTACATGTCTCCAGCGGCGATCGGATTGAGCGTCGTCAGATTGCGCGGTGCGCCCTCGCGCTCGAAGCGCGCGCCGATCGCAGCCAGCACCTTGTCGGGGCACCCCAGGCCGCTGGACGAGCTGATGCTGACGACGTCGCCATCGCGGATCAGCGCGGCCGCCTGGGCGGCGGAGATGACCTTCTTCATGCCGGCTTCTCAGGCGAAGGGGTTGGCGATGCGGACGGCGCGGCCGTCGCGGCAGGCCTCGGCCACCGCCAGCGCCGTCGCGAGCGAGCGCACGCCGTCTTCGGCCGTGGCGGCAGGGGCGCCTTCGCCGCGCAAGGCGGCACAGAACGCGGCGACGCTGCGCGCATAGAGACTTTCGTGCTCGACGGGAACGCCTTGCTCGCCGGCCGCGGTGCGCAGCAGCACTTCACCCACCGGCTGCTGCGTCATCACGTTGCGCCCGACGATCGAACCCGTCTCGCCGTGGATCTCGATCCCGGTGCCGCCATGCTTGACGGTGAAGGCATCGTGCAGCTGGGCGAGCGTGCCGTTGTCGAAGCGCAGCACCGCCATCACGCCGTCTTCCAGGCCCTGGCTCGCCATCGACGTCGACTGCGACAAGCCCACCGCTTCGACCGGCTCGGCGTCGAGGATGAAGCGCAGCGTGTCGGCGTCGTGCACGGTGATGTCCAGGATCACGCCGCCGCCGGCCTGGGGCTTGTCGATGCGCCAGCCCTGCAGATGCGGCGGCAGGAAGACGGCGTGGAAGACGCGGGCGAACAGCGGCTTGCCGATGACGCCTGCCTGAACCAGATCGCGGATCTTGCGATGCGTGGCGGCGTTGCGCAAATGGTGGTTGGTGGCCATGAGCACGCCGGCGTCGCGGCAGGCCTTCACCATGGCCAGCGCGTCGGCCAGGTTCAGCGCCAGCGGCTTCTCGCACAGCACCTGCTTGCCCGCGGCCGCCGCGGCCAGCACCTGGTCGTGGTGAAGCTCGTTGGTGGTGCTGATGTACACGGCCTGCACCGCCGGATCCGCGAGCAGGGCCGCGACCGAGCCATAGGCCGCGGCAATGCCGTGGCGCTCGGCGTAGGCGCGGGCGCGCTCGGCGCTGCTGCTGGCGACCGCCACCACCTCGTGGCCGGGCTGGGCGCGCAAGGCCGCGATCATGTGTTCGGCGGCGATGGTGCTGGCGCCGATCAGGCCCCATCCGAAGCTGTTTTCTTGACTCATCGAATGCTCTCGAGGCTGGACTGGTTGGAACGGTTGAATGTAGTATTGGACCGTTCCAATTCCTTTGCAAGCACTCGCCTGCGACCTGGGGAAACCACGTAGAAGCCATGGCCAGCTCCCCCCCACCGATCCGCCCGATGACGATCCTCGACGTGGCCGCGGAGGCCAACGTTTCCAAGTCGACGGTCTCGCTGGTTCTTCAGGGCAGCGACCTGATCCGCAGCGAAACCGCCGAACGCGTGCGCGAGGCGGCTCGCAAACTGGGCTACGTCTACAACCGGCGTGCCGGCGAGTTGCGCCGCAAGTCGTCGAACACGATCGGCGTCGTCATCAACGACTTGATGAACCCGTTCTTTGCCGAGGTCCTGGTCGGCCTCGAGCGCAGGCTCGACGACGCCGGCTACACCGTGCTGATGGCGCACACCAGCGAAAGCCTGGAACGCCAGGAGAAGGTGCTGCTGACGATGCGCGAGCAGCATGCGGCCGGGATCGCGATGTGCCCGGTGCTGGGCACGCCGGCGTCGCTCACCAGGACGGTGAAGTCCTGGGGCATCCCGCTCGTGGTGATGGTGCGCACGCTGGGCCGCGGCCACTACGACTTCGCGGGATCGGACAACTCGCTGGGCGTGCAGCAGGCAACCGCCCATCTGATCGCGACCGGGCATCGCCGCATCGGCTTTCTGGGGGGACGCTCGGGGCCGGTGCTGGATCAGCGCCTCCAGGGCTACAAGTCGGCGCTGGCCCAGGCCGGCATCGCGTTCGACGCGCGTCTCGTGTTCGTGGGCAACCCCACGCGCGCCGGCGGCCACGAGACCATGCAGGCCCTGCTGGCCTTGCGCCCTCCGGTCAAGGCCGCCGTCTGCTACAACGACCTGGCCGCCTTCGGCGCCCTCTCGGCATTGGGCGAACGCGGCTTGCGCGCCGGCAAGGACTTTGCGCTCATGGGCTTCGACAACGTGCTCGACGCCGCCCATTCGAACCCGCCGCTCAGCACGGTGGACATCCGCCCCAGTGAACTGGGTGAGCATGCGGCGGCCATCCTGCTGGCCCGCATCGAGGCGCCGAATTCCGCGCGGCAGCAATACCTGGCAACGCCGAAGCTGGTCCTGCGTCAATCCGATCGGCAACGAAGCGCAGCCGAGATCGAACGGGCGGGGCCCTGAAGCCGCCGCGCGCCCCTCCCGGAACCTGAATCACCATGCGAATCGAACGCTCCGCCAAGGGCCCGCTGGAAGCCGCAGTGCCCCAATCCATCCTCGATGGACTGACCGATGTCGCGATGCCCAAACTGCTCAACAAGCGGGCGACCTCGGAATACATCTCGGCCGGCTCCGCGCGCGTGCCCGTGTTGCGCATTCGCGCGCTGGTCATCGGCAGCGGCGCCGCCGGGCTGCGCGCCGCGGTGGAATTGAAGCGCCGCGGCGTCGATGTCGCGATCGCGACCCAGAGCGCATTCGGCGGCACCTCGGCCTGTTCGGGCTCGGACAAGCAGACCCTTCACACCGCGAACAGTTCGGACCAGGGCGACAACTTCCAGGCGCTTGCGCGGGCGATCGGGGCCGGCGGCGCGATGGACGAAGACACGGCCTACGTGGAGGCCGTGGGATCGGCGCGCGCCCTGGCCAGCCTGCAATACCTGGGCTTGCCGATTCCCCAGGACCGCCTGGGCGGCGTGCTGCGCTACCAGACCGACCACGACGAAGTGGGACGGGCGACGAGTTGCGGACCCCGCACCTCGAGGCTGATGGTCCAGGTGCTCGCGCGCGAGGCGATGCGGCTCGACATTCCCGTCTTCAACCACACGACGGCCGTTCGAATCCTCGTGCGGGAAGGGCCGCAGCGCCGCGCCGCCGGCGTCTTGGCCCTCAACCCGAAGCAGCGCAGCGGCCACAACCCCCTGGGGGCGATGGCGTTGCTGAGCGACTTCCTCGTTCTCGCTGCCGGCGGGCCGGGCGAGCTCTATCGGGACAGCGTCTATCCGCGCAATTGCTTCGGCTCGCTCGGGCTCGCGCTCGAGGCCGGCGTCGAGGCGGTGAACCTCACGGAAAGTCAGTTCGGCATCGGCAGCTCGCGCGCTGGATTCCCCTGGAATCTTTCCGGCACGTACGCGCAGTGCATGCCCCATGTGTATGCGCTCGATGCCCGAGGCCAGGAACACCACTTCCTCGCCGACCACTACCGCACGACGCAGGAACTGGCGTCGAACCTGTTCCGCAAGGGCTATCAATGGCCTTTCCACGCCACGCGCATGCTGGACTTCGGTTCGAGCCTGTTCGATCTCGCGGTGTTTCGCGAGATGCGGGCCGGTCGCAAGGTGTTCATGGACTTCAACCGCAACCCGCTTGCCGTGCCCGGCGACTCCGGCTTCGACCTCGCCCGGCTGGACCCGGATGTCTCGGCCTATCTCGAAAAGTCGGGCGCGCTGCTGCCGACGCCGATCGAGCGGCTGCGCAAGATGAACCCGCTGTCGATCGAGCTCTACAAGCGCTACAAGATCGACATCGCGCACGGGCCCCTCGAATTCGCGATGAACAACCAGCACATGAATGGCGGGCTCGCCGTGGACACCTGGGGACGCACCAACCTGGCGGGTTGTTACGCCGTCGGCGAGGCGGCCGGTACCCACGGCGTCACGCGCCCCGGCGGGGCGGCGCTGAATGCGGGCCAGGTCTTCGGCACCCGCTGCGCCGAGCACATTGCATCGCGCGGCGAAGGCCACTTCGCGGCCGACGACCTCGTGCCCCTTGTGAAGCGAGCACTCGAAGCAATCGACGGTGTGCTCCGCGACACCAGCCCGCTGAACATCGGCCTGTTGAAGCGGCAGATCCAGTCGCGCATGAGCGACCACGCCGGCATGATCTGCCGGGCGGCGGACGTGCGCTCCGCGCTCGCGGCCGCGCGTGCACTCAACGAGTCGATTCGCAAGCAGGGCATTGCGGCCTCAGGCAAGGCCTCCGATCCGGCCCTGGCGCTGCAGTGGCGCCACACCGCCCTCGCGTCGGAAGCGGTGCTGGCCGCACTCGACTTCTATCTCGCCCGCGGCGGCGGCAGCCGCGGCGCGCGCGCGATCTGCGATCCGGGCGGCGACCAGGTTCCGCGCGCCCGAAGCGGTCCGCTCGAGGACTATCGCTTCCGGTCCGAGCGCGAGCAGGACCGCGCGCAGCAGATCCTGGTGCGCATGGAGGGCAAAGGCATCGCCATCACGACCCGACCGCTGCGGCGCCTCGAATGCCGCGAACGCGCGTTCTTCGAGCGCAACTGGCCCGATTTCCTGACCGGGGCAATCTACGACTGATTTGACCCACGGCCCCCACGCCACCCACCGGGCGGGTCCGCAGGGGGCAGTTCAACGGCCGCTTGCCGGCATTCGCGGCAGGCCGCGTTCCGTCTGGGGCCGGCATCGCCCGACGCAGCGGGCCGCACCCTGGGCTCGCAAGGGCCGGCCGCAGACGGCTCGAGGCTAGTTCGTGACCAGGAGATTGACCGTCGCGACCTGAGCCGAATCGTAGGTGGAGGTCGCCACCAGCGTGACCGGGATAGCCGCCGTCAGCGGGTAGGCCGCATACGTGTCCACCTCGATACTGGATGGGCTCAGGGGGGTCGCCGTGATGTTGGCGCCCGCGTAATAGACCTGGCCACTGCCGCTGACGGCAGCCCCCCCGACATACATCGTCCAGATGGCGGACTCACCCGCGTCGAAGGTCACGGACTGACCCGCATGGACGGTCACATTCAGCGACCCCCCCGAGGCGACGGGCGTGTAGCCGACGAGCTGGCCTGCGACCGTGACTCCGATGACGAAGTTGCCCGCAGTGTCGACGTAAGCGCCGCCGCCGCAGGCGCTCAAGGAGAGAGCGGCCGCGCAGGCGGCGGCGAGGGCGATCCATCGCATGCCGCGCCGGTGCGCGATCGCATTCCAGGCGCGGACTTCGGTCACGGTCTCTCGAATGTGGGTCATGGTGGATCAATCCCGACGGCCGCGGTAGGGCCCGTGTTCGTCATCATCGCGGTCGCCGCCGCGGAACCCGTCGTACCACTGGCGGCGATGCCATTCTGCGCGCCGCCAGGCGCGCTCGCGCTCCCAGGCTTCGCGGGCGTCGTAGCCGCGCCAGCCCTGGCGCTCGAACACGACACGCGGCGCGACAAAGACCGGCGGTCTCGCGTACACAGGCGCTGGCTGCACGTAGACCGGTTGCGGTTGCACGTACACCGGCTGCGGCTGGACCCAGACCGGAGCCGCCTGCACGCCGAGCGAGAAATAGACGTCGGCGTGGGCCTGGGCGCCGAGGGCCGCGGCAGCGAGGGTGGCCGCGACGAGGAGCTTGGGGGAGAGGCGCAGGTTCATGACGGCTTTCGGAGTGGCGATGCCGCCATCTTGCTGGCCTCACCATGAACCGATGCTGAACGAAACACGGGCTTCCATCAGGCCGTGCGCAGCACGATCTCGACGCGCGCGCCGCCCAGCTCCGCGCGCGCGAGCGTCAGCTCGCCGCCGTGGCTCGCCACCAGCTCGCTGACCACCGCCAGGCCGACGCCGTGGCCGGGCACGCGCTCGTCGCCGCGGACGTGCAGTCGCAGGAGGGCGCTCGTGTCGCCGAAGCCGGGGCCGTCGTCGTCGATGCGCAGATGCAGGCTGTCGCCCTCGCGCCGGACGCTCACGGCGACGCGCTGGCGCGCCCACTTGCAGGCGTTGTCCATCAGGTTGCCGAGCAGCTCGAAGGCGTCGCCCTCGTCGATGCGCCAGGCGAGCGCCGGCGCGCAGTCGAGCGCGAAGACGAGGCCCTTGTCGGCATACACCTTGGCCAGCGAATCGCGGATGCGCTCGAGCACCGGGCCCAGCGCCAGCGCCGGCACGAAACGCGAGGCGCCGCTGGCGGCGGCGCGGGCGAGCTGGTGGCCGACGATGTCGTCCATGCGCGCGACTTGCGCGGCCACCGCGTCGGCCAGCTGCGCCGGCTCGCTCAAAGCGGTGCGCAGCACCGCCAGCGGCGTCTTCAGGCTGTGCGCGAGGTAGCTCAGCGCCTCGCGATAGCGGGTCTGGCGCAGCCGCTCCTGGGCGATGAGGGTGTTCAGGTTGTCGGTGAGCGCCGCCACCTCCTCCGGGTAGCGCCCCTGGACCGTCGTCTGCTCGCCCTGCTCGATGGCGCGGATCTCGCGCGTCGCCTCGCCCAGCGGTGCCAGGCCCCAGCGCAGCAGCAGCGTCTGCGACAGCAGCAGCAGCAGCGCGGCGCCGCCCAGCCAGGCCCACGCGGTGCGCTCGAAGACGGCGAGCTCGCGGTCGAAGGCGGCCTTGTCCTCGAAGACCGAGAGCCGCAGCGGCACCGAGCCGGACTTGCCGGCCCATGCCACGCCGGTGGCGACCGCAAGAAAGTCGCGCCCGGCCGCGCTCGCCGTCCCGTAGCGCCACTGCCCGGTGCCGACCTGGCGCGGCGGCGGCAGCTCGATGCCAACCGTCGACGCCGAGCGCCAGGTCTCGCGCCGCGCGGCATTGAAGATGCTGGCGTACAGGCCCGAGCCGGGCAGCGACAGCCGCGGATCGGCCA
>JAGWTS010000507.1 GCA_028868875.1 Burkholderiales bacterium | reverse complement strand
GCCAAGCGCGACGCGGTGATGCGCCCGAGCGCGACCTTCAACTCGATCATCGCCGCGGCACGGGCCTGAGGCGGCGTCCGCCGGCCCAGCCCAGGGCCAGCAGGCCCGCGGCCACGAGGCCCGCCGAGGCGGGCTCCGGCAACGGCGACGCGCTGAAGACGATCGGCGTCTCGGCGAGGAAAGCCGAAGCCGAGGTCAGGACCTCGTGGTAGGAAGCGGGGATCGACCAGTCGGCGTAGAACGGGTTGACACTGGTGCCGTCGGCGAGCGAATAGCCGAAGCCGTTCCCGGTGATCTGCGCGCCCATCGACGAAGAGGCGATCAGGTCGTCGACCGGGAACCCCGCGTTGTTCGGGATTTCCGTTCCGGCCGGCGTCAGCCCCGTGATGGCCACACCGTTGCGCGTACCGGTGATGGCGCTGATGTCATAGTAGCCGGCGGCGTCCGCGACGTCGCCCGTCGTGAAGGTGCCGCTGGCGGCGATGCCGTCGCTGCTGTAGCTCCAGTTCCAGATCAGTGCGGCGGACGCCGGCGGCACGGCCAGCAGGCCGGCGGCCAGGGCCAGTGCGGCGATCGTCGCGCCGGGCTTGCGATGATTCCTCTGCATCGGTGGGCTCCTCGTTGTCGTTTCGGAAGCCCCGAGCATAGGCGACGAGAGCAGCCCAAGAGAGTGGCAGGCGCCGGTTCAGCCCGCGCGCAGCAGTTCGCGCGCGATGATGAGTTGCTGCACCTCGGTCGCGCCTTCGTAGATGCGTAAAGCGCGGATCTCGCGATAAAGCTTTTCCACGGGCACCTCGCTGACCACGCCCAGCCCGCCCCAGATCTGGACCGCAGCGTCGATGACCTGCTGCGCGCCTTCGGTCGCGACCATCTTGGCCATCGCCGCCTCGCGCGTCACGCCGCGGCCCTGGTCGCGCTGCCAGGCGGCGCGGTAGGTCAGCAAGGCGGCCGAGTCGATCGTCGTCGCCATCTGCGCCAGCTTGGCCTGCGTGATCTGGAAGTCGGCGAGCACGCCCTTGAACATCTTGCGCGTCGTCGCACGCGCGAGCGCCTCGGCCAGGGCGCGCCGCGCGAAGCCCAGAGCCGCGGCCGCGACCGAGGTGCGGAAGACATCGAGCGTGCGCATCGCGATCTTGAAGCCCTCGCCCGGCGCGCCGATCAGGCCGGCCGCGGACACCCGGCAATTCGTGAAGCGCAGCCGCGCCAGCGGATGCGGGGCGATGACTTCGATGCGTTCGGCGATCTCGAAGCCCGGCGTTCCAGCCTCGACGATGAAGGCCGAGATGCCGCGCGCGCCCGGCGCCTCGCCGCTGCGCGCGAAGACGACGTAGAAGTCGGCGATGCCGCCGTTGGAGATCCAGGTCTTCTCGCCGTCGAGCACCCAGGCCTCGCCTTCGGCGCGCGCCGTGCAGGCCATCGCCGCGACATCGGAGCCGGCCTCGGGCTCCGAGAGGGCAAAGGCCGCGATTGCCTCGCCGCGGGCCACCCGCGGCAGCCAGCGCGCCTTCTGCTGCGCGCTTCCGGCAAGGCTGATCGCGCCCGAACCCAGGCCCTGCATCGCGAAGGCGAAATCGGCCAGGCCCGAATGGCGCGCCAGGGTCTCGCGCAGCAGGCAGATCGAGCGCGTGTCGATGGCCTCGGCCGCCCCGCCCCATTCGCGCCCGCCCACGGCATGCGCGAGCCAGCCGCCGGCGCCGAGCCGGCGCACGAGCTCGCGGCATGCCGCGTCGACGTCGGCGCCGTGGTGGTCCAGTCCTTCTGCACCCGCCCAGGCCTCGAGGCGTTGCGCCAGTTCGCGGTGGCGATCGTCGAAGAAGGGCCAGTCGAGATGGGTTGCTTCGGGCATGGCGCTCTCCACGGTCAGTCGCCTTCGAACACCGGCTTGCGGCGCGCGACGAAGGCTTCGTAGGCGCGCCGGAAGTCCTGGGTCAGCATGCACAGGGCCTGGGCCTGGGCTTCGCTCTCGACCGCCTGCTCGACCGTCATCGCCCATTCCTGGTGCAGCATGGTCTTGGTGATGCCGTTGGCGAAGGTCGGTCCGGCGACGATGTCGCGCGCCAGCGCCTGCGCCTGGTCGGCGACCTCGGCCGGATCGACAAGGCGGTTGAAGAAGCCCCAGCGCTCGCCCTCTTCGCCGCCCAGCGAGCGGCCGCTGTAAAGCAGCTCGCTCGCCCTGCCCTGGCCGATGATGCGCGGCAGCAGCGCGCAGGCGCCCATGTCGCAGCCGGCGAGGCCGACGCGGTTGAACAGGAAGGCCACCTTGGCGCGCGCCGTGCCCAGGCGCAGGTCGCTCGCCATCGCGACGATGGCGCCGGCGCCGGCGCAGACGCCGTCGACCGCGGCGACGAGGGGCTGCGGGCATTGGCGCATCGCGAGCACGAGGTCGCCGGTCATGCGCGTGAACATCAACAGCTCGGGCGCCGTGAGGCGAACCAGCGGGCCGATGATCTCGTGCACGTCGCCGCCCGAGCAGAAGTTGTCGCCGGCGCCGGCGATGACGACGGCGTGGATGTCGTCGGCGTGTTTGAGCGCCCGGAACAGGTCGCGCAGCTCGGCATAGGACTCGAAGGTCAGCGGGTTCTTGCGCTCGGGGCGGTTCAGCGTGATCGTCGCGACGCCGGCTTCGGCCTGCCACTTGAAGTGGGAGGCGACGTAGCCTGCGAGCGGCTTGCGGTTGCCGGCGGCGAGCGCCGGATCGAGGCGGGGTGGGTTCATCGGGGCTCCGGGGGGTTCGCGGGGTGTGGGTCGACGGGGGCTTCGGAAGGGGCCGGGCCGGTCACGAGCTGCACCCGCAGCCGGCCCAGGGTTTCGTAGAGCATGTCGCGGTGGCGCGGATC
>JAGWTS010000506.1 GCA_028868875.1 Burkholderiales bacterium | reverse complement strand
CTGAGCTTGGCCGCTGCGGCCGCGACGGCCACCGTGCCGGCGATGCCGGTCGTGTCGAACCCCTTCCCGGTATACGAAGACGGGTTGATCACCGAGCCGATTTCCACGTACACGTCGTAGGCCGCGGCGATGGCATCGATCGCCGCGGGGGTGGATGCACGCAGCTTCTCGCCCAGCGCGAGCACGGTGGGAACGATGACCACGCCCGGGTGCCCCATCGCCCGCCGGTGCCCGTCGTCGAGGTCGACGACGCGTGAAAACGCCGCATTGCAGAAGGCCGCGGTTTCCGCCGTCACCTGCCCGAAGCCGAAGATCGCGGCTTCGGCCTGCCGGGGCAGGCGACCGGCGTAATCGAGAAGGCCTCGCGCCTTGTCGCTGTAGCGGCCGGCCAGCATGTTGCCGATGTGGTCGAAGAGGCACTGACGGACGCGGTCGACTTCGGCCGGCTTCAGGTCTTCGAAGCGCGTCGCGCTGACATGCCCGGACAATTGGCGTATGAGGCTTTCGCTGGACATGGCGGTTTCGAATCGGTAGGGAGGCGGCCCTGCCGCCACGGGTCACGGGGCGGCCAGGAGATCCATGAACCGGCCGACATCGTCGATCCGGTCGAAGTCGCGTAGCGCCGCCAGGATGGCGTCACCGCGCGCGGCCAGCTCGGTCTGCGCAAGCTGTTCGCGGAATTTGACTTCGAGATCCTGCGTCGACAGCGGAAGGGCAGCGCCGCCGCGCGCGGCGATGACCTGCCGCCTCAACGGTTGTCCGTGCCGGGTTTCGACGATCACTTCGGCCGCACCCCAGGTCTGCGGTTCGCGGATCCAGAGGTCTTCCAACGCGCCGTCGACGACGACCTCGATGCGGCGTTGGAGCGCGGCGATGTCGGCGTCGGCCAGCCCCGACTGCATCTGCGCCCGGCCGACGCGGCCATGCTTGAGCGCGAGCGCGACGCAATAGGGCAGGCTGCATTGCGCCTGCGCCGCATCGCCCGGATCGGGGCGGTCCAGACGTTTGACGAACGACGAGGTCAGGATGCGGATGCGCGTGGCTTCCTGCCAAGCCGTCGCTCGTTGGCGCTGCAGGTCCGCTGCCGCGTCGACGGATC
Source organism: Burkholderiales bacterium (assembly GCA_028868875.1). Lineage (GTDB taxonomy): Bacteria > Pseudomonadota > Gammaproteobacteria > Burkholderiales > Burkholderiaceae_C > Rubrivivax. The sequence continues at coordinate 1,738 of JAGWTS010000506.1, read as the reverse complement.
CATGCAGTCCGCGCATGCAGGCGTGGAGCTTGAAATAGTTGTCGTGGATTCCGAAATGGCGTCCGAGTTCGGACGTCGCGCGCTCGCTGTCCCAATGATTCGAGAACGCCCGGAAATGACCCTTGGCGCCCTCGAACACGGCCGCCGGCCCGGTGAAGCCGGCGCGCGCGAGCCCGGCGGCTTGCAGGCCTGCGCGTGCGGCCCAGGCCGGGCAGAGCACCTTGCCGGCGCTGCCGTCGTTCTGGTATTCGATGAGGCCGCCGGCATGGCTCGCCGCGATGCCGATGGCGTGGCCGGTGCATTCGGCGTCCAGGCCGCCGAGCCTCGATGCCAGGGCGGCCGCGGCGACGCAGCCGACGATGCCCGTGGAATCGAAGCCGCGTTCGTGGTACGCGCTCGGATTGATGGCGGCACCCAGGCCCGCATACACGTCGTATGCAGCGACCAGGGCCGCAATGACCTCGCTGCCGCGCGTCGACAAAGCCTGCCCCAGCGCCAGCGCCGTGGGGACCAGGACGCTGGCGGGATGCCCCATGGCGGCTTGATGGCCGTCGTCGAGATCGTGCATCCGCGCCAGTGCGGCATTCGCGAACGCCGCCGCCTCGCAGGCGGCCCGTCCGCCGCCGACCACGGTGGCCTCGGCAGCACCTTGGCTAGCGCGGACGTAGCCATCGACCGTCCGTGCCTGTGGTGACTGGCGCCCACCGAGCATGTTGCCCACGGTGTCCAGCAGGCATCTCGCGGCCTGCTCGCGCGTGGCGTCGGGCAGGTCGGCGTGGCGCAATGCCGCCACGTGCCGCGCCAGGCGTGTAGCGATGGTCATCGCGGCGGGAGCGACAGTCCCGCCCGCGCGAGGGCGTCTTCCGCGGCGTCGGAACAGAGGAAGTCGAGGAAACGGCCCGCAAGCTCGGCGTTGCGCGCCTTGGACGAGACCGCGCCCGAAACCAGGCTCACATGCTGGACCGCCGCGGGGAGCGGGCCGACGATGGTGATGCCGGGAACGAGTCGCAATTCGCTGAGCTGCTGGATGCCGATTTCGACTTCGCCGTCGGCCACCGCCTCACCGACGAACCTCTGGCCCAACACGACATGGGACTTGGCGGCGACTTCACGCGCGATGCCCAGCGCCTCGAAAAACCGTCCGCCGACGTAACTGCCGCTGGCGCCTTCCGAGTAACCGATGGACGTGGCGGCGAGCAGGCAGCGGCGCAGCGCGACGACGGTCGAGATGTCGGGCGCCGGGTGATCCGATCGCACCGCGACGCCGATCTCCGAGGTCGCGATGTCGCGGCGGGTGACGGCCGTGAAGCTGCCTTCGCCGATCAGCGTGTCCATGCCGGTGTGGACCATCAGCAATACGTCGACGGGCTCGCCGTTGCGCACCCGCATCAGGTTGGAGTGGGGGGAATGCCCGGAAGACGGGCCCCAGGAAACGGACAGGGTGCAGCCGTACAGGACTTCGAACTGCGGCGCCAGGTCGCGCAGCGGCTGCTTCAGGATGCCGGTGGTCAATACCTCGAGTCCGGCGGCTGGGTGCTTGCTCATGGACTGGACTCGGCCGGCGTGCCTGCAACCCGGAAGGCGCTGCGCAACCCGCTGCCGGCCTGGCCGGCGGCTGTCGCGGGCGTCGCGCGTCGAAGCATGAGGGTCGCCACGATGCCGCAGAACGAAGCGAAGGTCATCCAAAGGCCCGGCGCCGCCTTGTCGCCCGTGGCGTGGATGAGCCACGTCGACACCA
>JAGWTS010000505.1 GCA_028868875.1 Burkholderiales bacterium | reverse complement strand
ACGAGCAGGGCGATGCCGTCGTCCTCGATGCGCTCGGCCTGCTCGGTCGCGTCCATCTCGCCGCATTCGACGAAATGGTCGGCCGCCGCGACGACGCGGCGGCGCTGCGCCGTGCCGTCGTCGGCGCCGTGGGAGTAGAGAAAGACCTCGAAGCGCGCGCGCGGCAGGCGCTCGAGCGTCTGCACCAGCAGCAGGGTCGTCGCGTGGAGGCGGAAGTCGGGCGAGACGAAGCCGATGCGGATGCGGCCGGCGGCCAGGGCGGCGCGCGCCTGCGCATGCTCGCGTGGCAGCCGGCGCGCGCTGCCGTGGCGGTGTTCCTGCGCCAGGCGCTCGGCCTCCATTTCGGCGCAGAGCCTGTGCATCGCCGCGTCGTCGTTCAGCGACAGCAGCGTGAACGGGCTGAGCGCGGTGCGCGACTTGCCGGCGGCCTGCAGCGCCAGCGCCTGCGCCATGCGCTGCATGTCGTCCGGGCCCTGCTTCCAGTCGCAGGCCCAGGCCGCGTAATGGGCCGCGTAGACAGAGGCGCCGAAGTGCGCCGGCTCGAGAATGGTCACGGTGCGAAAGCATTCGGCGGCCTCGGCATAGCGGCCCATGCGCTTGAGCGCAAAGCCCAGGCACAGGTAGGCATGGGTATGGGCCGGCCGGGCGGCAAGCACTTCCAGGCTGACCTGGGCCGTCTCCTGCCAGCGCTGGAGCGCCATCAGCACGGCAGCCAGCAGCACCTTGTGGTCCAGGTCGCGCGGCGTTCCGGGGTCGAGCGCGCCCAGCACCTCGAGCGCCTCGGCATGGCGGTTGGCGCCATGCAGCAACCTGGCCAGCAGCAGGCAGGCGACGGCGTCGGCCGCATCGAGCCCGAACGCGCGTCGCGCGGCGGCGATCGCCTCGTGGGGGCGCAACTGCCGCCGCAGCACGTTCGCCAGGTTGAGCCAGTACAGCGGCTCGCCCGGCGCGAGCCGGCTCGCGCACTCGAAATGCGCCGCGGCCTGATCGAGCCGGCCCTGATCCACCAGCGCCACGCCCAGCGCCCATTGCCCATGCGCGGTGGCCACGCCCTCCAGGGCAGCGGCGCCAGCCTCGGCGCACGCCTGTGCAGCGGGTTTCTCGAGAACATCGGACAAGGCAGCCTCCGGCAACGGATCCAGGGAAGGGGCGCGCAAGGCTCCCCCGGGCCGAATGTAGGCACGGGCCGCGGCGCCTGAATGCGCGAACAGCGCCGGATTCGCTGCGCTCCCGCGCGGACCGAAATCGAACGCGGCTCTTGACAGGCGAGGAAATCGAAGAACCGCAACCCTCAAGTTCCGGCGCGGCGCGGCCGATACATGCCTCAACGGGGTTTGTGAGAGCAGGCTTCCGTGGTCCGGTTGGCCGGCCGATGACCTTGGAGCGCGATGCACGCCAGGGACTCCACGGTTGACTAGCGCGGGCGGGCTGCGGGCCGACTCCACGGGGAGCGGAACGCTGCAGGCAACGGGATGACGACGACGGCCGAGAGGCCGCCGGATGCATCCGGGATATGCCGGCGCTCTCGCCGGAAACTAGTGATTGATCAACTGACTGGAGTACGAAATGACCTTATCCATCAATACCAACCTGATCTCGATGGGCGCGCAGTTCAACCTGAACAAATCGCAGAACTCGCTCGCGACCTCGATGCAGCGCCTGTCCTCGGGCCTGCGCATCAACAGCGCCGCGGACGACGCAGCCGGCCTCGCGATCGCCAGCCGCATGCAGACCCAGGTCAACGGCATGAACGTCGCCACCCAGAACGCGAACAACGCGATCTCGCTGGCGCAGACCGCCGAAGGCGCGCTCGGCAGCGTCTCCGACTCGCTGCAGCGCATGCGCCAGCTCGCCGTGCAGGCACGCGACGGCACGAACACCTCGACCGACCGGGCTTCGCTCGACAACGAATACCAGGCCCTGGCCAGTGAAATCCAGCGCGTGCTCGGCGGCACCGCCTTCAACGGCCAGAACATCCTGGGCTCGGGCGCCACCACGGTGAACTTCCAGATCGGCGCCAACACGACCTCGAACGATTCGATCTCGATCAGCATGACCAACATGACGGTGGACTCCACCATCACCGCGGTCACCGGAAGCACCGCCAGCCTGGCGACCACGAGCGACTCCGCGATCGCCAGCGTGATCAACAACATCGACAGCGCGCTCGCGACGATCAACACCCAGCGCTCCGACATGGGCGCCTACGAGAACCGCTTCAACGCCGTCATCAGCAACCTGAACACCTCGGTGCAGAACCAGTCGGCCGCGCAGAGCCGCATCATGGATGCCAACTTCGCCGCCGAGACCGCCAACCTCAGCCGCGCCCAGGTGCTGCAGCAGGCCGGCAACGCGATGGTCGCGCAGGCCAACCAGTTGCCGCAGATGGTGCTCAAGCTGCTCCAGTAAGCGCTCCGCGCGCAGTCCGATGACCCCGGCAGGCGATGCGCCTGCCGGGGTCTTCTGCTTTTTGGGGCAAGGGGGGCGCCAACTGGGCGGCCAATGGCCTGCAATTCCTTCGATCGTCGAGCGCCGCGGTCCGGAACAATCCGCTCCATGCCCGCAGAACCGGCGACAGGCGGTCGGGCAGCCAGCGAGGCGGCCCCAGAGGCGCCGAAGCAAGCCACCCAACCCAAGGAGCAGTCGACATGCCTCAGTCCATCAACACCAACCTGATCTCGCTCAACGCGCAGTTCAACCTGAACAAGTCGCAGAACTCGCTCGCGACCTCGATGCAGCGCCTGTCCTCGGGCCTGCGCATCAACAGCGCCGCCGACGACGCCGCCGGCCTCGCGATCGCCAGCCGCATGCAGACCCAGGTCAACGGCATGAACGTCGC
>JAGWTS010000120.1 GCA_028868875.1 Burkholderiales bacterium | reverse complement strand
GGCGACTACGAAGCCGCCTGGCGCCACCTCGTTCGCGACAACCCGTTCCCGGCCATCATGGGCCGCGTCTGCTATCACAGCTGCGAAGGCGCCTGCAACCGCGGCCGGCTCGACACGGCAGTCGGCATCAACTCGGTCGAGCGTTTCCTGGGCGACCAGGCGCTGGACAAGGGCTGGCGCTTCGAGCCGCCGGCGGCCGAGACTGGGCGCCACGTGCTTGTCGTGGGCGCCGGGCCCTCGGGCATGTCGGCGGCCTACCAGCTGCGCCGCCTCGGCCACCGCGTCACGGTCAAGGAAGCGGGGCCGCTGATGGGCGGGATGATGCGCTTCGGCATTCCGCAATACCGGCTGCCGCGCGACGTGCTCGAAGCCGAGATGCAGCGCATCGTCGCGTTGGGCGTGGCGGTCGAGCTCGGCGCCAAGGTGCGGAACATCGCCACCGCGATGAGCGAAGGCGGTTTCGACGCCGCCTTCCTCGCCGTCGGCGCCCACATCGCCAAGCGCACGCTTATCCCGGCCAAGGACGGCTCGCGCATCCTCGACGCGGTGTCAGTGCTGCGCTCGATGGAAGGCGAGGAGCGCCCGCTGCTCGGGCGCCGTGTCGTCGTCTACGGCGGCGGCAACACCGCCATCGACGTCGCGCGCACGGCGCGCCGGCTCGGTGCGACCGAGGCCATCATCGTCTACCGCCGCACGCGCGAGAAGATGCCGGCGCACGACTTCGAGGTCGAGGAGGCGCTGCAGGAGGGCGTGATGGTCAAGTGGCTCTCGACCATCAAGCAATCCGGCGAAGGCGGCACGCTCACGATCGAGAAGATGGCGCTCGACGCCAAGGGCGTGCCGCAGCCGACCGGCGAATTCGAGACGCTGGAAGCCGACTCGCTCGTCCTCGCCCTGGGCCAGGACGTGGACCTCTCGCTGCTCGAAGGCGTCGAAGGGCTGGTCGTCAACGACGGCGTCGTGCAGGTCGACCCGGCGACGATGATGACGGGCCTGCCCGGCCTCTTCGCCGGCGGCGACATGGTGCCGGCCGAGCGCAACGTGACGGTGGCTGTGGGACACGGCAAGAAGGCGGCGCGCCACATCGACGCCTGGCTGCGCGGCGTGCACCTGAACGCCAGACTGAAGCACGCCGCGGCCGCCTTCGAGCGCCTGAACCCCTGGTACTACAGCGACGCGCCGCAGCAGCTGCGCCCGCAGCTCGCGGTCGCGCGGCGCACGAGCAGCTTCGACGAAGTGCAAGGGGGCCTGACCGAAGCCAACGCCTTGTTCGAGGCGCGCCGCTGCCTGTCCTGCGGCAACTGCTTCGAATGCGACAACTGCTACGGCGTGTGCCCCGACAACGCCGTCATCAAGCTCGGGCCCGGCAAGCGCTTCGAGATCAACTACGACTACTGCAAGGGCTGCGGCATGTGCGCGGCGGAATGCCCTTGCGGGGCGATCGACATGGTGCCGGAAGCCGGCTGATTCGCGGTTCTCTCAATGTGCCGCCGTGACGCGGCAGCGCGTGAGCTTCAGGTTGCTCTGGCCCGAGACCGGGTCGAGCGCGCCGTCGACGAGCTGGTTCACCGAGGACCCCGGGTGCAGCGGCTGGCGCCTGTCCCAGCCGATCGGGATGTAGACGACCTCGGGCCGGATGCCGGCGGTGATCCAGGCCCGCGCCTCGATGCTGCCGTGCGCGGTGCTGATGCGCAGGGTCTGGCCGTCTTCCACGCCGATGCTTCTCGCCTTGGCGGGATGGATCTGGCAATACAGCTCGGGCCACATCTCCTGCGCCTGCCAGTAATGGTGGGTCCAGGTGTGGAAGTGCGGCGCCGGCGGGCGTCCGGTGACGAGCTCGGTGTCGAATCCCCGGCTGTCGATGCGGCCGGCATCGGGCGGGACGATGTGCACCGGCTGCGCCAGCACCGGCCGGTGAAAGAAGGGGGACTCGATCGGCGCCCGGTGTGGCACGGGCGCGACGCTGGGCATCGGCAGCAGGCTCTCGGCCTCGCCGTAGAACTCGGGCAGCGCCGACAGGCCCAGGCTGTTGAACTTCGATTCGAGCGCCTCGTTCCAGAATTCGAGCCGGCCGCTGGGCGTTGGAAAGCGCTGGCCCGCCGGCTTGCCGAAAGCCGTGCTGCCGCTCAGGTACAGCGTGCCGGGTTCCGGATCGTCCTCCGAGGCCACGGGCGAGCGCACCCAGCGATAAGGCCGGGACTTCAGGCGCTTCATCGTCACGCCGCGCAGGTCGGGCGTGGCGTGGCGGAAGACCTCGTCCCAGAACACGGCCGGGTCTTTGTAGTCCTCCTTCAACACGTCGTCGAAGCCGAAGCGCTTGCCCAGTTCGATCCAGATCCAGGGGTCGGAGCGCGCCTCGCCGGGCGGCTCGACCAGCTTGTCGTTCCAGACGATGCGGCGGTCTTCGGCGAGCCGGCTGATGCCGCCTTTCTCGATGCCGGTGGCGGCCGGCAGGACGTAGTCCGCCAGGTCGGAGGTTTCGTTGGCAAACAGCTCGACGTGCACCAGCAGGTCCAGCGACTGCAGCGCCTGGGCCACGCTCGACGAATCGGGCCATTGCGCGGCGGGGTTGTTGCCGGTGAGGAGGGCGCGCACCGGATAAGGCGCCCCGGTGCGCATCGCCTCCACCCAGGCCACCGGGCTGTTGCCCAGCGACGGCCGCGTGAGCGGGGCGCGGCGCGATGGCGGAATCGGGACGGCCTGCCAGTCGGGCTCGCCGGCGACGTTGAAGTAGCCGCCGCCGCGGCGCCCCCAGTTGCCGGTGATCGCGGCCAGGAACATCAGCACGCGGTTGGCCTGCGCCGAATTGCTGTGCTGGTTGATGCCGCGGCTGGCGAAGATCATGCAGCCGTCGGCTTCGGCGATGTCGCGGGCCAGGGCGCGGATTCGGTCCTCGTCGAGGCCGGTGACCGTCGCGCCCCAGGCCGCGCCGTAGTCCCGGGCGAGGATGAAGTCGCGCCAGGCCTCCCAGCCATCGACCCAGTCGCGGCAGAAGGCCGCGTCGTGGCGGCCGGTCGTGAAGATCTCGTGGATCAGCGCCAGCGCCAGCGCCATGTCGGTGCCGGGGCGGATGGCGAGCCACTGGTCGGCCTTGGCTGCGGTCGCGGTCAGCCGGGGGTCGACCACGACCATGCGCGCGCCGCGGGTCAGGCGCCAGTCGTTGAGCAGGCCGAAGTTCACCGGCCGCGTCTCGGCCTGGTTGTCGCCGAAGAAGACGTAGAGGCCGGCGCTGCCGATGTCCTCGGGCGTGTAGACGTTGCCCAGGCTGGTCGAGCCCAGGGTCAGCTCCAGTGCCGCCACCTTGCCGGCGTCGCACAGCGGCTCGGTCGTGAGCACGTTGGGGGTGCCCCAGAGCGCCGCGAACATGCGCGTGTAGCCCATGATGTTGAGCACGCCGGTGCGGGTCCCCATGTGGAGGGCCAGCGCCTCGCTGCCGTCCCGGGCCGCGACCTCGCGCAAGCGGGCGGCGATCTCGTCCAGTGCCCGGTCCCAGGAAATGGTCTCGAAGCGCCCGCTGCCCCGGGGGCCGACGCGCTTGCGCGGATGGGTGAGGCGCCGCGGGTGGTCGTAGAGCTGCAGCGTCATCTGCGACTTCGGGCAGATGCGGCCCTGGAACACCGGGTCCTCGTCGTTGCCCAGGATGTTGACGACGCGGCCGTCGCGATGGTGGAACTTCAGCGTGCAGCTGTTGAAGCAGATGTGGCAGCCGCCCGGCGTGACGCGGTCGGGCGCTGCCGTGTTGTCGCTGCGGTACGGCGGCGTGACCAGGCCCAGGCCGATGCGCCGGCGCGGCGCCGCGTCGCGCTGGATCGCCGGCGGCTGGCGGTCGTCGGCGGCGGGTTCCGTCGGCCGCGCGGCGGCCTGGCGTTCGAGGTAGAGCGTGGCCGGGCCCTGGACGAAGTCGTCGTGGTCGAGCAGGCTGCGGCCGGCGCCCTGCGCGGCCTGCACCAGGGATTCGCGCTCGCCGAAGCGGATGGCGCGCGTCGGGCAGACGCTGGCGCAGGCCGGGCCTTCGCCGCGTTCGCGCCGCGGTGCGCACAAGTCGCACTTCACCGCGTGATGGCCCACCGGGTCGTAGCCCATCGCGCCGTAGGGGCAGGCGAGCACGCATTCGCCGCAACCCGTGCAGCGCGATTCGTCGACCCGCACGACGCCGGTCACGGGGTCCTTGCTCAAGGCCTTGGGCACGACCGGACAGGCGCGCACGCAGGCCGGCCGCTCGCATTGCTGGCAGGTCACGGTGAGGAAGTCCAGCGTCGGGGCCGTCGGCGAGGCCAGCCACATCACCTTGTTGCGGTACTCGTTCGGCCCGAGGCCGTTGACCTGCTTGCACGCGGCTTCGCAGCTCTTGCAGCCGGTGCAGCGTTCGAGGTCGATGCTCAATGCGAGTCGGCTCATGACCCCAGATTCCAGTTCGCCAGATGCCACCAGTAGACGGCGCGCCCCTGGGCGACGTAGCCGGCGAAGAAGAGGACGAGGGCGACGTGTGCGAACAGTCCCAGCGTGAAGAGCAGCGCCGCGAGGAGGTGCAGGCGGCGCCACAGCCTCAGCACCGCGCCGGCCGCCCGTCGCGCGCCGACGAGATCGGATTCACGCCCCGCCAACTGGGCGTAGCGAAGTGTCAGCCACGGGTGGCGCAAGGCATGGCGCAGGTTCGGCGAGAAGACGGCTTCGTCGGCCGAGCGGTCCAGGCGTGCCAGCAGTTCGCGCTTGCGCTCGATGATCCCGGCCAGAGTGCGGCGCCGCAGCGGGTCCTGCGCCAGGAAGCTCGGATGCCGGGTGCCGAACTGCTCCGAAAACCGCTGCGACAGCAACGAGCGCGCGAGTGCCCCTTGCAGGACCAGGAACAACAGCAGGGCAACGAGGACGGTCGGGGGCGACCAGAAGCGGCCGGACGCGGCGTGGACGCAGACGAGGACGAAGCCGATCGAACTGCACAGCGCATGGGCGCCGAACCAGAGCCGCGGGCGCCGCGCCAGGGCCGAGCGCTTGAACGCCGAAAAGGCCATCGGCACGAGCAGCAGCAGCGAGCCGATGGCGGCCAGCGACTGATGCCAGGGCGAGCCCGGCCCGGGCCCGGCGCGGCCGGGGACGAGTCCGAGCGCCAGGACCGTGAATCCGAGCAACCACGCAGCCAGCGCCGCCAGGGCCAGGCGGTGGTGGGCAAAGTCGCGGGTTGCGCTGCGGGTCAGGTGCAACATTCGAGGTCCTCGAGCGAAGGCGGGTTCGACGATCGGTGTCCACCGCCAAAGACCTCACGCGGGGAGCCCGACACCGCGCCCGCCGGTTGGTCTCGCGGTTCCCGGCGTCCGGACCGCGCAGCCTACGCGCCGCGGCCTGGGCTTCGTAGCGCCAGATGGGTTGATTGATGCAGGCCAGGCTCCCGGCCGCGTCGCCGCCGGCCCGCTCCCGGGCGAGGCTTCAGTTGCCGATTCAGTCGTAGAGGCTGCCGAGCGGGTCGCGCGCGCGGCGCTCTTTCTGCTGCGGCAGGCGCAGCCCGGCGAAGGCCTGGCGCAGCGCTGCGCCGTCCCAGGGGCCGCCGGCGAAGCAGGCGCGGTCGAGGTCGCGCAAGGCGCGGATGAAGGCGGCGTCGGTCACACGCGCCTCGATCGCCTGCAACCCGGCGCCGTGCAGGTCGGGCCATTGCGCGTCCGCCCAGTCGAGCAGGTCGGAGCGCGCCTCGGCGGCGGCGCCGCGCTCGCAGTGCTGCAGCAGGCTGCGCCGCGCCGCGTCCGGGTTCGGCTGCCGGCTCTCGGGCAGCTTGGCCGCGGCGCTGCCGCTGCCAGTGCCGGTGCCGCTGCCGCTGCCGCTGCCGCTGCCGGTGCCGCTGACGGACGCGGACGCGGACGCGGACGCGGGCGCCGCTGCTGCCGGCCGCGACGCGAGGCGCCGACGGTCGAGCCACCAGCCGGCGGCGGTCGCGGCCCAGAGCAGGGCGAGCGCCGCGCTCAGCCAGCGCCAGGCGCGCGCCGCGCCGCTGCTCGGCACCGTCGGCGTCGTCGTGGCTGAGGATGCCGATGCCGCGGCAGGCGCCGGCACCGCCGCCGAGGGCGCGGCCGGGGCGGTCGGCGCGCCTGCGGCCGGCAGCACCTCGACCGTGTGCTCGGGCAGCGTGGCGACGCGGGCCTGGTCGTGCACCGTGTCCCACCACGCCAGGCGCAGCGCAGGCAGGGTGACGCGGCCGGGGCGGCTGGCGATGAAGGCGATGTCCTGCTCGCGCCGGCCGGTGACGAGGCCGCCAGCGGCCGTGTCTTCGTTCTGCGCCTGGTCGGGGTAGGCCTTGACGCCGTCGGGCGGCGCCATCAGCGCGGAGAGGTCGGGCAACTGGGCGCCGCTCTGGCCGCGCGCCACCAGGCTCAGGTGGCGCGTCAGCGGGTCGCCGACGTGGACGGCGCCGGCGGCCGGGCTCCAGGTCTCGGCGAGCTGCACGTCCTGGGCCGGCAGCCAGACCGCGCCGGTGCCGGGCGGGCGCGGCCGCACGGTCAGCCGCACCGGGTCGCCGACGAGGTGCAGCGGCCGCGTCGAGCGCATGAAGCCCGGCAACTGCAGGTTGCCGAACATGCCGGGAAACGAGGCCGAGCGGTCGTCGACCACCTGGGCGTCGAGCACCGGCCCGTCCAGGCGCAGGGCGCCGCTGCGCTGCGGCGTGAGCAGGTAGCGGCGCACGAACACCTGCACCGGCTCGCCGTCCTGCATCTCGCTACTTTGTTCGTCCTTTCCGATCTGGCTCACGAAGACGTCGGCGCTGCCTTCGAAGTCCAGCGCCGCGCTGCGCAGCGGCACGCGTGCTTCGAGACGCAGCGTGAGCACGTCGGCCTGCTGGACGTAGGGCCGGGCGCTGTCGAGCCGGGCGCTCAGGGTCACCGGCGCCGACGCGCTGGGCGCCGCAGCGCCGGCCCCGGTGCCGGTGCCGGGGCCGGTGCTTGCGCCTGCGCCGACCACCAGCTGGATCGGCGCGGAGACCTCGCCGCCCCAGCTCAGCGGCGGCACCGTGAGGCTGCCGCCGTGGCGCGGTGCCAGCGTCAGGACGAGCTGGCGCTGCGACGACACCTGGCCGTTGACGATGCTCATGTTCGACGAGCTGCTGCGCCCCAGGATCTCGAATCCGGCGCCGGCCAGCGGCGACAGGTCGGGTTCGCCGCCGCCGCCGCCGTCGCGGCTGAGCGTGAGCTGGACGGTTTCGCCGGGGCCGATGCGGTCGGCGTCGAGCGAGGCCGTGAGCGCGGCGAACGCCGCCGCCCAGGGGCCGGCGAGGCACAGCAGCAAGGCGGCCAGGCGCAGGCGCCGCCTCATGGCGAACCCTGCTGCTGGAGGTGCTCGATCAGGAACTTGCGGCGCAGCAGTCCGGCCGAATCGTCGGGGATGCGGCGCAGCCATTCTTCCTCGGACAACTGCTGCTCGCTCGGCGGTGGTGGAGGCGGCGCCGAAGCGGCACCGGCCTCGCCGAAGGCCTGGCGCGCGGCGGCACTGGCTGCGCCGGCTGGTGCGGAGGCGCTGCCGCTTGGTGCGGCGCCGCCGCCGCTCGGTGCGGACGCGCCGCCGGCAGCGAGCGCCGCTTCGGCGTCGCGCCGTGCCTGTGCCGCGGCCGAAGCCGGGCTCGGCGCGCCGCCCGCTGCCCTGGCTTCACGTGCGGCTCCCGGCTGCGATGCAGAAGGCGAAGCTTGCGGCCGGCCGGAAGCGCCGGCGCGGCCCGACGGGCTCGAAGCGCCCGCGGCCGACGCAGCGGCCGAGCCGGCCGAAGCCCCTGCGCCAGGCGCGCCGGAGGCGGGCGCGGACGCCCCCGTGCCCGGCGCAGAAGCCCCAGGCGCCTGCGCCGGGGCGGCTTGCGAGCCCGCGCCCTTCTGCCCGCCCTGATCCTGCCTGGGCTGCTGCTGCTGCTGCGCCAGCGCCTTGGCGACGAGTTCGCGGTTGTGGCGCAGGTCGGCATCTTTCGGGTCTTGCGCCAGCGCCTGGTCGTAGGCCTTCAGCGCGTCGCCGAGGTCGCCGCAGCGGGCGAGTGCATTGCCGCGGTTGTAGAGCGAGACGGGGTCGGCGAGCGCCGCCAGGCTTTGCGCCGCGGCCTTGCAGTCGCCGGCCCGCGCTTGCGCATAAGCCTTGCGCCGCGGGTCGCGGAAGGCCTGGGCCGCGGCGCTGGCGTCGCCCTGGCGCAGCAGCGCCTCGCCGCGCTGCTCCGGGGTCTGCCACAGGCGGCCCCACCAGCCTTCGGCGTGCGCGCCGGGCAGGGCCAGCGCCGTCAGCGCCAGGGCCGCGAGCAGGCGGCGGCTCCCGAGTCGATCCGGCTTTGCCGGGCGACTCAGATCCCCTCGGGGGGCGGCTGGCGCGGCCGGCCTTGGGGCGCTCCCGAGTCGATCCGGCTTTGCCGGGCGACTCGGATCCCCTCGGGGGACGGCCGGCTTGGCCGGCCCAGGGGCGCTCATAACCAGCTCCGGCGCGCGAGCGCGGCCACCAGCAACAGCAGCGGCGGCAACAGCCAGGCGCCGCCGTCGCGCCAGTGCGCCACCTCGTGTTGCTGCGGCCCGAACGCGGCGCCGGGGGTCGGCGCCTGCTGCAGGCTGGCGATGAGCGAGGGCAGGCCGGCGAGGTCGACATAGCGCCCGCCGCCGGCGGTCGCCACGCTTTGCAGCAGAGCGGGGTCGAGCCGCGCGAGCCGGGGGCGGCCCTGGGCGTCGGTCTCGAAGGCACCGTCGGGGCCGCGCAGCGGGGCGCCGGCGACGCTGCCGATGCCGACCACGTCCACGCTGCTGCCGGCCTTGCGCAGCGCCGCGGCCTCGGCGAGCGCGGCGGCGGGGTCGTCGAAGCCGCCGGTCAGCACGATCACGTGGCCGCCGACGGCGCCGGCACCGTGCAGCAGTGTCTGCGCCCGCGCCAGGCCGGCGGCGAGTGCATCGCCCCCCGCCGGCATGATGCCGGGGCCGAGCGGCGGCAGCAGGGCGCGCACGGTGTTCACGTCGTCGGTGAGCGGGGTCACGGTATAGGCCTGGCCGCTGTAGACGACGAGGCCGACGCGCGCGTCCCGCGCCTGCGCCAGGATGTCGTCGATGGCGTAGCGCGCGCGCGTCGCGCGGTCGGGCGCGACGTCGGTGGCCGCCATCTGCGGCGAGAGGTCGAGCACCAGCACCCAGGCCGCATTGCCGCGCCAGGCGGGCGCCGCGTCGCGCTGCCAGCTCGGTCCGGCCAGGGCCAGGGCCGCCAGCGTCCAGGCCAGCGCAAGCCAGGGCCAGGGGCCGCGCCAGGCTTGTTGCGCGCGGTCCGCCGCGGCGCCGCCGCCGTCCAGGCGCAGGCGCTCGAACAGTTCGGCGTCGACGAGGCCGGCCCAGTCGCCCTCGCGCTCGCGCCGGCGCGCCAGCCAGGCGGCGGCGAGCCACAGCGGCGGCAGCGCGGCGAGCCAGATCGGACGCAGGAAATGGAAGGCCTGCCAGGCCGCGTTCAGCGCCATGCGCGCTCCCTCAGCAAGGCGGCCGGCAGGCTGAGCACGAGGGCCAGCGCCAGCGGCAGCCAGAACCAGTCGTCGCGCGGGCGCACCCACTGGTCGCGCCCGGCGGCCGGCTCGAGGCGGTCGATGCGGGCGTAGACCTTCTGCAGGGCATCGACATCGCCGGCGCGGAAATACGCTCCGCCGGTGATGCGCGCAATGTCCTTCAGCGTCTGCACGTCGAGGTCGGTGTTGCCGGTATTGCCGCCGAAAAATCCGGCATGGGCCTCGGCGCCGACGCCGATGGTGTAGATGCGCAGGTGCTCGGCGGCGGCGATCTTCGCGGCCTCGATCGGCGGCATCTCGCCGGCGTCGTTGCCGCCGTCGGTGAGCAGGATCAGGACCATCTCGCCCGGCTTGGCGCCGGCCGCGGTCTGCGCCTTCAGGCGCTTGATCGCGAGGCCGATGGCGTCGCCGATCGCGGTCTGCGGCCCGGCGACGCCGACCGCCGCCTCGTGCAGGAACTGGTCGACGGTGGCGAGGTCGGTCGTCAGCGGCGCCTGCAGATAGGGCCGGGTGCCGAAGAGGATGAGCCCGACCTGGTCGCCCTGGCGCCGGCGCACGAACTCGCCCGCGACCTGCTGCACCACCTGCAGCCGGCTCGCGTTGTCGGCCATGTCGCGCGTGGCCATCGAGCCCGAGACGTCGACCGCGAGCAGCAGCCGGCGCCCGGTGGTCGCCACCGGCTGCGGCTCGCCCAGCCATTGCGGGCGCACGGCGGCCGCCACCAATGCCAGCCAGACGAGGGCGAACAACCAGCGCCGGGCGCGTCCGCTCCGGCGCGCGACCTCGGCCGCGCCGCCATCGAGGGCGGCAGCGAAAGGCAGGAACAGCGCCGCCCCCTGCGGGCGCGCGGCCGGCAGCCAGCGCGCTGCGAGCCAGGGCAGCGGCAGGGCGGCGAACATCCAGGGCCAGGCGAGGTGGATCACGGTTTCTTCTTCTCCGCCCGCGGCTCGCGCCAGCCGATGAAGCCGCGCGCGCCGGAGAGCCAGCGCGCGCGCTCGGCCGGCACGGCACCGCCGTAGGCCGCGGCGAGCAGGTGGCGGCCCGGATCGCCGGCCCAGTCGGCAGCGCCGCGGCGGACGGCGAAATCGAGCCAGGCGCGGCCGGTCAGTGCCGCCACCGCCGGGCGGCCGTAGCGGGCGAGGGCATAGCGGCGCAGCACATGCTCGATGCCGGCGGCGAGCGCGGCCTCGTCGGCGCCGCCGGCGCTCGCTTCCAGGCGCGCGAGTTCGCGCAGCGCGGCGCGCTCGAGCCGGGTGCGCCGGTGGCGCCAGATGACGAACGCGGCCACTCCGAGCGCGACGACCAGCAGCGCCGCCAGCGCCCACCATCCCGGTGCCGGCGGCCACCAGCCGGGCGCCGGCGGCGCGCGGTCCGGGCGCAACTCGGCCAGCCAGGCGGGCGCGGCGGCGCCGGGGTTCAGGCCGCCCATCTCGGCTCCTGCAGCAGGGCGCGCAGCGCTTCGCTGGCATCGGCGGCCGTTTCCAGGCGCGCCAGCGGCAGCGCCAGGCGCGCGGCGAGGCCGCGCAGCCGGGCTTCGCGGGCGTCCCAGGCGGCGCGCCAGGCCTTGCGGCTGGCGCCGCCGTCGAGCCACCAGCTGCGCCCGGGCAGGCCGACGCGGAAGGCGCCGTCGGGCAGGCCGCGGGCCTGAAGCGGGTCGGTGATCCAGACGAGCCGGCATTCGGAACGTGCGGCCAGCGGGGCGAGCAAGGATTCAGCTGCGTCGTCGAGGCCGGCGAAGTCGCTCAGCACGAGCAGCAGGCTGCCGGGCTGGAGCAGCGGGCGCAGGGCCGCGAGCGCTTCGGCCAGGCCTTGCGGGCGCGGCGGGCCGGGCGCGCGCGGCTGGGCCTCGACGAGGGCTTGCAGCACCGGCAGCACGCCGGCCTCGCGCGCACGCGGGGCGAAGATGCGCGGCGGCGCGGGCAGCGGGGTGGGCCTGCCGGGTAGGGCGGGCCCGGCGGCCGATACAGTGGTCGCAGCCGTCGCGGGCCTGCCGGAAGCAAGGGGCGCCAGGGGGGCGCCGCCCGCAGCCGGCAGGGCGCGGGCTACGGGCGAGCGGCTTGCGGCCGCATCACCCGGCAGGCCGGGCAAGAGGGCCCCGAGGCGGTCGCCGCCCCCCGCCGCGGCCCAGGCGAGCAAGGCGGCGGCGCGCACGAGCAGGGCCGATTGGAGCTGGCGCCGGCTGCCGAAGAACAGCCCCGGGTGCAGGTCGGCGAGGAGCCAGACCGGGCGCTCGCGCTCTTCGCGAAAGAGCTTGGTGTGCACCCGGCCGCGGCGCGCCGTGACGCGCCAGTCGATGTTGCGCGCGTCGTCGCCGACGGCGTAGGGGCGCACCTCCTCGAACTCGAGCCCGCGCCCGCGCTGGGCGCTGCGGTGGCCGCCGGCCAGCCGCGCCAGCGCCGGGCGGTGGGCGTGCAGGTCGAGGCCGCGCGCGGCGCCGCGCAAGGCGAGCAGCTCGTCGAGATCGGGCAGCAGCGGCACAGCCCCAGGCTCTCAGTTTGCCGCGGCCGCCACGGCCGCCTTGGACGCACAAATCGGCGCTTCGAGCGGACGCCGCGGAACCGGCTGGGCCGGGCCGCTGGCGTCGCCCGCCCGGGCGGGCTGCGCCCGGACCCCTGGGCGCGCAAGCGGCCAGGAGCCTGGTGCAGGCCCGGCCGCCTGCAAGCGGCCGGGCGCGGGGAAGGCGCTTCGGGGGGGGGCCACTCTACGGTGCGGGCACGTGGCGCAAGAGCTCGTCGACGCAGTCCTGCGCCGAGACGCCGCGCGCCTGCGCCGTGTAGTCGACGAGCAGGCGGTGGCGCAAGGCGTCGGGGGCGATCGCCTGCACGTCGTCGGGGTTCACGTAGTCGCGCCCGTCGAGCCAGGCCAGCGCGCGCGCGCCGCGCTCGATCGCGATCGCTGCGCGCGGGCTCGCGCCCCAGCGCAGCCATTCGGCGAGCTGGACGCTGTAGGCGGCGGGCCGGCGCGTCGCCTCGACGAGGGCGGCGATGTACTCGGCGACCGAATCGGCCAGGGTCAGGGCCAGGACCTCGCGCCGGGCCGCGAACACCGTCTCCTGCGCCAGGCGCTGCGCCGGCGCCGGCGCCTCGCGCGCCATCACCGCCTCGCGCCGCGCCAGCGCCATGATGGCGAGGGTGGTCGCGCGGTCGGGGTAGTCGACTCGGGCGTGCAGCATGAAGCGGTCGAGCTGGGCCTCGGGCAGCGGGTAGGTGCCTTCCTGCTCGATCGGGTTCTGCGTCGCCATGACCAGGAACAGCCGCGGCAGCGCGTAGGTGGCGGCGCCGACGCTGACCTGGCGCTCGGCCATCGCCTCGAGCAAGGCCGACTGGACCTTGGCCGGGGCGCGGTTGATCTCGTCGGCGAGGATCAGGTTGTGGAACAGCGGCCCGCGCTGGAAGCGAAAGCTCCCTTCCTCGGGGCGGTAGATGTCCGAGCCCGTGAGGTCGGCGGGCAGCATGTCGGGGGTGAACTGCACGCGCTGGAAGTCGCCTTCGATCGCGTGGGCGAGCGCCTTCACCGAGCGCGTCTTGGCCAGCCCCGGCGGGCCTTCGACGAGCAGGTGGCCGTCGCCGAGCAAGGCCACGAGCAGGCGTTCGACGAGCGTGGCCTGACCCAGGATCTGGCTCGCCAGGTGCTCGCGCAAGGCGATGAAGGCGGCATGCGCCGAGGCCGGGGTGGCGGGGGCGTGCACGGGGGCGTCCACGGCGGCGTCCATCAACGCGCCGCGCCCGGCTTGGCCGGCGCTGCGAAACAGGGGGGCGGGGCGATCGTCATCGTGCGATTCTCGTCAAGGCGGCGGGCAGCAACGAGCGGCCGGCGTGAGGCGCGCCGGCCGTCGAGGCGGGATGAGCGGGGGGAGCGCGCTTCAGCCCGGCGGAGGCACCGGGCACAACAGCAGGACGAGCGCGAACGAGCGCCGCGCAGGCAGGGCGGCGGGCAGGAGCGAAACGGGGCTTGGGGTCTTCACGGTACGGACGAAGGTCTCGAAAAGGGCCAGGGCACTCGGAACCGCTTCGAGGCGATTTGGTTCCGTGCTCGTGTTTCGCGCCCGGGCGCGCATCCTGCCGCTGCGCCCGGGCGTCGGTTCATCCCTTCACAAGCCCTCAGCGCGGCGCCCTCGCCGAGGCGAACAGCACCATCACCGAACGCGCCCCGACGCGCTGCAGCGGGCCCGGGGCGCGCGGCGCGCGGTTGAAATCGAGCAGATCGTCGGGCGCGTCGCGCGCCGAATCGATGACGCGGCGCCAGCCGCTCGCGGCCCAGGCGGGCAGGGCCGGCAGTTCGAAGTCGAGATCGTTCCACCAGGCGTTGAGCGCGAAGTACATCAGCAGGTCCCCCGAAAGGCTGCTCGCGCTCAGGGCCAGGCTGTGCGAATCGGGGCCGAAATCGGGCGCGCCCGGCTTCACGCCGTGCAGTTGCAGCTTGACCCGCGTCATCAACTCCTCGAGCGTCAGGCGGTGGTCGCTGCGCACCGATTCGCGCAGGTTGCGCACGGCGATGAGGCCGCGCACGAAGCGGTGGATGTCGGCGTGCCGCTCGAGCAGGCTCCAGTCGAGCCAGCCCGTTTCGTCGTCCAGGCAGTAGCCGTTGTTGTTGCCGCGCTGGCTGCGCCGCATCTCGTCGCCCATCAGCAGCATCGGCGTGCCGAGCGAGAGCAGGTTGATCGCGAGCAGGTTC
>JAGWTS010000504.1 GCA_028868875.1 Burkholderiales bacterium | reverse complement strand
ACCTCGCCTTCGCCCAGGCGCATGATCGAGCCCTTGCCGAACTGCTTTTCGATCTGCGCCAGCGCGGCCTGCAGGGCCTTCGCTTTTTCGGTGTTGAGCGCTTTGACGGGTGCGTCCATGGTCATCTCCTTGGTTGGCGCGATTATGGCGTACAAGCTGGATATGCGTACAGTCCTTTCGGGGTAATTCCTCGGGGGGCCTGAAACTGGGGGATGCCCGCTGTCGCGCTTGCCTAGAATCCTTCCCAATACAAGGGTTGGCGCTCAGCCTGAGCCCGCAGGAGACCCGTGATGCGCATCCTCATCGCCGAAGACGACCAGGTCCTGGCCGACGGTCTGCTGCGTTCGCTGCGCGCCCAGGGCTACGCCGTCGATCAGGTGGGCAGTGGCAGCGAAGCCGACGCCGCGGTGGCCGCGCATGAGTTCGACCTGCTGATCCTCGACCTCGGCCTGCCCAAGATGCATGGTTTCGAGGTGCTGCGCAAGATGCGCGCGCGCGGCAGCAGCGTGCCGGTGCTGATCCTGACCGCGGCCGACAGCGTCGAGCAGCGCGTCAAGGGCCTGGACCTCGGCGCCGACGATTACATGGCCAAGCCGTTCTCGCTCCAGGAGCTCGAGGCACGCGTGCGCGCACTCACGCGGCGCGGCCTGGGCACGGCGTCGAACCTGCTCAAGCATGGCCCGCTGACCTTCGACGCCACCGGCCGCGTCGCCTACCTCAACGACCAGATGGTCGAGCTCTCGGCGCGCGAGCTCAGCCTGCTCGAAGTGCTGCTGCAGCGCGCCGGCCGCCTGGTGAGCAAGGACCAGCTCGTCGAGCGGCTGTGCGAGTGGGGCGAAGAGGTGAGCAACAACGCGATCGAGGTCTACATCCACCGCCTGCGCAAGAAGATCGAGCAGGGACCGGTGCGCATCGCCACCGTGCGCGGGCTGGGCTACTGCCTGGAAAAGATTGCCGCGTAAATGAATCCCCCCCGAAGCGCCTTCGGCGCCTCCTCCCGTGGACCCGCAGGGTCCGCCGGGCGGCCCTCGGGGCGACGCCCGTGAACCGGCGAAGCCGGCTCCACGACGTCCACTGGGTCGTCTCGGTTTGACTGCGCAGCAGGTGCGGCGGCCGCGGCTCGCGCTGTGGCGGGCCGAATCGGCGCCGCCGGTGGAGCACCGATCGCTGTTCGGCGAGATCCTCGACTGGATGCTGGCGCCGCTGCTGCTGGTGTGGCCGATGAGCCTGGGGCTGACCTGGGTCGTCGCGCAGGCGATCGCCAACCGGCCCTACGACCGCGAGCTCGCCGACATGGCGCGGCTGCTGGCGCGCCAGGCCACGGCGCAGCTGGCCGACCCCTCGCTGTCGCCGGCGCGTGCGCGCAACGAACTCGACCGCGCCGCCGCGGTCTTCCGCCGCGAGGACGACGACGACCGCACCTACTACCAGGTGCTGGGCCGCCGCGGCGAGCTGCTCGCCGGCGAGGCCGCGCTGGCGGTGCCTGCCGACGACCCGCCGGCGCCGTCGGCCGACCCGGTGGTGCACTTCCGCGACGAGACGCTGGGCGACGAATCGGTGCGCGTGGCCTACCTCTGGCTCGACGCCGCGGGCGCCCAGCACGGCAACGCCCTGGTCCAGGTGGCCGAGACGCTGGGCAAGCGCGCGCAACTGGCCACCGAGATCATCAAGGGCGTGATCCTGCCGCAGTTCGTGATCCTGCCGCTGGCGGTGGTGCTGGTGTGGTTCGCGCTGGCCCGCGGCATCCGCCCGCTGGCCGAGCTGCAGCAGCGCATCCGCCGCCGCGAGAGCACCGACCTCAGCGCGATCCCCGAAGGCGACGTCCCCGACGAGGTGGCGCCGCTGGTGCGCGCGATCAACGACCTGCTGCAGCGGCTGGACCACACCATCGCCACCCAGCGCCACTTCCTGGCCGACGCCGCGCATCAGCTGAAGACGCCGCTGGCCGGGCTGCGCATGCAGGCCGAGCTGGCGGCGCGCGAGATCGACAGCGGGCGCAGCGACCCGGCGTCGCTCAAGCACGCGCTGCGCCAGATCGCGCATTCGACCCAGCGCGCCTCGCACATGGTCAACCAGCTGCTGGCGATGGCGCGCGCCGAGGACAACGGCCAGGCCGCGCGGCACCAGACGGTCGACCTCGCGGCGGTCACCCGCGCGGTGGTGCGCGACTTCGTGCCGCGCGCCATCGAGCGCCGCATCGACCTCGGCTACGAGGGCCCCGACGCACCGCAGAGCACGCGGTTGCAGGCCGAGCCGGTGCTGCTCAGCGAGATGGTGCGCAACCTCGTCGACAACGCGCTGCGCTACACGCCCGAGGGCGGCGCGGTGACGGCGCGGGTGCTGCCCGACCCCTTCGGGCAGGTCGTCGTGCTCCAGGTCGAGGACACCGGCCCCGGGATCCCGCCGGCCGAACGCGAGGCGGTGTTCAGGCCCTTCTACCGCGCCATCGACACCCAGGTCGACGGCAGCGGCCTCGGGCTGGCGATCGTCGCCGAGGTCGTCCAGCGCCACGGCGCCGAGATCACCGTCGACGACGCCCGCGCGCGCAGCGGCGCCACGGCCAACTGCCCGGGCGCGCTGTTCACCGTCCGCTTCCCGCTGTCCGCACCACCCCCCGCCGGCTCCTCCACTGAGGAGACCATCCAAGCTTCCCGCCGCGGAACCGGCTCTGCCGGGCCGCTGGCGGACGGCCCCCCCGGGGGGTAGCGAGCGCCAGCGAGCTCGGGGGCGCCAGTTTCCCGCCGCGGAACCGGCTCTGCCGGGCCGCTGGCGGACGGCCCCCCCGGGGGGTAGCGAGCGCCAGCGAGCTCGGGGGCGCCAGTTTCCCGCCGCGGAACCGGCTC
>JAGWTS010000503.1 GCA_028868875.1 Burkholderiales bacterium | reverse complement strand
GCTGTCGAGCTGGCGCACCGCGCCGGCGGCGGTGTTGCGCGGGTTGATGTAGGTCTTCTCGCCCTTCTCGCGCTGGCGTTCGTTCAGGCGCTCGAAATCGTCGCGCCGCATGAAGACCTCGCCGCGCGCTTCCAGCACCGGCGGCGCGGCGCCGAAAAGCCGCAGCGGGACCGAGCCGATGGTGCGGATGTTCTGGGTCACGTCTTCGCCGGTCTCGCCGTCGCCGCGCGTGGCCGCCTGCACGAGCACGCCTTGCTCGTAGCGCAGGTTGATGGCGAGGCCGTCGAACTTCAGCTCGCAGGCGTACTCGACCGGCGGCGCGTCGTCGGGCAGTTCCAGCTCGCGCCGCACGCGCGCGTCGAAAGCCTGGGCGCCGGCCGGCGTGGTGTCGGTCTCGGTGCGGATCGAGAGCATCGCCAGCGCATGGCGCACGGGCGTGAAGCCATCGAGCGCGCGGCCGATGACGCGCTGCGTCGGCGAATCGGCCGTCAGCAGCTCGGGGTGGGCGGCTTCGAGCGCCTGCAGTTCAGTGAACAGGCGGTCGTACTCGGCGTCCGGGATCTCGGGCGCGTCGAGCACGTAATAGCGGTGGGCGTGATGTTGCAGCAGCGCGCGCAATGCGGCGGCGCGGGCGGTGTCAGGATGCGCGGGCATGTGCGACATTGTGTGGCAACCGAGGAGCAAGCATGAGCGATGAATTCGACCTGGTGACGATCGGCGCGGGCTCGGGTGGAGTGGCCGCATCGCGCCGCGCTGCGGCCCATGGCGCCAAGGTGGCGATCATCGAAGCCCGGCGCGTCGGTGGCACCTGCGTGCTGCGCGGCTGCGTGCCCAAGAAGCTGCTGATGTACGCGGCCCAGTTCGGCGACGCCTTCGCCGAATCGCGGGGCTACGGCTGGAGCCTGGACAGCGCGCCGCGCTTCGAGATGGCGCGCTGGGCGGCGGCCAAGGCGGCGGAGACGGCAAGGCTGGAGGGTGTGTACCGCCAACTGCTCGCCGGATCGGGGGTCGAACTGGTCGAGGGACGAGGGCGGATCGTTGGGTCGGGAATCGTCGAGGTAGGCAAGCGAATCCTGAAGGCGCGCCACATCCTGGTCGCGACCGGCGGCGCGCCGGTAATCGACAGCATTCCCGGCATCGAAGCCTGCGCCACCAGCGACGACCTGCTCGACCTGCAGGAACTGCCGGCCAGCGCGGCGGTGATCGGCAGCGGTTTCATCGCGGCCGAGTTCGCGAGCATGCTGGCGCGGCTGGGGGCGAAGGTGACGATGGCTTACCGCGCCGAACTGCCCTTGCGCGGCTTCGACGAGATGCTGAGGCGGGCTGCGGCCGAATTGCTGAACGCCGCCGGGGTGGAACTGCTGCCGCATGCGGCGCCGAAGGCCGTGCGGCGAACGGCAGGCGGCTTCGAGCTCGAGTTCGCGCGCGGCACGCGTGAATTCCCCTGGGTGCTGAACGCCACCGGAAGGCGGCCCAACAGCGCCGGGCTGGGTCCGCTGGCGATCGGGCCCGACGGCGCGGTGAAGGTGGACGAGCACTTGCGCACCAGCGTCGAGCGCGTCTGGGCGATCGGCGACGTGACGAACCGCAAGAACCTGACCCCGGTCGCGATCGCCGAAGGGCGGGCGCTGGCGGATTCTCTTTTCGGCCCGACGCCGCGCCAGGTCGACCTCGGCCGGGTGGCGAGCGCGGTGTTCACGATTCCGCCGCTGGCGAGCATCGGGCCGACCGAGGAAGAAGCCGTCGCGGCGGGGCACGGCTTGAAGGTCTTCGAGGCAGACTTTCGGCCGATGAAGACAGCCTTCGTCGGCGGATCCGAGCGAACGAGAATGAAGCTGCTGGTCGATGCCGCCAATGACTGCGTGCTGGCGGTGTCCATGGCGGGAACCGATGCGCCCGAGATCGTGCAAAGCCTGGCGGTTGCGTTGAGCGCCGGGGCGACGAAGGCGGATTTCGACCGGACGATCGCGGTGCACCCCACTGCGGCGGAGGAGTTCGTGTTGATGCGGGAAGTCACTCGCAGGCAGGTCGCGAAGGAACCTGAGCCAAGCCTTGGAGAGCCGTAGCGCCAAAGCAGATCGCCACTTCGCCCCGGCCTGATGGCCCTTCCATCGAATCGGCGGGGCCCGGCATTGCCTGTTGCCAGAACCCGAAGGCGGACCGCATTCGCGGGTTGGCGCAATTGCGCGCTGGCAGGATCGATCTCGGGGGCGCGTTGGGGCATTCGCAAATCCGGGTCAACACGCGCGCGGCGCCTGTGCGCCGGACCAGCGGCCGGCCTACCAATGCATGGCGTTGGACAGAGCGGTGGCGTACCTCGACCTCAGGGTCGAGACCTTCGGGGGCGACGAAGCCCGGCATGCGTCCCGGGCTGATCAGCGCAAAAGAGATCTGCCGGCCCACGGCGTGTGCGCCACCGAACAGACCCGCCGAACCCGGGCGCACAGACTCTTTGCGCTCAGCAACAGAATCGGTCGGAGCCAGTCAGATGAATATCTTCTCCCTTTCCACCTGTCGAACTCTTTCGAACAGACGATGGTTCGGTCTCCTGAGACAGGCCGCGGCAATGCCGATATTCCTCGGGTTGCTCGCATCCTGCGGTGGTGGGGGGGGAAATGGTTCCACGGTCGCCAGCCCGGGCGTGATTCCGGCGACATTCACCATCGGCGGCAAGGTGCAAGGCCTGCCGCAAGGAACCACACTGAAGTTGCAGAGCCTGAGCGGCGAACTTCTGGCTGTCAGCTCCAATTCAACATTCAACTTTCTCATTCCGGTCTCGACGGGCAGCGCCTACGCGGTGACGGTGGCCGGACTCCCGCCGGGCGAAACATGCGGCGTATCGAACGGCACCGG
>JAGWTS010000502.1 GCA_028868875.1 Burkholderiales bacterium | reverse complement strand
GGCCGCGCTCTGGGGCGGCGCCGGCGCCGCGCTCGTGACCACGGCCGTCGCCGCGGCCAGCGCCGCCATCGCCGGCGGCCTCGGCCAGGCCGCGCCCCGGCCCGCCGCGACCTGGCAGATCGGCTGGCTCATCGCGAGCGGCCTCGTCGCCGGCTTGATCGTGCGCTCGCGCGCCGCGCCGGCCAGACGCCTGCGCGCGCTCGTCGCCGACCAATCGCAAAGCCTGGCCAAAGCCGGCGCCGCGTCGGCGGCGCAGGAGCGCCTGGGCCGCACCATCGCCGACAACGTCCCGGCGATGGTGGCCTATGTCGACTCCGGCCTGCGCTACCGCTTCGTCAACCAGGCCTACGTGCAATGGTGGGGCCTGGCGGCCGAGCGCATCGTGGGCATGAGCGTGGCCGAGCTGATGGGGCCGGCGATCTTCGAGAGCGTCGAGCCGCATTTGCGCGACGCCCTCGCCGGCCGGGCCCAGCGCTACGCACTCGCCATGACCGGTCGCGACGGCGTCCAGCACCACACGATCGTCCAATACGCGCCGCACCGCGACAGCGAGCGGGTGCTCGGCTTCGTCGTGATCGTCAGCGATGTGAGCGACCTCGAGCACGCGGGCCGGCAGCTCGCGGCGCTGAACGAGGAGTTGCGCCTGCGCGCGAACGAGGCCGAGGCGGCGACGCGCGCCAAGAGCGCCTTCCTGGCGAACATGAGCCACGAGATCCGCACGCCGATGAACGCGATCATCGGCCTGTCGTACCTCGTGGCGACGGATCTGCACGACCCCGTCCAGCGCGACCGCCTGGCGCGCATCGACGCCGCCGCCCATCACCTCCTGCAGGTCATCAACGACGTGCTCGACCTCTCGAAGATCGAGGCCGGCCACATGGCGCTCGCCGATGCCGACTTCGACCTCGACCGCCTGCTCGAGCGCGCATTCGACATGGTGGCCGCGGCGGCGCGGGCCAAGGGCCTGGAGCTGATCCTCGATACCGATCATGTGCCGACCCACCTGCATGGCGATGCGAAGCGGCTGTCGCAGTCCTTGATCAACCTGCTCGCAAATGCGGTGAAGTTCACCGAGCGCGGCTGGGTGCGCCTGCGCGTCGGCCGCGTGCAGCTGCGCTTCGAGGTCGAGGACACCGGGCCCGGCATCAGCGAAGCCGAGCGCCAACGCCTTTTCAACGCCTTCGAGCAGGCCGACAACTCCGCCACGCGCCGCCACGGCGGCACCGGCCTGGGCCTGGCGCTCACGCGCAACCTGGCCCGCATGATGGGCGGCGACGCGGGCGTGGAGAGCGAACCCGGCCGCGGCAGCCGCTTCTGGTTCACGGCCTGGATGCGCCGCGCGGCTTCGGAGGGCGCGCGCGCGGCCGGACTCCAGGGGCTGCGCGCCCTGCTCGTGGACGACCTGGCCGAGGCGCGCGCCGCGCTGGTGCAGACGCTGGCGCTGCTGGGCATCGAGGCGGTCGCCCTCGCCGACGCCCGCGCCGCGAGCGCGCACCTGGCGGCCGAAGCCGCGGCCGGCCGGCTCTGCGACCTGCTGCTGCTGGATTCGCACCTGCAGCTCGACGACGGCATCCAGGCGCTCGGCCTGATCCGGCTCGGGCTCGGCGGCGCCCGCGTGCCGAGCCTGCTCGTCACCGCAGACGACGACCCGGCGCTCGCCGAACGCGCGCGCCGCGCCGGCTTCGATGCCGTGCTCGCGAAGCCGGTCACGGCCTCGACCTTGCACGACACGCTCGCGCGCGTGCTCCGGCTCGCGCCGACGCCAGCGCCGCAGCCCTCCGAGGCCGGCATCGCGCTGGCTCGGCTGCGCCAGCGGCACGCCGGGCGGCGCGTTCTGCTGGTGGAGGACAACCCGGTCAACCAGGTCGTCGCGCGCGAGCTGCTGGTGCGCGCCGGCCTCGCCGTCGCGGTCGCCGAAGACGGGCGCGAGGCCGTCGAGCGCGCACTCGGCCACGCGCAGGACCTCATCCTGATGGACGTGCAGCTGCCGGCGCAGGACGGCCTGGCCGCGACGCGCGAAATCCGCGCCCGCGGCGGCGCCGCGACGCCCATCATCGCGATGACGGCCAACGCCTTCGACGACGACCGCGACGGCTGCCTGGCGGCCGGGATGAACGACTTCGTCGCCAAGCCGGTCGACCCCGACCTGCTTTACTCCACGCTCGTGAAATGGCTCGACACGACGGAGTCGGCGGGGTTGCCGGCCACCCCGCCGCGGCCCGAAGCGCCGGCCCCCGACACCTTGCTGCAGCGCCTGGCCGCCTGGCCCGACCTGGACCTCGACGCCGCAGTGCGCAACCTCGACGGCCAGGCAGGGCAACTCGCGCAGGTGCTGCGCGTCTTTGCCGAGCGCTACCGTCGCGGCGTCGATGCCTTCGCCGACGCCGCGGCGCCGGACGCGGCGCAGGCCTGGCGCCGCGCCGCCCATTCGGCGCGCGGCGCCTGCGCCACGCTCGGGCTGAGGGAACTCGAGAAGTCGTTTCGCGCCTTCGAGGGCGAGATCGCGCGCCAGGGCCTTGGCGCCGCGGCCGCCGAACAGGCGCTGCACCTGAGCGCCGAGGTGGCCGCGCTCGCGCAGCGCATCGACGCCGCGCTCGGCGTCTGAGCGCCTCCAGGGTCGGGGCAGCGCGCGGCCCTGGGGGCGCTCAGGCGCCCGGCAGCCGACCCGCGGCCAGCGCCTGCGCCGTCTCGCGGATCAAATAGCCCGAGATGCTGAACAGCGGCGGAATCGCCGGCAGGGCGTCGAGCGGGAACCAGGCCGCGTCCTCGATCTCGTCTTCCTGCATGACGATCTCGCCGCCGGCCCAGCGCGCGCTGAAGGCGAGCATCAGGCTGTTCGGAAACGGCCAGCTCTGGCTGCCGAA
>JAGWTS010000119.1 GCA_028868875.1 Burkholderiales bacterium | reverse complement strand
GGCCCTTGACCTTGTCGCCGCGCTTGACGTTGGAAGCGAACTCTTCCCAGGGGTTGGCCTTGCACTGCTTCATGCCCAGGCTGATGCGGCGCTTGTCCTCGTCGATCTCGAGGACCATGACTTCGACTTCCTCGCCCAAGGTCACGACCTTGGCCGGGGCGACGTTCTTGTTCGTCCAGTCCATCTCGGAGACGTGCACGAGGCCTTCGATGCCAGGCTCGATCTCGACGAAGGCGCCGTAGTCGGCGATGTTCGTGACCTTGCCGAACAGGCGCGTGCCGGTCGGGTAGCGGCGCGCGACGCCGTGCCAGGGATCGTCGCCGAGCTGCTTGATGCCCAGGCTGACGCGGTTCTTCTCGGCGTCGAACTTGAGGACCTTGGCGCTGAGTTCCTGGCCGACCTGCACCACCTCGCTCGGATGCCGGACGCGGCGCCAGGCCATGTCGGTGATGTGCAGCAGGCCGTCGATGCCGCCCAAGTCGACGAAGGCGCCGTACTCGGTGATGTTCTTGACCACGCCGTGCACGATCGCGCCTTCGGACAGGGTCTCGAGCAGCTTGGCGCGTTCTTCGCCCATCGAAGCCTCGACCACCGCGCGGCGCGACAACACGACGTTGTTGCGCTTGCGGTCGAGCTTGATGACCTTGAACTCCATCGTCTTGCCCTCGAAGGGCGTCATGTCCTTCACGGGGCGCGTGTCGAGGAGCGAGCCCGGCAGGAAGGCGCGGATGCCGTTGACGAGCACCGTCAGGCCGCCCTTGACCTTGCCGCTCACGGTGCCGGTGACGAATTCACCCGACTCGAGCGCGTTCTCGAGCGACATCCAAGAAGCCAGGCGCTTGGCCTTGTCGCGGCTGAGGATGGTGTCGCCGTAGCCGTTCTCGACGGCGTCGATGGCGACCGAGACGAAGTCGCCGACCTGGACTTCGAGCTCGCCCTGGTCGTTCTTGAATTCCTCGATCGGAACGTAGGACTCGCTCTTGAGCCCGGCGTTGACGACGACGTGGTTGAAGTCGATGCGCACGACTTCGGCGGAGATGACTTCGCCGACGCGCATGTCGTTGCTCTTGAGGGATTCCTCGAAGAGAGCGGCGAAATCGGAAGCGCCGCTGGTGGCGGTGACGGTGGTGGTTGCGGACATGTGTTTCCAAAGTCCCGCCTGGCTCCTGGCGAGCGGCAGCGGGGGGTTGACGGGTTGATCAACCACCGCACCCGGGGCCTGACGGCCGCTGAGGGGAGCGCGGTGGAGCCGAACTGGTTTCCTGAGAACTTCTACGAACTGAACACCTGGCGCTCGGCCCACCAATCCAGCACCTGCTGCACCGATTCTTCGATGCTCAGGTGCGAGTTGTCGAGCAAGAGCGCATCCCCGGCCGGTTTCAAAGGCGCCACGCTGCGCTGGGTGTCGCGTACGTCGCGCGCTTCGAGATCCGCTCGGAGGTCTGTGATGCTAGCTGAAATCCCCTTTGAAATCAACTGCTTATGCCGGCGCTCGGCGCGCTCGGCGGCACTCGCTGTGAGGAACACCTTGAGCCGCGCCTGGGGGAAGACGACGGTGCCCATGTCGCGCCCATCGGCGACGAGGCCGGGGGGGCGCCGGAAGGCCAGCTGCAGGGCGTGCAAGGCCTCGCGCACCGCGGGCCAGACCGAGACGCGCGAGGCCAGGGCGCCGGTGCTCTCCAGGCGCAACTCGTCGCTGACCTCGCGCCCGCGCAGCCAGCAGCGCGCGCCTTCGAAGCGCAGGTCGAGGCGGGCCGCGAGCTGCGCCAGCGCCGGGCCGTCCTCGGGCGAGACGCCGTCCTGCTGCGCGGCCAGGCCGGTCGCGCGGTAGAGCGCGCCCGAGTCGAGCAGGCGGTAGCCCAGGCGCTCGGCCACGGCGGCCGCGAGCGTGCCCTTGCCCGAGGCCGTCGGGCCGTCGATGGCGATCACCGGCAGGTCTTCGGCGGCGGCCGAGGCGAGGCCGAACAAGGCCTCGAAGTAGTCGGGAAAGGTCTTGCCGACGCAGCGCGGCTCGAGGATGCGCACCGGCACCCGGCCGCCGGCGAGCGGGTTGAACGCGGCCAGCGACAGGCACATCGCCATGCGGTGGTCGTCGTAGGTGCGGATCGACGCGGCCTTCCAGTCGCGCATGGGCTTCACTTCGATGAAGTCGGGTCCTTCGACGACCTCGGCGCCGAGCCGGCCGAGCTCGGCCGCCATCGCCGCAATGCGGTCGGTCTCCTTGACGCGCCAGCTCGCGATGCCGCTGATGCGGGTCGGGCTGTCGGCGTAGAGGGCCATCACCGCCAGCGTCATCGCGGCGTCGGGGATGTGGTTGGCGTCGATCGTGAGGCCGGCCAGCGGCCAGCGCCCGCGCTGCACCTCGATCCAGCCCGGGCCGCGCCGGACCTGCGCGCCCATGGCCTCGGCGGCGTCGACGAAGCGGATGTCGCCCTGGATCGAATCGCTGCCGACGCCGACGATCTTCACCGGCGCGCCGCCCTGCGCCGCGATCGCGCCGAGCGCGACGAAGTACGAGGCCGACGAGGCATCGCCCTCGACCCGGATCGATCCCGGCGTGCGGTAGCGGCTGCCTTGGGGAATCGTGAAGCGCTGCCAGCCTTCGCGCCGCACCGCGATGCCGAAGCGCTCGAGCAGGTTGAGCGTGATCTCGATGTAGGGCTTGGAGATAAGTTCGCCGACGACCTCGATCGCGACATCGCCGCGGTCCGCGACCAGCGGCAGCGCGAGCAGCAAGGCGGTGAGGAATTGGCTCGAGACATCGCCGCGCACCGGAATCGCGCGTTCGGTGGCGAGCCGGCCGCCGGCCGTGCCGGACAGGCGCAGCGGCGGGTAGCCCGGCCGGCCGAGGTCCTCGACGCTGCAGCCGAGTGCGCGCAAGGCATCGACGAGGTCGCCGATCGGGCGCTCGTGCATGCGCGCCACGCCCGACACCTCGAAACGACCGCCCTGGGTCGCCGCGAGCACCGCGAGTGCGGCGGTGAGCGGGCGCATTGCGGTGCCGGCGTTGCCGAGAAAGAGCTGGGCTTCGTGCACGGGCAGGCGAGCGCCGATGCCGCCGATGCGCAAGGCCGCGCCCTCGGGCTCGATGCGGCAGCCCAGCGCGCGCAAGGCCTCGAGCATGACGCGGGTGTCGTCGCTGTCCAGCAGGTCGTGGACGAGGGTGCTGCCTTCGGCGAGTCCGGCGAGCAGCAGCACCCGGTTCGAGATGCTCTTGGAGCCCGGCAGGCGCACCGTCCCGGAAGCCCCTGCGAGCGGCGGCAGGTCGATGAAGGGAATGTCGTACATCAGTCGAGGTCAGCGGCCGGAGCCCGAGCGCGGCGAGCCC
This sequence comes from Burkholderiales bacterium, assembly GCA_028868875.1. Taxonomy (GTDB): domain Bacteria; phylum Pseudomonadota; class Gammaproteobacteria; order Burkholderiales; family Burkholderiaceae_C; genus Rubrivivax. The sequence continues at coordinate 10,972 of JAGWTS010000119.1, read as the reverse complement.
ATCTGCCAGCCGGCGCGGCCTTCGGCGGCGCCGCGGATCAGGTCTTCGAGCGCATCGGCGTTGCCCGAACGGATCACGTGCTCGAGGGCGTCGAGCGCATGGCGAAAGCGTTGCGACTGCTTGAGCACCTCTTCGCGGTTGGCGACGAGCACGTCGCGCCACATCTCGGGGCTGCTCGCGGCGATGCGCGTGAAGTCGCGGAAACCCGGACCCGCGAGCGAGAGGAAATCCTTGCCCGCGGGCTGGTTCACGACCGCGTTGAAGTAGGCGAAGGCGAGCAGATGCGGCAGGTGGCTCACGGCGGCGAAGGCGGCGTCGTGGTTCTCCGGCGTCATCTTCAGCACCTGGGCGCCGATCGCGGACCAGACGTCGGTGGCCTTCTGCGTCAGCTCGGGCGCGGTCTGCGCCAGCGGAGTCAGGATCACCTGGCGGCCGTTGTAGAGCGTGGCGTCGGCGTGCTGGATGCCGGAGAGCTCCTTGCCCGCGATCGGGTGCGCCGGCACGAACGAGCCGACGCGCTCGCGCAGCACCCGGCGCGCGGCATCGACGACGTCGCGCTTGGTGCTGCCCACGTCCATGAAGAGCACGCCGGGCTCGACGAGGTGGCGGATCGCCTTGAAGGTGCCTTCGGTCGCAGCCACCGGCACCGCGATCAGCACGATGTCGGACCCCGCCACCGCGAGCAGCGCCGACTCGGCCGCGACGTCGATCACGCCCATCTCCTTGGCGCGCGCCGTGGTCGAGGGCGACTTGCTGTAGCCGATCACGCGCTTGACGAGTCCGGCGCGCTTGAGCGCCAGCGCGAACGACCCGCCCATCAGCCCGCAACCGATGACACCGAGCTGGTTGAACATTTCAATGCTGCATCCGAAAGAGCGCCGCAGGCGTTCGGGTGGGGTTACTTGATGTCGATGGGGTAGGTGCCGAGCACCTTGAAGAAGGCGCAGGCCTCGCGCAGCGCGCGCAGCGCCAGCCCGACCTGGGCGTCGTCGGGATGGCCTTCGAGGTCGATGTAGAAGTAGTACTCCCACTGGCCCGATCGCGCCGGACGCGATTCGAAGCGCGTCATCGACACGCCGTAGGTCTTGAGCGGCACCAGCATGTCGTGCACCGCGCCCGGCCGGTTGCGCACCGAGACCACGAGGCTGGTGCAGTCGTGGCCCGAGGGCTTGGGCGCGGGGTGGCGCTCGGGGTGGGTGACGATCGCGAAGCGGGTGCGGTTGTGGGCATCGTCCTGGATTGCGGGCGCCAGCACGTGCAGGCCGAACTCGCTCGCCGCGCGCGTGCCCGCGATCGCCGCCAGCGCGGCATCGGTGCTCGCCAGGCGCGCCGCCTCGGCGTTGCTGGCCACCGGCCGGCGCTCGGCATCGGGCAGGTGGTGGCTGAGCCAGCCGTGGCACTGCGCCAGCGACTGCGGATGCGAGACCACGGCGTGGATGCCGTCGAGCGAGTTCTCGCGCCGCATCAGGTTCTGGCGGATGAACAGGCTGGTTTCGCCGATGATGAACAGCGGCGAATGCAGCAGCAGGTCGAGCGAGCGCGCGACCACGCCTTCGGTCGAGTTCTCGACCGGCACGACGCCGAAATCGGCCGTGCCCGTGGCCGTGCTCTGGAACACCTCGTCGATGCTGGCGCAGGGCACGCGCACGATCGAGCTGCCGAAGTAGCCCAGCGCCGCCTCTTCGCTGAAGGTGCCGGCCGGGCCGAGGTAGGCCACGCGCGTGGGTGTCTCCAGGGCGCGGCAGGCCGACATGATCTCGCGCCAGATCGGCGCGACGCTGGCGCTTTGCAGCGGGCCGGCGTTGATCGTCTTCAGGCCGTCGATCACCTGGGCCTCGCGCTCGGGGCGGAACACGACCGAGCCTTCGAGCTTCTTGATCGCGCCGACCGCGAGCGCGAGCCCGGCGCGGCGGTTGAGCAGCGCCAGCAGCTCTCGGTCGACGCCGTCGATCTGCGCGCGCAGCGCGCCCAGGTCGGCGGCGGGCGGGGCGGGTTCGCTCATCAGTGCTTGGCCGCGCTCGCCGGGGCCGGGGCCGATGCGGCATTCGCGGCCTGCAGGCGCTTGACGACGCTCGCTTCGAGGTCCTTGAGCTTGGGCTCGACGGTCGGCCGGGTGTCGGCGACGACCTTCTCGGCCAGGGCACGCTGCATCTCACCGGCCACGCCCTGGAACTTGCGGTTCACCGGGCTTTCGAGAATCGAGATGATCTGCTTGAGCTCCTCGTCGCTGAAGTTCTGCTCGAGGATCGGGCCGATCGCCGTCGGCGCCAGCTTGACCGCGCGCTGGCGCACAAGAGGCTCGGTCTGCGAGACGTAGGCGTGCATCGAGGCCTGGATGTCCTTGGCGGCAGCCTCGCGCTGCTCGGGAGGAACGCGTTGCAGTGCCACGCCGGCCTGCTGCATCAACTGCCCCGCCGGGGCCTCGGTGAGCTGGCGCGCCAGGCCCTCGATCCCGGGCTGCTGCAGTTGCAGCACCTTGGCGACCAGCGCCTTCTTCGCCGCGGAAACCTTGGCCGGCGCTGCGGAAGCGGCGCCTTCGGCCTGGGCGGCACCGGTGGCGGCGAGAGCGAGCGTCAGCACCATCGTGGACGCCAGGGATTTCATCATCAGGAGTTCTCCGTGCCGGCTTCGCCGGTGTTGTCAGATTCGGGGTCGGTCTGGGCATCGTTCTCGACGATGCGCTGCAGGCCGGAAAGCTGGGAACCATCGTCGAGCGCAATCAGCGTCACGCCCTGGGTGGCGCGGCCGAGTTCGCGGATCTCGGAGACGCGGGTGCGCACGAGCACGCCGCGGTCGGTGATGAGCATGATCTCGTCGGCCGGTCGCACCAGGGTGGCGGCGACGACGCGGCCGTTGCGCTCGCTTTGCTGGATCGCGATCATGCCTTTGGTGCCGCGGCCGTGGCGTGTGTATTCCACGATCGAGGTGCGTTTGCCGAAACCGTTCTGGGTCGCTGTGAGCACGCTTTGCGATTCGTCCTCGGCCACGAGCATCGCGATCACGTTCTGGCCGGGCTCGAGCGCCATGCCGCGCACGCCGCGCGCGGTGCGCGACAGCGGCCGCACCTCGTCCTCGGCAAAGCGCACCGCCTTGCCGCCGTCGGAGAACAGCATCACGTCGTGATGGCCGTCGGTGAGCGCGGCGCCGATCAGGTAGTCGCCCTGGTCGAGGTCGACGGCAATGATGCCAGCCTTGCGCGGATTGCTGAACTCGTCGAGCGAGGTCTTCTTCACCGTGCCCAGCGCGGTCGACATGAACACGTAGTGATCGGCCGGGAAGCTGCGGAAGGCGCCCGTGAGCGGCAGCACCACCGTCACCTTCTCGCCCGGCTGGAGGGGGAACATGTTGACGATGGGCTTGCCGCGCGAATTGCGCGAACCCTGCGGCACTTCCCAGACCTTGAGCCAGTAGACGCGGCCGCGGTCGCTGAAGCACAGGATCCAGTCGTGGGTGTTGGCGATGAAGAGCTGGTCGATCCAGTCGTCTTCCTTCGTCTGCGTGGCCTGCTTGCCGCGCCCGCCGCGGCGCTGGGCGCGGTACTCGGCCAGCGGCTGGCTCTTGAAGTAGCCGGTATGGCTGAGCGTGACCACCATGTCGGCCGGCGTGATCAGGTCCTCGGTGCCGAGTTCCTGCACGTTGCGCTCGATCACGCTGCGCCGTTCGCCCACTTTCGTCTGGCCGAATTCCAGGCGCAGCGCCGCGAGCTCGGCGGCGATGATCGCGGTCACGCGCGCGGGCTTGGCGAGGATGTCGAGCAGGTCGGCGATCTGCGCCATCACCTCGCGATACTCGGCGACGATCTTGTCCTGCTCCAGCCCGGTCAGGCGCTGCAGGCGCATCTGCAGGATTTCCTGCGCCTGGTCGTCCGACAGCCGGTACAGGCCGTCGCCTTGCAGGCCATAGCCGGCGGGCAGGCCTTCGGGGCGGTAGGCGTCGCGCCCGCCGGGGGTCGTGCCTTCGGCGCGCGCGAGCATCTCGCGCACCATCGAGCTGTCCCAGCTCTTGGCCATCAGCGCGGCCTTGGCCATCGGCGGCGTCGGGCTCGTCTTGATGGTCTCGATGAACTCGTCGATGTTGGCTAGCGCCACCGCCAGGCCTTCGAGGACGTGGCCGCGCTCGCGCGCCTTCTTCAAGGCGTACACGGTGCGCCGGGTGACGACCTCGCGCCGGTGCTCGAGGAAGATCTCGACCAGCTGCTTCAGATTGCAGAGCCTGGGCTGGCCGTCGATCAGGGCCACCATGTTGATGCCGAAGGTGTCCTGCAGCTGGGTCTGCTTGTACAGGTTGTTCAGCACCACCTCGGGCACTTCGCCGCGCTTCAACTCGATGACGACGCGCATCCCGGACTTGTCGCTCTCGTCCTGGATGTGGCTGATGCCTTCGAGCTTCTTCTCGTTGACGAGCTCGGCGATGCGCTCGAGCAGCGTCTTCTTGTTCACCTGGTACGGGATCTCGTCGACGATGATGGCCTGGCGCTGGCCGCGATCGATGTCCTCGAAATGGCACTTGGCGCGCATCACGACGCGCCCGCGTCCGGTGCGGTAGCCCTCGCGCACCCCGGCCAGACCGTAGATGATGCCGGCCGTGGGGAAGTCGGGCGCGGGCACGATCTCCATCAGCTCGTCGATCGAGGCCTCGGGGTTCTTCAGCAGGTGCAGGCAGGCGTCGACGACCTCGTTGAGGTTGTGCGGCGGGATGTTCGTCGCCATGCCGACCGCGATGCCGGCCGAGCCGTTGACGAGCAGGTTCGGCAGCCGCGCCGGCAGCACCGTGGGCTCTTTCTCGCTGCCGTCGTAGTTGGGCGCGAAATCGACCGTCTCCTTGTCGATGTCCTCCAGCATCTCGTGCGCGATCTTCGCGAGGCGGATCTCGGTGTAGCGCATCGCCGCGGCGTTGTCGCCGTCGACCGAGCCGAAGTTGCCTTGGCCGTCGACGAGCATGTGGCGCAGGCTGAAGTCCTGTGCCATGCGCACGATCGTGTCGTAGACCGCGGTGTCGCCGTGGGGGTGGTATTTGCCGATCACGTCGCCGACGATGCGCGCGCTCTTCTTGTAGGGACGATTCCAGTGGTTGGACAACTCGTGCATCGCGAAGAGCACGCGCCGGTGCACCGGTTTCAAACCGTCGCGGGCATCGGGCAGGGCGCGGCCCACGATCACGCTCATCGCGTAATCGAGATATGAACGCCGCATCTCCTCTTCGAGGCTGACGGGGACGGTTTCCTTGGCGAACTGGGTCATTCAGGCGGCCGGCCGGGGCCGCTCGCGCAGCGCAGGCTATTGGTAAATGGGGCGGCGAAGTGCCGAGCCCGCGATTCTATGCGGCAGCGCTTGTCGTTCCTGCGCAACATCGGCGTGGCTCGCCGGCGGCGGCGGAACCAAAATGCGGGGCTGTCGACGCCCTATGGCACAATGTTTCGTCGGATCCATGTGCGAATAGCCGTGGGTTTGCCTGGTTAAGAAGGCTTATCGGTTTGAACGTTTTCGCAGGCTTGCTGCGGCTTTCCTCGAGAGGAGAATCATGAAGAAATTGAACAGGGTGGCGGTGCTCTTCGCGGCTGCCGCAATTGCGGCTCCAATGGTCGCGATGGCGCAGCCCCAGTCCGTCAACAATTGGCAATCGGCCGGCGGTTCGGTCTGGAAGAGCGGCTCGGGCCTTTGCTGGCGCGATGCGAGCTGGACCCCCGAGACGGCCGCCGCTGACTGCGACGGCGCGATCAAGCCGGTGGCTGCTCCGGCTCCCGCTCCGGCGCCGGCCCCGGCGCCCGCGCCGATGGCTGCGCCCGCCGCGCCGCCTGCTCCCGCCCCGGCTCCAGTGGTCGCGGCCCCGGTGAGCGAGAAGGTCACCTTCGCCGGCGACGCGTACTTCGCCTTCAACAAGGCCGTCGTCACGCCCGCCGACAAGGCCAAGATGGACGATCTGGTCGAGAAGGCCAAGGGCGTGAACCTCGAGGTCATCATCGCCGTCGGCCACACCGATTCGATCGGTACCGCCGCCTACAACCAGAAGCTCTCGGTCCGGCGTGCCGACGCCGTCAAGAGCTACCTGGTGAGCAAGGGCATCGAGAAGAACCGCATCTACACCGAAGGCAAGGGCAAGAGCCAGCCGGTGGCGGACAACAAGACCGCCGAAGGCCGGGCCAAGAACCGCCGCGTCGAGATCGAAGTGGTCGGTACCCGCACCAAGAAGTAATCGAAAGCCTCCGGGCCTCGATCACGAACCCCGCCTCGGCGGGGTTTTTCGCTTGTGCGCCCGCTACCATTGCACCCATGACTCCGAACGTCGACGCCCAGGAACTCGCCAAGTTCAGCGAACTGGCCCACCGCTGGTGGGATCCGCAGAGCGAGTTCCGACCCCTGCACGAGATCAATCCGCTGCGGTTGGACTGGATCGATTCGATCGCGCCGCTGGCGGGCAAGACCGTGCTCGACGTGGGTTGCGGCGGTGGCATCCTCGCCGAATCGATGGCGCGGCGCGCCCGGCAGGTCACTGGAGTCGACCTTGCGCTGCGCCCGCTGGGTGTGGCCCGACTGCATGCGCTCGAGACCGGAGTCGCCAACGTCGAGTACCGCGAGATCGCGGCCGAGGCGATCGCGGCCGAACGCCCGGCCTCGTTCGATGTCGTCACCTGCATGGAGATGCTCGAGCACGTGCCCGATCCGGCCTCGATCGTGAACGCCTGCGCGACGCTGGTCCAGCCCGGCGGCTGGGTCTTCTTCTCGACCCTGAACCGCAACGCCCGCGCCTTTGCGCTGGCGATCGTCGGCGCGGAATACGTGCTCGGCCTGCTGCCCAAGGGCACGCATGAATACGCGCGCTTCATCCGCCCGAGCGAACTGGCGCGCTGGTGCCGCGAAGCCGGGCTTGCGGTCGAATCGGCGCGCGGGCTCGAATACAACCCGCTGACGCGGCGCTACCGGATGTCGGCGGACACCGGCGTCAATTACCTGTTCGCCTGCCGGAGGCCGGGCTAGATGCTCCGCGCTGCGGCGGTGCTGTTCGATCTCGACGGCACCCTGGTCGACAGTGCGCCCGATCTCGCCGGGGCGGCGAACGAGATGCGCAGCGCACAAGGGCTGGAGCCGCTGCCTTACGAACGCCTGCGCCCGATGGTCGGCTCGGGCGCGCGCGGCATGCTCGGCGCCGCCCTCGGCGTGGCCCCTGGGGACGCCGGCTTCGAGGCCTTGCGCGACGAGTTTCTCGACCGCTACGAGCGCCGCCTGACGCGCGAGACCGCGCTGTTCGCGAACGTCGAGGCGCTGCTGCGCCGGATCGAGGCCGAGCCGCTGCGCTGGGGCATCGTCACGAACAAGGCGCTGCGCTTTGCCGAGCCGCTGGTGGCGGCGCTGGCACTGGCGCGGCGCGCGTCGGTGCTGATCGGCGGAGACAGCACGCCGCACACGAAGCCGCATCCCGAGCCGCTGCTCGAAGCGGCGCGCCGCCTCGGCGTCGACCCCGCGCGCTGCGTCTACGTCGGCGACGACCCGCGCGACATGCGCGCCGGCCGCGCCGCCGGCATGGCGACCGTGGCCGCGGCCTGGGGCTACCTCGGTGCCGAGGAGCCGATCGAGCATTGGGGCGCCGATCTCGTCATCGAAGAACCGGCCGCGCTCTTGCATTGGCTCGATCTGGCCTAAACTAGGGCGCTTGGGACCGACCTGGCTTCGACGTGGGTGCGGAGTCGGCGCGGGGCATGCCGAGCACCAGTTCGCTCGTAAATCCACTGGAAACAAAGTAACTGCGAACGATACTTCGTACGCCCTCGCCGCTTAAAACCGGTGAGCCTCGCAACAGTTGGCCGATGGGCTGGGCCTGAAGTCGCAAGACCGAAGGCTGCGAGGTCATACACATTGGCTCGTCTCCTGCCGCGTCATTCGGCAGGGGCTTAAAACCAAGTGACTCGGGGAACCGATAGCGTGCTGCTGCGCGATCGGGGCCCTCAAATCCAAATCAGTCAGCTACGCATGTAGAACCGTCCGGCGATGGCTTGCGGACGGGGGTTCGATTCCCCCCGGTTCCACCATCTATGGCTCCGCAAGGGGCCTCTTATGACCAAGGCGCTAAGTAAATCAACGAGTTAGCGCCTTTTTCATGCCCGCATAGGACCGGGTAACTTCACTTGCACCCAGCTTCCAACCGGGTAACAAACCGGGTAACTGCTACGATCTGGCCCCAAGCGATCGAAAGTTACCCGGTCAACCTAGGTGGAGCTACCCGAAATGGCAACGACCAACATCCTGAGCGACAGGGCTGTCGTGGCGGCGATCAAGACGGCTAAGGAGACCGGGAAGGCCCGCAAGTTCAGCGACGGCGGCGGACTGGTTCTTGAGGCTCGGCCGAACGGCGCCGGCTGGTGGCGCCTGCGGTACTGGATCGACGGCAAGGAAGGGATGCTCAGTTTGGGCACCTACCCTGAAACCGGGTTACGGGATGCGCGCGACAAGCGAGACGAGGCGCGCAGGCTTATCGCGGCCGGCGGCAACCCTGGCGAGACCCGCAAGTCTGACAAGGCCGCGCTGGCGAAGTGGCGCGAGGCCCAGGCCCTGGCCGACGCCGGCCTGCCCGGCCCGGGCACCTTCGAGCATGTCGCCCGCGAGTGGCTGGCGACGGTGCACGAAGCGAAGGTGAGCGCCGGGCATGCCGAGCGCACCCGCATTCGGCTGGAGCAAGACGCCTTCCCCTGGATCGGCCGGCGCCCGATCGGCGAGATTGAGGCGCCCGAGCTGCTGCAGTGCTTGCGCCGGGTGGAGGCGCGCGGCGCGATCGAGACGGCGCACCGGATCAAGGATGCCTGCGGGCAGGTGTTCCGCTACGGCGTGGCAATCGGCGCATGCCAGCGCAACCCGGCGACGGATCTACGTGATGCCCTCAAGCCCGTCCAAAGCCGGCACCATGCGGCGATCGTCGATCCCGTGCACGCCGGGAAGCTGCTGCGCGACGTGATGGCCTACGAAGGCCATCCGGTGACGCGCGCGGCGCTAAAGCTGTCGGCGCTGCTGCTGCTGCTGCGCCCGGGCGAGCTGCGGCACATGGAATGGGCCTGGATCGACCTCGACGGCGCAACGCTCACGGTGCCGCCGGAAGTGATGAAGCGGAAGAAGGCCGACAAGCTGGACGGACCACCGCACGTGGTTCCGCTGGCGCCCCAGGCTGTCGCCATCCTGCGCGAGCTGCACCCGCTGACCGGCGCCGATGGCCGGCGCTTCGTCTTCCCCTCAATGCTGACCGGCGAACGCTGCATGAGCGAGAACACGGTACGCGGGGCGCTGCGGCGCATGGGCTACGGCAATGACGACATGACGGCGCACGGCTTCCGGGCGATGGCCCGCACGATGATTGCCGAGCGGCTGGGCGTGGCGCCCGAAGTGATCGAGGCGCAGTTGGCGCATGCGGTCGGCGATGCGCTCGGCCGGGCCTACAACCGGACGCAGTTTCTGGAGGCTCGCCGCGACATGATGGCGAAGTGGGCCGACTACCTCGACCGGCTGCGCGACGGCGCCCAGGTGCTGCCGTTCAAGACGGCGTGATGCCGGGGCGCAGCGTGACCGTCAGGCCCATGACCCCAGCCGAGCGCAAGCGAGCCCAGCGCCAGCGCGACCGCGCAACGCTGTTCGCGCCGGGCGCATCGCTCGACACGATGCCCACATCCGGGCTTCTGGACGCGCTGCCGGGCCTGCTGGGCGGCGACCGCCCCGGAACGCTCGGCGAAGTGCTGCGCGAGCTGGGGCGCCGCGGCGGCGTGACCGTCACGGCGAGGCCGGCGCCGCTGGGCGCTGGAGCCAGGGTCAGGGCGTGACAGTCACGAAGGATCTAAGAACCGCACCGGCCGCCCGGGCTGGTGCATCATGGTTGTGTCGCGCCTAGGCTGATCCCCGAAAGCCCGGTTCCCTTGCCGGGCTGGCGCGGCTTCCAATACAAGGGCACTCGAAGGGGTGTGCGATGTCCGATCCAGAAGAACGCGCCTTTGCATACGAGGCGGTCTTGCCAATTTCAATCGCCGAGGCGAAGGCTGCCATAAAGACCACTTTGATTCCGCTTGCCCACGAAACCCGAGTAATTAAAAAATCCGATGGACCGCAGGAATTGCTTGAACGCTTTTGGGAGCTGCGAGAGGACGACCTGGAGCCACAGGAGCCAAAGGAGATCGCGGCCATGAATGTAATTACAACTGTCGGTTTGATTCAGTTGGCGTCCAATCTATTTCGAATGGACAAAAACTCGGAGTGGGGAAAATTGCTGGTTGAATCTGGGCGCCTGACTAATCACGTTTACGGGTACTTGTGTGCGCTGCGCGATGTCCAGCGCGCGACTGTGCGAAGAGGGGCCAACGGGCGAAAGTTGATCGGGGCCACGACACGGAGCCGCATTCGGACGGCAGCGCACGAAGTTTTGTCCGGGAACCCGGAGCTTTCGAAGGACCAAGCTGCATCCCTGATTGGCAATCGTGTCGGCAAGGCGCCGAGTACGGTGCGGGGACTGCTGTCAAAGATTTTCAGTGCCGACGAGTGGGAGGCACTGCGCAATGCATCCATGGATTCGTTGCAGCATGACGGCGGATAGCTGGCGCTATATCCACGGATCGCGGCTTTTCCTGGCCGCGGCATCTTTCGACACTGGCCCCACTGCTGCTATTTGCAGCGATAGGGCCAACAGTGACCGCAAAGACTGATCTTCCCGAGATTCCGGCCGCGCTTTCGAGCGTGGCCCTGATCGACGCACCGACCTGCGCCGCCGCGGGCGGCATGTCGGTTTCCTGGTGGCACGAGGAAGTGCGCACCGGCCGCGCCCCGGCGCCGGCAGTGCGGCAACCGCGCTGCACCCGCTGGCGCTTGGCCGACGTGGTCGCCTTCTGGCAAGCCTTTGCCACCAAGGGCGAGGCCGATACCGAAGCCGCTGCGCTGGTGACGGCGAAAGCGAAGAAGGCCAGCGCTGCCGCCCGCGTGAAGCGCACCGCGGCCGCGCAAGGGGTCGG
>JAGWTS010000118.1 GCA_028868875.1 Burkholderiales bacterium | reverse complement strand
CGACGCTTCGGCCGGCGCGGACGCGGCCGGCAAAGGCGCGGCCAGCGTCTGGGGCTGCGGCGGCACCGCAAAGGTCTGGACGCCCGCCGCGCTGGCGGCTGCAGCGGGCGCGGCAGCCGGTTCGACCACCTGTTGGGCCATCACGGCGCCGAACAGCGCCGCGAGCGATACCGCCAGAATCAATCGCGAACGGAACAAGAAATCTTCCTCACTGGGTCAGGGTTTGGCGCTGCCTGCCGCCGGCTCTGGCTGACCGGCGGCGGGGCGCCTACGGTACCAGCGAATGGCCTGCTCGCGAATCGGGCGTTTCGGCAAGCCCTGGGCCGCCAGTGCGGAGTCGAATGCCGCCCCGGATTCGTCGGCCAGCGCCGCTTCGCGCGCCCGGCGCACGGCCTCGGCGCGGCCCGGCGCGGGCGCGAAGGCGACATGGTCGAGCAGGTGCAGCAGCCGCTCCTTGCCGCGCTCGTTCGTGCTGCCGTAACCCTTGACCAGGGCGCCGCAATGGGCGATCTCCACGGCGAGTTCGAGATCGGCAGCGGCTGCGGCGCGCTCGATCGCCGAAAGCCAGCGCTCGATCAGCCGCTGCTCGGTCGCGAAGCGGCTGCCGCGCCGGCGCCAGCGCTTGGCGCCAGCGACGACGCGCAAGGCGAGCGCACCGCCGACGGTGTGGGTGCCGATGCGCATCGGCAGCGCCCAGGGCTCGATGCCGCGCGCGACGCGGCGCCGGTCCCAGGCCAGGACCCGCCGCGCCAGCGCATCCGGCAGCAGGCCCGCGACTTCGGCGATGCCGGGCTTGAAATGCTCGAAGGTCTTCACGATCTCGTCGTCGCGCGCCCCGACCTCGCGCCGCACCCGGGCCTGGCGGCTGGCCGCGAGCTTGAGCGCGGCGACGCGGACGATGTCGTCGAAGGCCATCCACAGCGCCAGCCAGCGCTCGGCCGCGGCGCCGACGCGCGCCGCACCGGTGCCGGCCGCGGCTTCGAGGCGGGCGAGGCGCTGGTCGTACAGGCGCGCGTAATCGGCGTCCTGGTACGCGGCCAGGCGCGAGCGCGCCAGCGCGCGCAAATCGACTGCCGCGGGTGCGGCAGGGGGCTCGGGCAGCGGGACCGGCGCCGGCTCGAGCGCCTCCGCCAGCGCCGCCTGCCGCTCGCGCCGGCGGCCGATCTCGTCGAAGGCGGCGGCAAAGCCGCGCAGGCTCGGCTCGACGCCAACCCCGGCGGCGCGGATCGTGTCTTCGTAGGCCGCGCGCGGCCAGGGCAGCACGCCGCTGGCGGCGATGGCGCCGAAGAGCACGGCGCTGATTGCGCTGCCGCTGCGCGCGGCCAGCGCCGCCATGTCGAGCAGTTCGGCGCCGCGGCAATGGCGTTGCAGCACTGCAGCCAGAGCCGCCGAATCGAGCCGGCCGTCGCCGAGCTGCATCTTCTCGGCCACGGTAAGCGCCCGTGCGGTCGAGCTGATGACGAGGGTGCGCCCGGCGCTGGCCATGCCGTTGCCGACCTGGCGCGCGGTCTCGAGCAGCTCGGAAGAGACCAGCAGGTCGATCGCGCCCGGTACCGGGTTGAGGCTGAACACCGGGCGCCGGCCGCCGAGCGCACTCTCGGCGACCGGGCTGATCTCGACGTAATAGGTCGTGGCCCCCGTGCGCTGGGCCACGCCGGGAATCGAGGTCGCCTGCGCCGCATGGCCCGAGCGCACCGCGAGCTCGTACAGCCATTCGCTGAGGACGCCGCCGCCTTCGCCCCCGAGGGCGCCGAGCAGGATCGTGATCGGTTGCAGGTTCATCGTTCTCAGGCCGGTTGGAGCAGGCCGACGACGCGCGCGCGCAGGGCCGCGACGAAGCGCTCGCCCCAGCCCGGGTTGCGCACGATCTCGGCGCGGTAGAAGCTCGGGCACAGCGACGCCGCCAGCGCATTGGCGCCGCACAGGCCGCAGCCGACGCAGCCGTCGATGACCGTGGCCACCGGGTCGACGCGCAGCGGGTCGGGGTTGTCCTTGAGCGTGAGCGTCGGGCAGCCCGACAGGCGGATGCAGGCATGGTCGCCCGTGCACACGTCTTCGTCGACGCCGTACTTGACGCGCTCGACGCGCTCCCCGCGTTTCAGCCGCGCCGCGTTCCAGGGCTTGATGCGGCGCTGGCGTTCGAGCTGGCATTCGCCTTCGGCGATGACGACCTTGAGTCCCGTGTAGGGGCTGGTGAAGGCTTCCTGCAGCGTGCGCCGCATCGCGTCGACGTCGTAGTTGTCGACGACGCGCATCCACTCCAGGCCCATGCCTTTCAGGGTCTGCTCGATGGTCTGGTTCTTGTGCGTCAGGCTCTGGTGCAGGTGAGCCTGGGCCGCGGCCTCGGCCTTGGCCTCGTCGTCCGGGGTGTTCAGAATGTCCTGGGTTCCGGTGGCCGAGGTGTAGCCGTTCTTCATGATCACGAGCACCGCGTCGTCGCCGTTGAACAGCGCCGCCTGCACCCCCGTGAGCAGGCCGTTGTGCCAGAAGCCGCCGTCGCCCATGATCGCCAGCGTGCGCCGCTGCATCATCGGGCCCACCCCCGCGCGGCTCGCCAGGCTCATGCCGTAGCCGAGGATCGAATGGCCCGAGCTGAAGGGCTCGAAGGTGGCCAGGGCGTGGCAGCCGATGTCGGCGGCGATGTGGACCGGCCCGACCTCGGCCTGGGCCAGCTTCAAGGCCGAGAACACCGGGCGCTCGGGGCAGCCGACGCAAAAGCCCGGCGGCCGCGCCGGCAGCGGGCCGAGGGCGCGCGCCACGTCGGCGCGGCGCTCGGCGTTGGCCGCAATCCAGGCCCGCGCCGGGGCAAGGTCGACATCGGGCAGGTAGCGTTCGACGAAGGCGATCAGCCCCGGCACCAGGGCCTCGACCGTGTATTCGCCTGCCGCCGGCAGCAGGTCCTTGCCATGCACCGGGGTCGCGACGGCGAGCCGGCGCAAGGCCTGGGCCAGGTCCTTCTCGATGTATTCGGGGCTGCCTTCCTCGACCACGAGCACCGCGTCGCGGCCGCGGGAGAAGGCGGCGACTTCGTCAGGCACGAGCGGATAGGTTACGTTGAGCACCAGCAGCGGCAGCTCAGCTGCGCCGAAGGCGTCGGCCAGGCCGCAGGTCTGCAAGGCGCGCACGAGGGCGTTGTAGAGCCCGCCCTGGACGATGAGCCCGACCTGCTTGCGCGCGCCGTCGAAGCGCTCGTTCAGACTGTGCTCGGCGATGTAGCGCTGGGCGGCGGGAATGCGCTGCTCGATCTTCAGCTTCTCGTGGCGGAAGGTCACCGGCGGGTGCGCCAGGCGCATGTAGTCGAAGCCGGCGGGCTCGGCAATGAGCTCGCGCGTCGACCAGCGCGGCGCAACGTTGTCCTTGGCCGTGAAGCGCCCGCGCAGATGGCAGGCGCGGATGCGCAACTCCATCAGCGCCGGCATGTTGCTCGCTTCGCTCAACGCGAAGGCGTGTTCGACCAGCCGCGCCATGTTGCCGAGGTCGGGCCGGGGGTCGAACAGCGCCAGCGTGCTCTTGGCCGCGTAGGCGTGGCTGCGCTCCTGGATCACGCTCGCGCCTTCGCCGTAGTCTTCGCCGACGACGATGAGCGCGCCGCCGACCACGCCCGGCGAAGCCAGATTCGACAAGGCGTCGGCCGCGACGTTGGTGCCGACGATGGACTTCCAGGTCACTGCGCCGCGCAGCGGATAGTGGATCGAGGCGCCGAGCATGGCCGCGGCCGAGGCCTCGTTCGAGCAGGCCTCGACGTGCACGCCCAGCGTGTCGAGATACGGCCGGGCCTGGACCATCACGTCGAGCAGGTGCGAGACCGGCGCGCCCTGGTAGCCGCCGACGTAGGCCACGCCCGATTGCAGCAGCGCCTTCGTGATCGCGAGGATGCCTTCGCCGTGGAAGGTGGCGCCGGCGCCGAGCTGGAGCTGGCGGATCTGTTCGGTGAACTGGACTTCCATGCGGCTCGTCTCCTGCCGTCGAGTCGCGCGACTGTAGAGGCCGCCCCCTCATTCGTCCATGCAATGGGCTTTGTGAGTAGGATTCGCGCGATGCATATTCGCGACCTCGACCTCAACCTGCTCCAGGTCTTCGCCGCGGTCCATGCGGCGCGCAGCGTGAGTCGCGCCGCGCAGACGCTGGGCTTGTCGCAGCCGGCCGTCAGCCACGCGTTGACGCGGCTGAGGCTGGCGCTGCACGACCCGCTGTTCCAGCGCTGCCCCGGCGGTGTGCGGCCGACGCCGCGCGCCGAGCAGCTCGCGCGCCAGGTCGAAACGGCTCTGCAGCTGATCGACCTGGCCTTGCGCGAATCGCAGGCCTTCGATGCCGCGCGCTCGCAGCGCCGCTTCGTCGTCCACATGAGCGACATCGGCGCCGACGAATTCCTGCCGCAGCTGATGGCCGGCATCGGTGTCGCCGCGCCGGGCGTGCGGGTCGAGGCGGTGCAGCTCGCCCCCGAGCAGATCGCCGGCGCGCTCGACGAAGGCCGGCTCGACCTCGCCTTCGGCTACCTGCCCGGGCTCGTCGGCACCGAACGCGCGGTGCTGCTCGAAGAGCGCTACGTCGTGCTGCTGCGGCGCGGCCATCCCCTGGCCGCGGGGCTCGACAGCCGGGCGGCGCTGGACCGGCTGGGCTTCATCCTCGTCGCCAGCCATGCCGAGCCGGCGCGCGCGCTGGCCTTGCTCGGGCTGCAGCCGCAGATCCGCCTGACGCTGCCGCACTTCACCGTCGTGCCGCCCATCCTCGCGGCGACCGACCTCGCGGTGATCCTGCCGCTGCGCCCGGCCCTGCGCTTCGCGGCGCGGCTCGAGCTGCAGGTGATCGAGCTCGACATCGGCCTGCCGCCCTTCGAGGTCGCGATGCACTGGACCTGGCGTTCGGCCCACGACCCCGGCCACCGCTGGCTGCGCGAACAGGCGCTGGCGATGCGCTTCGAAGCGCTGGCGCCGCGCCCGCCCGGCCTCAGCCCTCGCCCCAGGGCAGCATCAGCGCGAGCACGAGCAGCTTCTGGAACTCGGGCTCGAAGCGATCGATGAGGGCCTGCGGATCGGGGCAGAGCGCGGCATCCGTGATGAGGCCGAACTGGACCCCGCCGCCGTAGCTCAGGATCGAGACCCCGACCCCCACTCCGCCCGAAGCCGGCACCCAGAACAGGTTCTGGCGCACGGTGCGGCCGCAGAACCGCAGCGGCTGCGCCGGGCCCGGCACGTTGGTCATCACCGCCGTAGTCTTCTTCGAGAACAGGCCGAGCACGGCGTCCTGCACCGGCTTGACGAACAGCCCCGTCACCGAGAGGATGGCGAAGGCGAGCAGGGGCTGGTAGCTGTCCTTGAGTTCGTTCATCCGTGCCCGCACTCCATAGAGACGCTCGATCGGGTTCTCGATTCCGATCGGCAGCACCAGCGGCGCCAGGCCGAAGCGGTTGCCGAGCTGCCAGGCCTGCTCGAGCGGGCGCAGGTTCACCGGCACCATGGCGCGGATCTCCTGGCCCGCCGGTTCGTCGCCGGCGGCGCGCAGATAGCCGCCGATGGCGCCCGCCACGCAGGCCAGCAGGACGTCGTTCACCGAGGCGCCCAGGGCCTTGCCGACGAGCTTGACCGCATCGAGCGGAATCGGCTCGCCCCAGGCCACGAGCTTGCGCCCCGAAGGCCTGCCCTTGAGCCGGGTCGGCGCGTCGTCGGCCATCGCCGCCAGAGCCACCGCGTCTTTCACGATCCGGGTGCCGCTGCGCGCCAGGCCGAGCGTGTCCGGCGGGTCGGCGAGCAGGGCCAGCGCCTTCGTGACGCCGCCGCCGTACAGGCCGATCGCCTTGACCGTCATCTCGGTCAAGGGCTTCAGCACCGCGTCGGCGAGCCAGTCGGCTTCGGGCTCGGCGGCCGGCGCGCGCGCGGGCGGCGCGCGGCCGCCGTCGGTGATCGACAGCGTCACCGCGATCAGGGCGATGCCGTCGGCGATGCTGTGGTGGATGCGCATCACCAAGGCCGAGCCGCCTTCGTAGTCTTCGACGAGGTGGAACTGCCACAGCGGGTGCGCCCGGTCGAGCGGCTTCATGGCGAGCTCGCCGCACAAGGCCTGCAAGGCGGTGCGCTCGCTGCGCCCGCGCCGGCGCGGCAGGCGCTCGGCGACGACGTGGCGGGCGAGGTCGAAATCGGCATCAAGGACCCAGTTCGCGCCCGTCGCATCGACCACGGCCTTCTGGCGAAAGCGACGGTAGGCGAGCAGCCGCTCGGCGACGCGCGCGCGCAACTCGTCCAGGCCGAGCGCGGGCGCGATCAGCCAGACGCCGACGATCAACATCAGGTTCACGTCGCTGTCCATGCGCAACCATGCGGTGTCGACGCGCGACATGCGCTCGGCGTGCGGGTTCATCTTCTCGTCCTCGTTGTCTTGCTGCTCGGGGGCCGGGCACTATTCACCGCTAACATCGCCAGCGTCAAGTTCCGCTTTTGACCCAGGAAGAAAAGGCGCGCCATGGACGAATTGAAGGCGGCTTTCGAAAAGGCCGTGGCCGAGAGCAAGGCCTTGCCCGTGAAGCCCGACAACATGACCCTGCTGAAGCTCTATGCCTTGTACAAGCAGGCGAGCGCGGGCGATGTCGAAGGCCAGCGCCCGGGATTCTCGGACCTGGTCGGACGCGCCAAGCACGACGCCTGGGCGGCGGTCGAAGGCAAGCCGGCCGCCGAGGCGATGCAGGACTACATCGACCTCGTCGAATCGCTGAAGTAGCGGCTCGAAGCAGCGGCTCGACGCCGCGGTTACTTGGCCGGCTTGCGCGCGGCCTTCTTCGCGGCCGCCTTCTTCGCCGCGGCGCCCTGGACCAGCAGCTCGTCCAGGTTCGCCAGGATCTCCTGCTCGATCGTCTTGCTGAAGGCGCCGAGCAGGAATCCGAGCCGGGCTTCGAGATCGAAGTGGTCGGCGGCGACGACGAGGCGGCCGTTGACGCCGCTGCGCGTGAACGCCACCGTATCGCCGGTCTTGCCCTCGACCACGGTGCATTCCATGCCGAAGCGCTCCTCGACCTGCTCGGCCCAGGTCCAGGCAATCTTGCGCGCCCGGGCCAGCCCCAGATGGTGATCGCGATGGATCTTGATGTCGGCCACTTCGATGCGTCCCCTATTTCTGTGCCGCCAGTTCCGCCCGGCGCTCGGCCTTGGGCAGTGCGGCCAGGCGCCTGACCGCGGCGTAGAAGCGGTGGAAGTCCCCGCCCTCGCGCTCGAACAAGGCCTCGAACTGCGGCACCAGCTCGTTGTAGGCCGCCTGGACGCCGAGGGCGGCATTGTTCGCATGCTCGAACCAGGCATCGTAGCCGGCGTAGCCGCCCCACCGCTCGGTCTTCATGCGGGCGTAGTCGGCGCGCATCGCCGCCATCAGCTCGGCCTTGCGCCGGCGCTTGTCGGCGTCGCTCGCCCGGCTCGTGTACAGCGCCTGGAGCTTCTTGCGCCAGGCCAGGGTCAGCGCCTGGAAGTCCTCCCGGCGGGCGCTCGAGCGCGCGTCGGCGGCGCGCGCTGCGGCGTCGCCATGAGCTTGCAGCCAGCGGCTGCTGCCCAGGCGCTGGACCGCCACCGCGAACGACTCGTTGAACATCGTGTCGTCGGCGGCGTAGGCCTCCTGGTGCGCGAGCTCGTGGAAGATCAGGCGCGCGAGTTCGCCGTCGGGCCAGTCGATGAAGGTGTTGAGCAGCGGGTCGCCGCCGAGCCAGTTGCTCCAGCCCAGGGTCGAATACGCCGGCACGCCGTAGACCTCGACTTCCCAGCCCTGCGCCTTCAGCTCGGCGCCCAGGGCCTCGGCCGCGGCCTTGTCGTAATAGCCGCGGTAGCCGACGCAGCCCATCACCGGAAAGCACCAGGTCTCGAGCGTCAGCGACAGCTCGGGCGCCGCCACCACGTTCCAGACCACCGCGCCGCGGCCCAGGTCGGCGTAGCGGCGGTAGCTGGCGTTGTCGGGCAGGCCGAGCGCGGCGACGGCGTAGTCGCGCATGCGCTCGGCCAATTCCAGGCGCGCGCGCAGCGGCGCCGGGGTCGCAGGGTCGGCCAGCCACTCGGACACCGGGCGTGACTTGCGCAGCACCGCGAGGTGGCCGCCCAGGGCCTGGGCGTAATAGCCGGCCGTGCTGCAGCCGCTGGCGAGCATCGCGAAGCCGGCCAGCACGCAGATCGCCGCAGCGCGCCGCAGGCGCTTCACGCGGGCGAAACCTCGACCAGGCAGTCGTAGAACGAGGGCGCGCGGCCGATGTCGGTGAGGCGCTGGTGCGTCAGTTCGTTGACGTTGGTGCCGCCCAGGCCGAACTTGCGCCACCACACGCCCAGGCCGTTGACGACGCCGCGGCGCGCGCGCGGGCTGAGTTCGGCCTTGCAGAGGTAGCTGCCGCGGTCGTTGAAGACGCGCACCGGCGCGCCGTCGGCGATGCCGCGCGCGGCCGCGTCCTCGGGGTGGATCTCGAGCTTGGGCTCGCCTTCGCTGGCGCGCAGGCTGTCGACGTTGACGAAGCTCGAATTGAGGAAATTGCGCGCCGGCGGCGAGATCATCGCCAGCGGATAGCGCGCCGCGAGCGCGGGCGCCGAGGCCGCGGATTCGTGGTTGGGCACGTGGTCGGGCAGGCCGAGCCCGGGGGCGTCGGCGCGAGCCTTGCCGCTGGGCGTGAAGAAGCCGCCGTCGGCGAAAGGCGCCTCGGCGCGCGCCAGCTGGAACCAGCCCTGGCGCTGCAGGACTTCGTAGTCGACGATGTCGGGGCGGAAGGCGCCGCGCACCAGGGTTTCGTCGCTGTCGGCGAAGCAGGCCTCGGCGAAGCCCATGCGTGCGGCCAGGCCGCGGAAGATCTCGGTGTTCGGCCGCGCCTGGCCCAGCGGGGCGATCGCCGGCTCGTTCAGCACCACGCTGGTGTGGCCGTAGGAGCTGTGGATGTCCCAGTGTTCGAGCTGGGTCGTCGCCGGCAGCACGTAGTCGGCGTGGTCGGCGCTGTCGGTGAGGAAATGCTCCAGCACCACCGTGAACAGGTCTTCGCGCGCGAAGCCGGCCGCCACCTTGCGGCTCTCCGGTGCCACCGCCACGGGGTTGCTGTTGTAGACGACCAGCGCCTCGATCTTCGGGCCGAAGCCGGGCGAGGCCTCGCGCAGCAGGTCGTCGCCGATGCTCACCATGTTGAGGGTGCGCGGGCGCCGCTCCCCCAGCAGATCGGGGCGCTGCAGCCAGGCGTCGTTGCGCGCGTCCCTGAACCAGCCCGAACTCGACAGCAGCAGCCCGCCGGCGGGGTCGCGCCAGGCGCCGACCAGGCAGGGCAGCAAGGCCGCGAGCCGGGTCGCGCTGCCGCCGCCGTGCACGCGCTGCATGCCGTAGTTCAGGCGGATCGCCGCCGGCCGGGTCGTTCCGTAGTCGCGCGCCAGGCCGCGCACCTCGCCAGCCGTGATGCCGCAGACGGCGGCCGTGCGCTCGGGCGTCCAGGCCAGCGCGCGCTCGCGCAGGGCCGGCCAGCCTTCGACGTGGCGCTCGATGTAGTCGGGGTCGAGCCAGTCGTTGACGACGAGTTCGTGCATCAGCCCGAGCGCGAGCGCGCCGTCGGTGCCGGGCAGCAAGGCGATGTGCTGGTGGCATTTCTCGGCCGTCTCGCTGCGCCGCGGGTCGATGCAGACGAGCTTCGCGCCGGCGCGCTTGGCCTGTTGCGCCAGGGTCCAGAAATGCAGGTTCGAGGTGATGGAGTTGCTGCCCCAGATCAGGATCAGCCGGCTTTCGGCGAAATGCTCGAGATGCATGCCGACCTTGCCGCCATAGGTCGCGGCCAGGGCGGCGCCGCCGGCCGAGGAACAGATCGTGCGGTCGAGCAGCGAGGCGCCCAGGCGGTGGAAGAAGCGCATCGCCATGCTCTCGCCCTGCACCAGCCCCATCGTGCCGGCGTAGCTGTAGGGCAGGATGGCCTGGGGGTCGCGCGCCGCGATGGCGCCCAGGCGCGCGGCGATGGCGTCCAGCGCTTCGTCCCAGCCCACTTCGACGAAGCGTCCGCTGCCCTTGGGCCCGGCCCGGCGCAGCGGCCGCAGCACCCGGCCCGGGTGGTAGCTGCGCTCGGTATAGCGGCTGACCTTGGTACAGAGCACGCCGGCCGTCGTCGGGTGCTCGGGGTTGCCCTGGACCCGCAGGGCGCGGCCGCGCTCGACCGTGACCTGCATCGCGCAGGTGTCGGGGCAGTCGTGCGGGCAGGCGGCGTGGACGCGGCGCACGGCGGGAAGGTCGGACGTCATCGCCGAACTATGGCATGAGCTCCGGGCGGCGGCCGAGCATTGGCGCAACGCCCCGCGCGGCCCTGCGCCGATTTGCGCCGATTGGCGCGGCTCGGGCTAACATGGCCGCCCGCCCTTTCGCGAACCGGCCATGAAGCTCATCGAATCCATTCTTGCCGATGCCGCCAGCGTCGCGGCACTGCGGCGCGACCTCCACGCCCATCCCGAACTCTGCTTCGAGGAAGTGCGCACCGCCGACCTGATCGCGAAGGCGCTCGCCGACTGGGGCATCCCGGTGCATCGCGGCCTGGGCAAGACCGGGGTCGTGGGCATCGTCAAGAACGGCAGTTCGGCGCGCGCAGTCGGCCTGCGCGCCGACATCGACGCCCTGCCGATGACCGAGCGCAACCAGTTCGCCCACGCCAGCCGGCATCCGGGGCGCATGCACGCCTGCGGCCACGACGGCCACACCGCAATGCTGCTGGCCGCGGCCAAGCACCTGGCGCGGCACCGCAACTTCGACGGCACGGTCTACCTCGTGTTCCAGCCCGCCGAGGAAGGCGGCGGCGGCGCGCGCGAGATGATGAAGGACGGGCTGTTCGAGCGCTTCCCGATGGAAGCGATCTTCGGCGCCCACAACTGGCCCGGCCTGAAGGTGGGGCAGTTCGCCCTCGCCAGCGGCCCGGTGTTCGCGAGCAGCAACGAGTTCAGCGTCACGGTCCACGGCAAGGGCGCGCATGCGGCGATGCCGCACAACGGCATCGACCCGGTGCCGGTGGCGTGCCAGATCGTGCAGGGCTTTCAGACCATCGTCACGCGCAACAAGCGCCCGCTCGACACCGCCGTGATCTCGGTTTCGATGATCCACGCCGGCGAGGCCGTGAACGTCATCCCCGACCGCTGCGTGCTGCAAGGCACGGTGCGCACCTTCAGCACCGAGGTGCTCGACCTCGTCGAGCGGCGCATGAAGCAGGTTGCCGAGGCCACCTGTGCCGCCTTCGAGACGCACTGCGATTTCGAGTTCGAGCGCAACTACCCGCCGACGATCAACCATGCGGCCGAGACCGAGTTCGCGCGCGGCCTGCTCGGCGAGGTCGTCGGCCCCGAGAACGTGCTCGAATTCGAGCCGACGATGGGCGCCGAGGATTTCAGCTACTTCCTGCAGGACAAGCCCGGCTGCTATTTCGTGATCGGCAACGGCGACGGCGCGCACCGCGAGGGCGGGCACGGCCTGGGCCCCTGCATGCTGCACAACCCGAGCTACGACTTCAACGACGACCTGATTCCGCTCGGCGCCACCGCCTGGGCGCGGCTGGCCGAGAAGTGGCTGGCCACGCCGCGCCGCTGAACCCCCACCCCGGAAGGCCCCCGCCATGAACCAGCCGTATTTCGCCGCGAGCTACGCCGAGGCGCGCGCCAAGTTCATCGCCGCCGCCGAGGCCGCGGGGCTCGAATTGCATTCGCACCCGCATCCGCTGGTCGGCCGCAACGGCGAGGCCTTGGCGCTGGACCTGGCGCGCTCCGGGCCGCCCGATGCGCAAGCGCTGCTCGTCATCTCCAGCGGCTGCCACGGCGTCGAGGGATTCTGCGGCTCGGGCGTGCAAGGCGCGCTGCTGGCGGATGCACAGTTCCAGCGCGAGGCGCGCGAAGCCGGGGTGGCCCTGCTCTACCTCCATGCGCTGAACCCCTGGGGCTTCTCGTGGTGGCGGCGCACGACGCACGAGAACGTCGACCTCAACCGCAACTTCCGCGATTTCAGCCAGCCCCTGGCGCCGAACCCGGGCTACGACGAACTCGCCCATTTCCTGGTGCCCGCAACCTGGCCGCCGACGCCCGAGAACGAGGCCGCGATCATGGGCTACGCCCTGCGCCACGGCGAGCGCGCCTTGCAGACCGCCATCTCCGCCGGCCAGCACGAGCACCCGCAGGGCATCTTCTATTGCGGGCGCAACCCGACCTGGAGCCAGCAGGTGTTCCGCCACGTGCTGCAGGAAGAGGCGCGCCGCTGTGCGCGCCTGGGCTGGATCGACCTGCACACCGGCCTCGGCCCCAAGGGCGTGGGCGAGCGCATCCTGAACCTGAGCGAAGCCGACCGCGAGGGCCTGGCGCGCGCGCGCGCCTGGTGGGGCCCAGGCGTGACCTCGATCTACGACGGCAGCTCGACCTCGGCCCGGCTCAGCGGCATGATGTTCGAGGCCGTCTACCAGGAATGCCCGCAGGCCGAGTTCACCAGCATCGCGCTCGAATACGGCACCCTGCCGCTGCAGGATGTGATGGCCGCGCTGCGCGCCGACCAGTGGCTCGAGAACCACCCCGAGGCCGGCGCCGCCCAGAGCGCGGCGATCAAGCAGCGCGTGAAGGACGCGTTCTACTGCGACGAAGAAGCCTGGATGGATGCGGTCGTCGCCCAAGGCGTCGAGGCAGCCTACCAAGCCCTGGCCGGCCTGCGCGGCTGATGCCGCGGCATCGCGCCGGCCGGCGCGATGCCGCGCCGAAGCGCGCTGCGCCGAACCGCCCTGCAGCAGTTCGTGTCCGAGAAGTTCTTGCGATGGAGAACGTCACATATAGAATGCGAACCATTCGCATTTGTGTTCGCCATCTCAATTGAAAGCTTGCTCATTCTGGCTTGCCGCAGCCAGCCTCGCCGTCCTGACGGCCTGCGGCGGCGCAGGCAGCGGCGCTGCAGCGCCGGACGGCTTGTCGCCGATGGCCGCGCTCGGGCGCCAGATCTTCTCCGACACGGCGCTCTCGGCTTCGGGCGCCCGATCCTGCGCCAGCTGCCACGTCGCCGCCACGGGGTTCGCCGCGGCAGAAGGCCTATCGGTGCCGCTGGGCGGGCCGGCGCTGGACCTCCCCGGCCTGCGCGCCACGCCGTCACTGACCTCCGCCGCGTTCACGCCGGCGTTCCGCCTCGACGCCGACGGCAATCCGGTGGGCGGCTTCATCCGCGACGGCCGCGGCGCCACCCTGGCGCAACAGGCGGTGCAGCCTCTCCTGAATCCCTTCGAGAGGGCGCTGGCCGACGCCGCCACCCTGCAGCAAATCCTGGCGACGCGGCCCTACAAGGCCGAATTCGAAGCCGTGTTCGGGCCGCTCGCACTGACGCCGCCCGAGCAGACGCTGGCCGCCGTGGGCGCCGCGCTCGCCGCCTTCGAGACCGGGAACCCCGAGTTTCAGCGCTTCGACAGCAAGTTCGACGCCTTCCAGCGCGGCAGCGCAAGCCTCGACGCCGTGGAAATGGCCGGCCTGCAAGCCTTCAACGACCCGTCGCGCGGCAATTGCAATGCCTGCCACGTCTCGAGCCCGGCGCGGGGCCTGCCCGCGCTCTTCACCGACTTCAGCTACGACGACATCGGCGTTCCGCGCAACTGGGCCATCGCCGCGAACCGGCCCGGCAACGGCCTGCCCTGCGTCCCGGCCAACGGTGCGGCGTATGGCGGCAGCCAGGATCTCTACGACCTGGGGCTGTGCGGCCCGCTGCGCGCCGACCTGGCGCACCGAACCTCGCTGTGCGGGGCCTTCAAGGTGCCGAGCCTGCGCAACGTCGCGCTGCGCCAGCACAGCTTCCAAAACGGCGTCTTCAGCCGGCTCGACGACGTGGTCGGCTGGTACGCCACGCGCGACACCGACCCCGCGCGCTGGTACCGCGATGCGCAAGGCGGCGTCGACGCGCCCTTCAACGACTTGCCGCCCGGCCTGCACGGCAGCATCAACCTCGACGAAGTGCCCTACAGCCCGCTGCTCGCCCCGACGCTGGACGCGCGCGAGTTCGCCTCGATCGTCGCCTTTCTCTGCACGCTGAGCGACGGCTGGGACCCCGCACTCCCGGATGACTACGCGCGCCGGCCCCAGTGCCTGCAGGCGCGAGCCGCGGCGCAGTAGCCCCCGCACCCGGCCCGAGCCTTCCCTTCCCCGTTGCCCAAGGAGTCCCTGCCCATGAACCCCTCCCTCATCGCGCGCCCGCGCGCCCTGTGCGCCGCGCTCGCCCTCGGCGCCGCCGCGCTGCCCGCGGCCGCGGCCGATGACGCCGCCACGCTGCAGGCGCTGCAGGAGCAGAACCAGACGCTCGCGCGCTCGCTGGCCGAACTCCGGCAGCAGATGCAGGAGATG